>CAMWMZ010000013.1 GCA_947175485.1 uncultured Clostridia bacterium
TGTCGGTTGACCTTTGATATCGATACTGTAATAATTTGTTTATTAAAAATTTATCCGTCGGCGGGCTTTTGCCTGCCGACGGATATTTTTAAGAAATTTTCATTATAATCGCTTGACCGAAATCCCCGAAGTTTTTCCCGAAAATGCTTATTCCTCCGCAATGCTCCGCGTCGTCTTTGACGCCTATTGTAAAAGAGATTGAGTTTTTGTCAAAAAGGCGTAAATCGTCAAATGTTATTTGCTTGTGTATAAAGACGTTGTCCAGATATACGCCCTCTTTGTCAACTGAAATCTTTTTCAATTGCCCGAACTGTGAGCTGGTAACGGGCCAATATTCCGGGGTTAAACGTCCGCGCTTGCCGCCGAAGTTCCCGGGGGACGTAAACGTAAGAATTTCTATGCCGTTTATACTCACGGTTATATCCGAAGGCCAGTTATTGTTGTAATAAATAGTATCGGAGCATACTTCCAAAGAAAAGCTTATTCTCTGCCTTGTTTCGCAATCTTTTTGAGGGGAGGAGAACACGTAGGTTACGTATCCTGATTTGAACCAAAGACATTCAGCCTGCGCCCTCAGCGGCGAATAAAAAATTTGTGTGTCGTCAAACTGCCCCAAGCGCGTTTCTTTTCCGACCATTCCGCAAGGCGCGCTCACTTTGCAGTCTGAATACATGCCTATGGGCATTTCCGTGATAATTGATTTCAGTTTACTGTCTACCTTGTTTGCAATAAGCGAAAATTTAACATCAAGCACTGCCTGCGCGCAAAACTTTGTGTGCCCTTTCAGCCCCGGCTGATAGCTTATTACCACAAGACCCGCCTCTTCCAATATGTCTATATGTCTGGAAACACTGGATATTGGGATATTAAGATTTTTTGAAATCTCCGAAAGGCTGACTGAGCGGTTTAGCATATATTTGAGAATTTCAAGCCTTACGTCTACGGACAGAGCGCGTGCGATTTTGGCTATGGCCTCGTGGTCGGACTGTTTATCTATTTTCAGATTGAAATGTTTTTCAGAGCTTACGTTTGCCATGTGTGCCCCCCCCCTTTTATCACGGTGCAGACCAATTATATCATATTATTTGCGGCTAATCAAATATTTATTTCCGAAAAATGGAAGTATAATTATATTTTGGAAGTAAATTGCCGATATCGGGCGCATTTTTGCAAATTCAGCACACTGAAAAGGGACGTTATCGGTTCAAAAATTTGGAAGTAAAGCGCAAACAAACAGTAAGAAAGTGGAACCGCAGTTAGTATTGTATTGCAATGTTTTATTTGATACAATAATTATGCAATTATAAAAAGGAACAAAAAATGTATAGAAACGAACATCCTAATCCTCAATTTAAGCGAGATTATTACACATGCCTGAACGGATTATGGGAATTCGGTAAAGGTAAATGCACAAATGCGGAAAAGCCTGATTTAAAGGGAAAAATAGAGGTTCCTTTTTGTCCGGAATCCGTTCTTTCGGGTATAGGCGATACCGGTTATATAATCGATTGCGTGTATTCGAAAATCATAAAGCTAACCAAAGAAGATTTGTCGGAAAGGCTGGTTTTGCATTTCGGTGCAGTCGATTATATAGCGGAAGTTTATGTAAACGGCAAATTTGCCTTACGGCATGTCGGAGGTTATACCGCTTTCGAGGTGGATATAGCGCCTTTTGCCGCAGTTGGCGAAAACAGAATTACCGTAGCAGTTCACGATGACATAAAAGAGAATATCCCTAGCGGAAAACAAAGTAAAGAGCCTTTATCGCACGGTTGTTTCTATACGCGGACGACTGGCATATGGCAAACCGTGTGGCTTGAAAAAACCCCGAAAAACTACATAAAATCGGTTAAATTTTATCCCGACCCCGAAAAGAAAACGGTAAAAGCAGAGGTTTTTGCCGACGGATGCGCAAAAACTTGCATAAAAGTATTTTTTGATGGAAAACCGGTAGGGTTTGCCGAGGGGGATACGGAATACCGCCGTGTTTTTGAAATTCCTCTTGCGGAAGCTCATCTTTGGGAGGCGGGCAAGGGTAATCTTTACGACGTTGAAATAACTTTCGGCGAAGATAAGGTTTACAGCTATTTTGGTTTACGCACCGTATCTTACGACGGCAGAAAATTCAAAATAAACGGTAAGAGCGTTTTTCAAAGACTTGTTCTCGACCAAGGGTACTATGAGGACGGAATTTATACCGCAAAGGAAGCCGAACAGTTTAAAAAAGATATCGGGCTTTCCATGTCGCTTGGGTTTAACGGAGCAAGACTTCATCAAAAGGTATTCGAACAGAGATTTCTTTATGAAAGCGACAAGGCGGGCTATCTGGTCTGGGGAGAATTCCCGAGCTGGGGTATAAAATACGATAACATTACCTCGCTGGGGACGTTTGTTTCGCAATGGAGCGAGGTTATAGAGCAGTATTTTAATCACCCTTCCATAATAATCTGGTGCCCCTTGAACGAAGTATGGGAAGACCTTGAAAACGACAAACTGATAAGAGATATTCGCTTTGTGGAGGCGGTATATTCGGCGACGAAAACGCTTGACCCTACAAGACCTTGCGTTGATACAAGCGGTGGATATCACGGCAGGCGTACCGACATTTTCGATTTCCACAATTACCATTTAAGTGAAAAAACATTCAGATTTGTGGAAGATATAAAAAATTCGGATTCGCTGACGATGGATAAAACGTTTGCGCCGGCAGCCGCGCAGGAAAGCGTGCCTTACGACGGAAAGCTTCCTATCATTGCAAGCGAATACGGCGGTATGACTTACGCCAGCAAAGGTAACGACTGGGGATACCATTCGTTCGATTCCGAAGAAGATTTTTTGGCGGAATATCTCGGAATGACTAAGTCTTATCTTTCGTGTGAAAAAATCAGCGGATTTTGTTATACCCAGCTTTATGATGTGGAGCAGGAGCAGAACGGTCTGTTTTTCTATGACAGAAAGAGAAAGTTCAGCGATAAAGTTTTAAAAGAAATTACCGCTTGCAACAAGCTTGCCGCGGCGATTGAAAAATAACGGAAAAAGGGGGAAAAGCGAATGGAACAAACGGATATTTTAACGGCGGAATTCGGCACGGAAAGTTCGGAAGCTGCGGAAGTTGCGGAAAACAACGCTCCGCAACCTGAAAAAGACAAGAAAAAAAAGATTACGAAGCGCAAAATTTCGGAATACGTTTTCTGTTACGGAATGCTTTTATTGCCGTTGATCCAGTTTGCCATATTTTATGTTTGGATAAATTCCAATTCCATATTTATGGCTTTTCAGGAATTCGACGGTTACTCCGATAACGGCGGAGAGCTGTTCAAGTGGTCGCTTTACAATTTCGAAAGGTTTTTCAGCGAATGGAGCAATCCGTCTTCGATGGTAATTTCGGCGTTGAAGAATACCATGAGATACTTTGCGGCGGGAATATGTATGATACCCGTTTCGTTTATAGTCGCCTACTTTTTGTATAAAAAGATATGGGGCTACAAATTCTTCAGGGTTGTGTTCTTTCTGCCTTCTATAATAAGCGCGGTTTTGTTCGTTACGGTTTATAAAGAACTGATCGAATACGGCGGACCTCTGGATATGTTTTTGTCGCTTTTCGGGGTGCGCGTTCCGCCTCTTCTTACGGACGACGCAACGGCTACCGGCACGATAATAGCCTATACAATATGGACGGGTTTGGGCGTAAATATGATTTTATATCAAAGCGCGATGAGCCGCGTCCCCAAAGAGGTAATGGAAGCGGCGGCGCTTGACGGAGTTCCCTGGTATAAAGAGCTCACGCAAATAATCTTGCCTATGGTATGGCCCACGCTTTCAACTACGCTTATACTTTTGTTTACTTCCATTTTCAACAGCACTGGTCCGATACTTTTGTTTGCGGGCGCGGGAGTAGAAGTGGATAACCCTGCGACTATGACGCTTTCTTTCTGGATATACCGCCAGACGCAAAAGGGCGTGGATTTGAATTACCCCGCGGCAGTAGGTATATTCTTCACGTTGGTAAGCGTTCCCATTGTGTTTATAACCCGCTGGTTGCTTAACAAATTAGACCCTAAGGTTACTTATTAAGGAGCGCGGCAATGAGAAAAATGATTTCTATAAAAAGAAGTTTTCAGCAAACAAGCAAAGATTATCTTGTTGCCAAGATAATAGTATTCGTACTGTTCGCGCTTTACGTATTCACGCTTTTTTTCGCTTTGCTTTGGGCGATAAACGCTTCGCTTAAATCGCAGGTCGAATTCAATCAGGACGTAAACAGTTTGCCGAAAGAGTGGCTGTTTTCAAACTATATAACGGCGTTTACCGCAGTAAACGCGAATGAAACGAACATGTTCGGAATGTTTTGGAACTCCATATGGTATTCCTGCGGGGGCGCGCTTTTAACCGTGTTTACCTCGTCAGTAACTTCGTATGTGGTGGCAAAATATAAATTCCCCGGAAGAAACGTTATTTACGCTATTGCAATTATAACGATGATGATTCCCATAGTAGGTTCGTTTCCTTCACAGTACAGAGTTTACGATACTTTGAAAATCATAGACAGTCCGTTAATTCTGATTACCGCAGCCGCAGGCTTCGGGTTTGAATTTATCGTTCTGTTCTCGTTCTTCAGAACGCTTTCGTGGACTTATGCGGAGGCGGGATTTATAGACGGAGCAAGCCACTTGAAAGTATTTTTCAGGGTTATGCTTCCGCAGGCGCTTCCCGTTATAGGTTCGCTGTTCATCGTAGCGGTTGTAAACCGTTGGAACGACTATATGTTCCCCACGCTGTTTATGCAGTCTTATCCCACGCTTTCTTCGGGTCTTTATATATTCCAGCTTGAAATGACCAGAGGGATAAATTATCCTGTATTGTTTGCGGGGCTTATAATAAGCGTTATTCCGGTTATAGTGCTTTTCGTATGCTTCCAGAACACGATGATGGAATCGATGAGCGTAGGCGGAATAAAAGGTTAATTTAAAATTTACGGCGAATGCGGCGGCGCATATTTTATGCGCCCGATGTAAGGAGTTCACTCCTTACAAAAACATTTACCGGCAGAAAATAAAAAAATTTAGGAGGAAAATATGAAGTTCGGCAAAAAGTCGGCTTTGGCGCTGATACTTGCGGGCGTTACCGCATTATCGATTACGGGCTGTTCAAACGGAGTTTCTTCCGCTGACGAACAGTATCCGGAGTATGACAACAACCAGTATATGTGGATAGGCGGATGGGATCCCCCCATTAACACGGAAGCCGATTATAAGCTTGCCGCGGAAATGGGGCTTACCCACATGTTTATAGACGGCGTAATGGCAAAGAGAGGCACGAAAGCGTTTACCGACCAGCTTGTCAACTGCGAAAAGGCGGGGCTTAAAGCAATAGTCGGTATGGATACTTCGCTTGCAAACTCAGACAAAGTAGAGCTTGATGAAACCGATTACAGCATATATCCCGCCGTGGATATGATAAACGTCTGGGATGAACCTTATGAAAACGTGTTCTCCGACGTGGCCGCGCGCGTAGAAAGACTTAACGAAATTTATGACGGAAAAAATATAACCCTGTATATTAACGGCGATATGTGGCACGCAAAATCGCCTACGGAATTGGACGCTACCATTAATTACGTCAACAAGCTTTATGATGAAGTTTTATCGAATATTAACGGCAGAAAAATTTTATCAACAGACATTTATCCGCTTTTAAGTTCTTCCGACGGCAATTCGTTACAAACGAGCTGGCTGTATGATATGAGTTGTTACGCAGACGTTACCAAGGAACACAGAGCCGACGGCGCTGAATTTCATATGTTTATACAGAATTACAGTTCTTACGGTGCACTTGTAAATCAGCGCGAAATTGAGGATAAATCCGAATTCTTATTCCAGGTATATACGGATATGTGTTTCGGCGTAAAAGGTTTCAGTTGGTTTACTTACCGTAAATCGTTCCTGGACTTCGGCGGCGGCTGCGTTGAAAACGACGTTTCCTGCAAGCCTACGAAGTATTATCAGATGGCAAAGGAGGTAAACGAGGAAATTTCGAAATTCGACCACGTTTATCTTTCGTTCGACTGGGAAGGAATTATGGGCGTTAACGGCACTATCAACACTGCCGACGACCCCGAATATATCAACCCCAGCTTCAACTTCAATACCGAGCTTGAAAAACTTGACTGCGCAAATAAGGTTTCGGCTACGCAGGATACGCTTATAGGTCAGTTTAAAGACAAAGAAGGCAGAGCGGGACTTATGGTAACCAACTTTACCGACCCTGCGGATAAACAGAAGGACGTTGTAAGCTTCGAATTCAAGGACGCTAACCGCGCTGTTGTATACCGCGGCGGCGAAAGAATGATTTACGAAGTAAAGGATAACAAGGTTGATTTAAAACTTTCGGCAGGCGAAGGCATATTCGTTATTCCCGTAAAAGTTTAAGGATATAAGGAGAAAAATCGATGAAAAAGTTATTCAAATTAGGTTGTGTTGCAATGAGTGCGGCAATTGCGGCGAGTATGGCTTTCGGGCTTACCGCATGCGACCCCGAGAATGGCGGTGGCGGCGGTGGCGCAGGCGGCGGCACTATTTCCGTCCACTATAAGACGGGCGGATTCGGCAAGGAAGTGAATAACAAGCTTTCGGCAGACTACAAGGCGCTTACCGGCGTAACCGTTAAATACGTTCCCAGCCAGACTACAGACGAAATCAAGTCGCTTTTACAGTCCAAACAGGAAAAAAACGACATTGTAATGCCTCTTTTAAATATTTATCAGTCGCAGGATTCCAAGCTTTTGGAAGATTTGACGGACGTTTATAACTCAACTCCTGACGGAGAAGAGGTTGCGATAAAGGATAAGTTCAATAAAAGCCTTTATGATTACGCGGAAGCTAACGACGGTAAAAGATATCTTATGTTCGCAAACAATTCCGTTTCGGCTTTCTGCTATAATATCGGAACGTTAGACGAAGCTTTCGACGGTGAATGGACTCTTCCCAAAACCACTAACCAGTTCCTTGATATGGCGCAAGAGCTTAAAGACAAGGGTTATTATGCGTTTTCGGCTTCTGCCGGCATCAACTACAACTGGGACTATGTAGGCGTAGTGTGGTGGGCACAGTACGAGGGTATGGAATCGTACAAAAATTATTATTACGGTAAATATTGGGACGAAACCACGCAGGAATGGCAGTTAGGTAAGGAGATTAATAACGCCGCAGGCAGAAGATACGCTTTGGAAACGCTGAGCAAAATTATGTCCAGATCCAACGGATATATGCACCAGCATGCGGGACATATGGGCTTTACCGAAGCACAGGACGCGTTCCTTTCAAACGGCTTCGTTGACGATAAAAAGAAGGTTGCGTTTATGGTAAACGGCGACTGGCTTGAAAACGAAATGTCATCGTCGTTGATGCAAAATCCTCAAAAAATAGGAATGATGCGCAATCCCGTTATAAGCGAGCTTGCGGAAAAGCTTCCCACCGTTGGTACGGAATCCAAGCTTGTTGAAGTAGTAACTGCTGTAGACGAGGGCAAAACCGAAGTTGCAGGGGTAAGCGCGGAGGATTTCGAAGCGGTAAGGCAGGCAAGACTTATGGGATATACGGCAACTCCCAACTATCCCATAGCTATACCCGCGTACCGCCCCGAAAACAAGAAAAAGCTTGCAAAGGATTATCTTGTATATCTTTTCTCCGACCGTGCGCAAAAGATAATCGCAGGAGAATTACAAGGACTTACCTATCCTACGAGCTATGTTCCCGACGACAGTCTTATGTCAGACTTCGTTAAAACGCGCTACGAAGCGTTCGGAAACGACTTTATTCCCGTGTTCCCTATAAACGCTTCGCCTATGGCGTACCGCGGCGGACTTGGCGATTTGCCCGGCGTGAGCGGACCCGACAAGCGTCTTTTCGAGGGTACGTCGGCGTCTTCATTGCTCAGCACGTGTGCCGGCGATTTAGACAGTTACTGGGACAGTAAATATTTAAAAGCGCTTATAGACAGCGAAAAATAAAAACCGGGGGAAAATTGAATGAAAAAGAAAACAGCTATTATAGCCTTGCTTTCCGTATTTGCGGCAAGCAGCGCCGGCGCGGCTCTTATGACGGGTTGCAATGCAACGGTAGGGCGCATAGACGCTCCGACTTCGCTTGAAGAAGATCTCGGAACGTACGTTATACCCGATTACGACGTAGTTGACGAAAACGGAATGATTTTGGCGGGCTACAACGTTTATCTTAAATCGGTTAAAAACTCCGCCGGAGAAGCGCTTGATATAAATTACGGCTCGGTTACGGTGGATACTGCCGGCGTTTACAGCTTTGTATATTCGGCAGGCAGTAAAAAGGTAAACGACGTAACCGTTTCCATTGACTTTGCGGACAGAACCGCGCCCGTTATAAACTACGACGACAGGGAGCTTCCCGATTTCTTTATAAGGGGCAACGAATACAGAATGCCGCAGTATACTCTTTCTGGCGATTTCGTCAGGGAAAAGTGTTGGGCAAAGGTTTACTATATTGCAGAAGACAAAACAGAAGAAGAAGTTAAAATAGAGAGCGGACGTTTCCTTGTGGATAAGACGAACGGTTCTTACGCAATACGTATTCACGTTGAAGACGCTGTAGGAAACGCAAACGATTACGAATACGTGCGCAAGGTTGACGGACCCGAAACACTGGTTGAAAACAGGGTTCTGTATTTTAACGAGGCTTTCGGCGCAAGACAGGTAAGCTGTTACGACAGCGCTTATAAAGGCGAATACGTGACCGATCTTCCCAAAGTCAAAGAAAACGAAGCCGACCCGAAAGAAGAGGGGGCTTATAAAGTCACTTTCGACGGCGTAACTCAAACGCGGTACAACGAGGGAATTATAAGCATGAACGTTCCCGCGCTCATTAATCTTTACGAATACGAGTGCCTTGAAATGTGGGTGTATAACGACAGCGGAAAAGATATAATAATGGGCTCTATGTGGTGGAACGACACCAAGATAGAAAACGGTAAATGGAATAAAATAACCTGGTCAACGCGTGATTGGGGCGGAAGAGACGGAAATAAAGACGCTACTAATACAAAATTCATAAGCGTTACCGATATCAGTAAAATGACCATAAGGTTTATTTTCGACTACGACCAGAAAGTTATCCCCAACGGCACGTTCTACTTGTCTTCCATGAACGCCGTTCCCAAAACGCCTGCAACCGTTAAGGAAGTAGAATGCGCAACGCAAGGCGGCGGAGTATCCTTTGATCAAAGCAGATATTTTATAAACGATACGGTTACGCTTTCCGCAAAGAAGGTTGAGGGCAAGGTAGTTGACTGCTACAAGGTTGACGGCAAGGTTATTGCAGGAAATTCGTTTGTAGTTACTAAAGCTTCGCACGAGGTTGAAGCGGTTTATACGGACGATCCGCTTACCGCCGAGGGAATGACGTGGGCAGACTACGATTACGTTGCGCCCGTAGGAAGCGACGCACAGGTTTATAAGCTCGGAGAAGGTAAAAACTGGGTGCTTTCATACGACGTTTACGGCGTCGGCGCAAGCGGTTGGAATTATTTCGCTGCATATGTAGGCGGAACCAGCCAGTTGCTCGGCTTTGAGCTTGTCAACGGCAGCGGTAAATTCTGTGGCTACGGCGGCAGTTACAAATGGGGTGACGGAGTTGCGCTCTCTTCCGATATGGTAGCGCTTCTTCGCGGCGCAACAGAGCAGAAGCCCGCAAAGGTAATTCATATCCGCGACGGCAACTACGTTAAAACGTTCGTTGAATACGACGGAGTTTCATACTTCATCGCAACCGTCGATTTAGTAAATACGCTTGAATGCAGCAGCGGCGACAGCTTCGGTATCGGAGGAAGAGCACAGCCCTCAAACGTTGTTCTTCACAATATAAAAGCCGTTGCAACCGAAACTAAAACCGAGCTTGTTCACGCAGCTTACGCCGCAACCGTAGTAAAGGGCGACGAGGTTATAGATTTTGCAAATAGAAACTACCGTGTGGGAGATACGGTTACTCTTTCCGCTCCCAAGGAAAGCAACGGAAAATTATTCCTTTGCTTCAGGGTAGGCGATACGAATATATACGGCAACAAATTCGTTATTACGGATAAGAACGTTACGGTTTACGCAGTTTATGCAGACCCTTGTACGATTACTTTGGCAGACGGACTTACTATTGACGGAAAGGGCGGCACGGTTGTAGTTCCCGCAGGCAAATCGGTTGAAATAATCTATACGGGCAAATCGCCAGACGGCAAGTACTACGCCGGTATTTTCATCAACGGTGAGGAGTATACGGGAGGTTTGATTACCGTAACCGCTGACATAAGCATAACCGTTAAGTATGAAGACCGCGTAGCAAACGATAACGAAGAGCTTAACGATATCAGCAAAGCCGAAGAAAGCGGCAGCTTGAAATATCATGAATCGCAAAACGCATGGAGGCCGTCTTCGGTTGAATACGTTACGGACTTCGGTTACGACGGTATAGACGGTACTGTGGACGCGAACAATTCGCTTAAAGTTACATTGAGCGGTGCAGAGCAGGCGTTTGCGCTTGTCAACGGTATCGATAATATCAATAATTACAGCGAAATCTATTTCTACGTATATTCCGAAAAGAGCGGTATAAGCGTAGGCGGCTGGTGGTGCCGCGATGTCGTTACCGTTGCGGGCAAGTGGATTAAAGTAAGCTTTAACAGAGAAAAAGCGCCGCAAAATATTTCGGAAAAGAACGTCTGGCTGGAAGGCTTACAAGAGTTCGTTTACAGCTTCAACGGAGCTAAATCGGGCGACGTGGTGTACGTTACCGCGGTTTACGGCGTGCCTTATGAACAATTAACCACAGTTACGGTTGAAGACGGCGTTTCCGTTTCCAATGCAAAGGTAAGCGCCGACGGCACTTATACCGTAGGCAGGGGCACTACTTTAATGCTTACGCACGAAGAAAAGACGGATAAGATTTTCGATTATTATCTGGTAGACGATTCCATTCGCGTTTATACTGAAACGTTTGTAGCTACGGCGGCAACGCATAATATAAAAGTGGTTTATGTTGATTCCGTTGATAAGATAACTTGGGTAAACGGCGGTACGGATTATAATTACGAAACCGTAATGGGTGCGGATGCTTCGAATTGGAAATCTTGGAACTTCCAAGGCGAAGTTTACGGCTCGGCGCAGTACTGGGCGGTCAGCGTAAACGTTAAGCATACTACGGAATGGAACTCGTTCGAGTTTATTCAGGGTACCAAACAGTCGTTGCGCATACGCTTCCACCAAGCAAATTACTTCGGCGTGATGGTTCACGACAACAACGAGGAAAAATATCCTTCGTCTGAATTCGTGCCCGCATATCCCACGCAAAATGCAGAAATGGTTGCAAAGCTCACTGCGGGATGCACGATTACCTGCGTCCGTACAGGCGGTACTATTGCCCTCTATGCAAACGGTATAAAGTTCTTTACCACTAATTACGCGATAGACCACACGGGCGACTGGTTCGGCGTAGGGTTCGCTCCCAGCGAAAATGAAAACAAACCCTCGTTGACGGACACTGAGTTTATCGCGGGGAAGGATAAGGTTGAAGCATATTTAGGTAAATTGCAGTCATTAACCGAGAAAACCGGCGAAGCGCAGATTAACAACGTTTTCGGCGCGGTAACAAAAGACGGCTCTTCCGCCGAATATATCACCAAAGACGTGCCCGCAGGGCTTACCGATGAAAACTTTAAAGAAAAAGGCGTGCTTAAAGTTACGGCGGCGAGCAACGATATAGGTTTGTCGGCAGGCTTGACTTTCGATAGCGACGCAAGTAAATTTTCCGAAATCTATTTCTGGGTTTATATTGAATCCGGGCAAGAAGAGGAATTGAAAAACGTTGCGGGCGGAGCTTACTGGAATGACGTCGGCAACGTAGCAAAAACGAATACATGGACGAAGATTACGTTTGACGCTACTCAAATTGCGGCGCTTGACGGCAGCGCGAAAACAGATTTAAGCCAATTCACGTTCAGAGTACACGGTCAAGAATGGATTGCCGGATATACAAATATGACGGGAAAAACATTCTATATAACCTCGCTTTACGGCGTACCTAAAGCTTAATTTACAGTAACGGGCAAAGCCCCCGAAGGCAAAAGCCTTCGGGGGCTTGAATTTATCAGACAAAGTGGTATAATAAAAATTATGAAAATAGACTACAAAACTTATTGCGACAAAGTAAAGGGGTGTTACCTCGGTAAAAATATAGGCGGAACCTTGGGCGCTCCTTTCGAGTGTTTCCGCGGCGTGTATGATATCGATTTTTTTATGCAGGACGTATCTTCGCCCGTTCCTAACGACGACGTCGATTTACAGCTTGTATGGCTTTCCGCTGTGGAACACGAAGGGAGGAATATAGACAGCCATATTCTTGCTCAATATTGGGAAAACTACGTTTCCGCGGTTATATCGGAGTACGGTACGGGTAAAAACAATTACCAAATGGGCATTTTGCCTCCGCTTTCGGGGTATCTCCGCAACGAAAACAGAGAGAGCAACGGCGCATGGATACGCACGGAAATATGGGCTTGTCTTTGCGCGGGTAACCCCGCTCTTGCCGCGAATTACGCATATTACGACGCATGCGTGGACCATAGCGGCGAGGGTATATACGCGGCTGTGTTTACGGCTGCCGTGCAGGCGGCGGCGTTCTTTGAAAGCAACGTTTTCAAGCTTGTTGACATCGGGCTTTCATATCTTCCCGAAAAGTGCGGAGTTCGCAACGCGGTAAACGTTGTGCTGGATTGTTTTAAACGCGGAGATAACTGGAAGACCGCCCGTAAAAAACTTCTTATTGCAGAGCCGTCAAGCTTCGGCGAAATAGGCGGCGAGTGGAAGGGCGTTCCTTCTGTTCCGGCAAGCAAAAAATGCCCTGTACAGCAAAAGGATAACGATATACCTAAAGCCGTGCACGGCTACGACGCGCCTGCAAGCATAGGCATAATTCTTATAGGGTGGCTTTACGGTAACGGCGACTTCGGCAAGTCAATTTGTATTGCAACAAATTGCGGTGAAGATACCGATTGCACTGCGGGCACGCTGGGCGCGATACTCGGAATAATCGGCGGAGCTGAAAATATCCCCGACAAGTGGAAAAACGGCTGTTCCGAAAAGATTGCGATTTGTACTCTCCGCCCCGATCTTTTGTTAAACGTTCCCGAAACCGTTTCTGCGCTTTGCGAAAGGGTAATCAAGCAATTCCCCGTAGTTTCTTCGGAAAGGTGTAATTTCACAGACAGCGGTTTTGAAATTACCGCGGCAAGCCTAAGTTACGATGAGAACGCTTTTTATCCTTATCAGCAGGAAAATTTCAAAGAATTATTGGCGGAAAGCCCTTCAACCGTGCGCTTTCATTTTACGGGGCTTACCGTAAAGGTCTGTTTCGGTAAAGAGCTTTGCAAAATAGAAGAGGGTGCGGAAAAGCGGATAAATGTCACTCTTTGCAACAAACTGTATTTATCGCAGTATTTATCGATACGCGTACTCGGCGTTCCCGAGGATTGGAAAATTATAAACGGAACGGAACGCGCCGTAGGGCTTGAACACTGGCACGGCAGCAAAGTAAGCCATACGAATTCTTTTGATTTGATTTTTACTCCCGCCGCGCTTAAAAATTATAAATACGATATCGTGTTGGAAATTTCGGTAAACGGCAGAGGGGAAAAATACTTCGTTCCGTTAACGCTTATTAACGGTTCTTGCTAAAGGTATTTATGGAAGTTGAAAAAATCGACGGTATATTGTTCGATGAAAATTATGAAGCGCTTGTAAAAAGCGATTTTGCAATTCTTTGCGGTACTGCGCCGGAATATGCGCATATCCGCGCTGAAATTGCCGCGTCGTTCTATAAAAAGGGCGGCACGCAAACAATTATAGCGAGCGGAGCGGCGGTTGCGGATAAAAGCGTTAAGGAGTGTTCTGTTCTTAAAAAAGAACTCTTGGAACGCGGCGTTCCGCAAAATGCTATAATAGAAGAGCCTCGCGCATATGATACAATACAAAATATGACCTGTGCTCTTACGGAAATATGTAAGCGCACGGATATTATGAAGGTTGAAAGCTTAACTATAATAACTGAACCTTTTCATATGAGGCGCGCTTTGTGCCTTGCTAATATTCTGTTGCCGGAATTTATAAAAATATACGGCTATACGCAAGGGGTTGCCTTTCAGCGTGAACAGTGGAAAACGGACGAACGGCTTAACAACTGCGTTAAAAACGAAATTTCTATTTTAAAACAGTTGGCGGAAAAAGGGCGCATAGAGGATTTGGGATTATGAAAATAAAAATACTCGGTTCGGGCGGCGGCGAGGGGTATCCCGCTCTGTTTTGCAGTTGCGAACACTGCAAAGCCGCAAGAAAGGCAAAAGGCAAAAGCCTGCGCTCGCTTTCGCAGACTTTAATAGACGATAAGCTTTTAATCGATTTGCCTCCGGATACGCATATGCATTTTATGCAAAACGGAATAAACTTCGGCGAAATCGAAAACGTTTTGATAACGCACGTTCACGACGACCATTACTGCCCCAATCTTTTCAGTATCCGCGGTACGGACTTTGCGCCCGTGCTCGAGTGCGAAAAACTGCACGTTTACGGCAATGCGGACGCGGAAAGGCTGTTCGACGGTTATTATAAACTTTTCCCAATCAGGAACGAGATACGCAAAAGCATAGTTTTTCATACGCTGAAACCGTTTGAAAGCGTAAATATCGGCGGTTATAAAGTTACTGCATTAAAGGCGAACCACGCACCCGAACAGATTGCGCTGAACTACATAATCGACGACGGCAAATCCGCGCTTTTGTATCTTCTGGACAGCGGGTATCCGACTGCCGAAACTCTCGGATATATCGGGGGATACGGCGTATTTTCCTGCGTTATTATGGACGGAACCATGGGCTTGAATTACTACGTTCACCATATGAATTTCGAGCAGGATAAACGGCTGAAAGAAGAGCTTTTAAAGCTCGGAGCCGCCAATGAAAAAACAAAATTCATAGTAAACCATATAACCCACAATCACGCAGGCTTGCACGAAGACATAGAAGAATACTTTCGGGCAAGCGGAATAACGGTCTCATACGATGGAATGGTAACGGAAAATGAATGAAATAAAAAATTACATATTATCGCGTTTTACAGGCATATTGAAGCCGCCTGTAAAAAATCTTAAATATCCTTTTATCGTACCGGGAACGGGGTATCTTACCGAGCTTTGGAGTTGGGACGCATATTGGGAGGCTTTGGCTTTAAAAAGGTCTTTCGAGATTTTCGGCGAGGAGGAAATGACCCGCGCGGGAGTGTCGCGGAATACTGCTTGCGCCCATATGCAGGGCAGCGTTCTCGATTTCCTTGACGCACAGGAGAAAGACGGATTTATCCCAATAATGGTTTCTGCGGGAGGTCTTTTCGAGGGCTTCTTTAAAAAGGAATACGATAAGGGTACGCCATTAAATCAGTGTTTGCCGTTTTTGTGTCAGTTCGCTCTGCTTGTGGGTAACTTTACGGGCGGATACGATTGGTTCGACGCCGAAAAGCTCGTTAAGTATATGCGGTATTTTGAAGAAAAGCAGTATGATAAAAGCTCGGGGCTTTTCTTCTGGCAGGACGATATTATGATAGGGATAGACAACAATCCCACGGTTTTCTACCGTCCGCATAAAAGCGGCGCAGACGTGTATTTAAACAGTTTTATCTATCTGGAATACATATCGCTTGCCGAAATTTTTGAAAAGCTCAACGATAAGCGCGCGGCGGAAACGAGAGCTAAAGCCGAAAAATTAAAGGTTGCAATAAACGCCGAGATGTGGGACGAGCGCGACGGAATTTATTATTCGCAGGATATAAATTTTTATAAAACCGAACGCATAGTCAAAGGCGTTGCGCTTCATTCCGGGCTTGACCCGCATTGGAAAACAATGCCGCTTAAAATACGTTTCTGGGGCTGTTTTTTACCTATGTACGCGGGTATTTGCAGTGCGGAACAGGCGGAAAGAATGTGTGCTCACCTTACGGAAAACGACGACATATTCGCCGAATACGGCGTAAGAACGCTTGCGAAAAACGAAAAGATGTACAGCCTTGCAAAAAGTGCGGGCAACCCTTCGAACTGGCTTGGCGCGATTTGGACGATAGCCAATTACTGTGTTTATAAGGGGCTTGTGCGTTACGGAAAGGCGGAGCTTGCCGAAAGAGTTCAAGCCGCAACGCTTAAATTGCTCAATAAAAATCTCAAAGAGAGCGGTGAGCTTTACGAAAGCTATCACCCCGACACGGGCGAACCTTTTATGCACCCCGGCTTTTTGAGCCATAATCTGCCCGTTACGGATATGTTAAAATGAAAATTTCAAAAGACTTAATAAAAAACGACGTTCCCGCAAGCGGTCAGCTTAAAGATAACGATTGCGTATCGTTTACTTTAACGGACGGCGCGGATATAAAAATACTTTTTTTAGGGAATTCCATAACCCGCCACGGCGCAGCCGAAAATTTAGGCTGGTTCGGCGATTGGGGTATGGCGGCAAGCTGCAAGGAAAACGATTACGTACACCGTGTTGTTAAAATGTTGGAAGCAAAGGGCTTGCGGGTATCTTATTGTATTGCAAATCTTAGCGAGTGGGAGCGTACCCTCGATAAGTCTTTGCTTAAAAACCGATATGCTGTTGCACACGGCTTTACCGCCGATATAGCAGTCGTTCGGCTTGGCGAAAACGCTGGTTTGGCGGAAAATTTAAACGTTTTTATTCCGTGCTATTGTGAAATGGTAAATTACTTTGCCGAAAGCGGCGCGCGGATAATACTCACCGATTTGTTTTGGCAATATGAGCCGTTCGACGGTTTTGTGCAAAAATTCGCAAAAGAAAAATCTTACGGTTTTGTGCAAATTCATGATTTGGGTGATTGCGATGAAATGAAAGCATTGAAGCAATTCGACCACAAGGGAGTTGCCGCTCACCCCGGCGATAAAGGAATGGAGGAGATAGCAAACCGTATATATAAGGAGATAGAACGTATTTTCGATTTCAGGGGGGACTGAAAAAATGGCTGAAATAATACTAAGCGAATTGAAATATCTTATCGGCGTTGCCGTTGCGGTAATTTTGGGATTTGCTATCGGCTTTGAAAGGAAGCTCAGATATAAAGAAGCCGGAATCCGCACGCATACGATTGTTTGCGTCGGTTCTTCGCTTATGATGGTAATCAGTAAATATGCGTTCGGAGAAATGGGCGCCGACGGCGCAAGAGTTGCCGCGCAAATAGTTTCAGGCATAGGATTTCTGGGTGCGGGTATAATTATGTTCCGCGGTCAGAAAATGCATGGTCTCACTACCGCCGCAGGTATATGGGCTACGGCGGGCGTCGGCATGGCGGCGGGCGCGGGTATGTACGTTGTCGCCGTAGGCGCTTCGATTATTTTAATTGCGGTGCAGTGTATTTGCCATATAAATTGCAAGCTTTTTCAAACAAAGCGCTTTTATCGTGTGAAAATAACATTTGAAAATATTGTTGACGAAAGTGAAAAAGTAAAAGAGCTTTTTGCCGCAAAGCATTTTAACAGTTTGAATATAACGCGTAACGGCGATTTTACGGTTTATCATGCGGTGCTTAATACCGGTAAAGAATATTCGTCGCAAAAATTAAACGAAATTATGAAAGATAATCCCTTTATTTTATCGGTTGAACGATGCGATGAAGAATGATTTATATATTTGCGGAAAAATTTTAACTTAGCTTTTTGCGTAGTGTAATTGCATTTTTCAAATTAAGTAAAATTAAAAACGAAAATATTTAATTTCAAATTAAAATAAGAAATCGGGCAGTCGTAAAAAGACTGTCCGGTTTTGTGCATAGTGTATAAATACCGACTGCAAACGCAGTCGGTATTATAGCTTAATTTAATTAACAAAAATTATTGCGGCAACAGTTACAATTGCAAGGGCAGCAGCAATCACAGCAATCACTGCAATTGCAAGGTATGCGGTAAAAAATCCTTGTAATTATAGGCGTCGGCGGGGTTTGCCTGATAAACGTGGTAACAGGGTTGCTAAAAGTCACAATTGGAGGTTCGCCCGAATAATCGGTTACGGTTGAGGTGTTGATTATTGTTTTCATAATTTCCCCCTCCGCTTTATTTATATTCGATTTCGGTGTTGTGCTCTGTTACGGTAGCGGACAATGCGGTCACGGTCACGTCAAATTCTACCGTTACGGACTGCCCTACGGCAAGGTCGGGGAGCCCGAATCCGGTTGCCGGATTATACGCGGGATAAGTTGTGCCGTTGATTTTTACGCTGCCCGCAACGAAAGCCGTACCCGTAGGTATGGGGTCGGTAAACACAAGTCCGCTCTTTAAAAGCGAGCCGGTATTAGTGATGACCGAAGTGTAATGCAAATTATCGCCTATTACAGCATACGCTTTGTCTACGCTCTTCACGTTGGTTATTCTGTTTGAAATAATCTGAACGGATACGGTGTTCGTATTTTCGCTGAAATTTACGTTTCCGCGCACGGGGTCGTCAACCGTGTAATTGAGTGTTGCGTAGTCCGATACGGGCGTTTGCGTCATAGGGTTGTTTGCCTGAATATCGTAAGCAACCGTAACCGCCTGACCAACGTTAAGGGAAGGCAATGAAAAGCCGGCAACAGGGTCGTAAGCAGGTTGTGAAACGCCGTTTACGGTAACGCTTCCCGCAATGTAGGTTGCACCGCCCGACATAGTATCTTTAAAAAATATATTGAAAAGCTGAGTTTGCGAATTATTGGTTATTACAACGGAATGCCGTGAAGTTTCGCCTTCCTGTAAAAACGTTTTATCGCCGCTTTTTATTTTCGGAACGGAATACGTCAGAATTTCGGTATTCACTATATTGCTGTCCAGCTCGGCGGCAATCGTCTGTCCGTCGGGCAGAACATAGTTAAATGCAATATTGGATTGATTTGGAATTATCATATTTTTCTCCTTAGTTTATTTGTGCTTGGAACGTTACCGTTACGCTTGCCTGCGGAGTTAAGTTTGCCGCAAAAAATCCCGTCTGAGGATTATAAGCGGGGAAGCTTACGCCGTTTATAGTTACAGAGCCGTTTACAAACGTCGTGCCCGCGGGTATTTCATCTTTGAATATAACGTCGGTAACCGGAATACTGCCTGTGTTTGTAATTACGGAAGTATAAGTCAGGATATCTCCTTTAACGGCAAATTCTTTGTCAACGCTTTTTACGTTGGTCATTTGCCGTAAAATAATAAATACGGCAACGGGGTTGGAGTTTGAAAAGCTTGTTGCGGGGTAACCTGCAAACGGGAAAAATTCATAGTCCGCTCTTGCAATATTGAACACGGGGTTAACCGCAGGCAGTGCGTTTACGGTAACTTTAAACGATACCGTTGCCGATTGCCCTGCGGATATGCTTGAAATAACGACGGGCAAAGCTCCGGCATAAGGAACGCCATCAACGGTTACAGAATTTGCTACAAGCGCGGTTTCGGGCGGAAGCATATCGTTCAAAGTTACGTTTAAAGCCTCTGCCGTACCCGTGTTTTCGAGTACAAGGGTGTAAGTGATTTCCTCGCCGACTTCCGCGTAAGTTTTATCGGCGGATTTGGTTATCACAATGTTTGCGCCTTTGCTGTCTATTTGCAGGGCAAGCGCATTGGGGACGTATAAATCTCCGTCGCTGGTAAAGCGGATAACCGCGCTTGACTGGCTTGCGGCTAACTTGTCGGAAACGTCTACGGCGGTTATATCCCAGCCTTGTCGGCATGCAGAAGTATTCGTGCCCGCGGCGGCGTTTGCGTTGCGGTTGCCGAACGTGCCTGATGTGTCTAACGTGCCGTTCTCGTTGTTAATCTGTGATGCAAAAAAGTTGTTTTGCGGGTTGTTAGGTCCGGAAAGCAAAGCAAGCGTCGGAACGGTCTGCCCGAATAACATTTGGTCGCCCGTAAGCACGGCGTCGCCTTCCTGCGCGGATACGAATATTTTGCCGGTTATGGGCGCAACTTCCGGGGTAAGAAAGTTTGAAACGGTTATAGTCGTGCTTCCCGTATTTGGTGAAACTACCGTGCCGCCGCTCCAAACTGTAAGATTTCGGAGGGGCAGAGCGGGGTTTTCGTAGACTATGGCAAGCGTCCAGCCTGCGTGGTTAGTGTCCGCCGTTCTGCTGTCTAACGCTTCGATAAGCGCCGGCACGGCTTCGACAGAATAAGTTTGAGTGGGCGCGGATTGCACCAAAGCGGTTACGTCTGCCGACCTGACGTAAAAGCCAACGGTGATATTATCCGCCGGAATGTTGAAGTTTTGCGCCGTAAGCGGGTCGGGTGCTACGGTAAACGCGCCGAGCGCGGTAGTGAATATCACGCTGTTATTTGTCAAAGCCGAGATATCGTTTGCAGACGAACGGAAAAGTCCGCCCCAAACGAGTTCTGCATATAAAACGGTGGAACCTGCGGGTAAATTTAAAGTCGCGCGCGAGCCGTTCTGTAAGTAGCTTAGCGTCGTGCCTGCGGGGAACGTTCCTACCTGTAAAGCATTGTTAAGGCTTGTGAAAGCGCCTATCGAACCTTCCGTTCCGGGTAAGTTTTGGTTTGGCGCTTTGCTCAATCCCAACGTGTTGCCGGTAAACGCTATTCCGCCTTTTTTGACGTCTGAAAATCGTTGAATAAAAGGCATAAATTCTCCTTTTGTAAAAAAATACTACATATTTACCCCTGCGTGGCAGAGGCGAATATGTAGTAAGTTAAAAAATATGTATTTATATATTATATGTGAATCCTATGCTTGTTGTTACCTGTTAAGTTTCAAATACAATGCTTTGTATCTGCAAAGTTAGATGAAAAAATTATTTGTATAGGAACAGGAGCGGAATATATTGCACGCATATAAATATTTAGCACGTTGAAAGCCTTTGCAATTTGTCGGCAAACCAGAAAGAAATTGAATATTACAGTAAATAAAAAATCGGACAGTTCTAAAAAACTGTCCGATTTTTTGTGCTCCGTGCACTTTTACGTTTGCGTATGCGGCAATGAAGTTCAAATATAAGTGTTTACCAAGTTACATACTAATGCCCCAATACTATAAAGGAAAGTACGAAACGCTAGCAGAAGAATGGAATAAAAAATTCTCCGAAATATTCAAATGATTATTTCGGAGACATTCGTATAAAAGAAAAAAGTACGAACACCCTTTGGTGGTGTTCGTACAATCACTTTTTGGCGGAGCAATCGTAACTTAAAACGAATATTTGTCTAAATTGTAGTTGCTGGACTTTTTTCCATAGCCACACTGAAAGTAGGATATGGAGTGATAGCAGACAAGGCTGCAGGATTGTCAATATCTTCCCACCTATTTTAGGTTTTCATTTACTCAACAAACGGGTGCTCGCTTCCTTTTAAATGCTATCTGCATGCCATGTTTTCTCATCTTCAAAGGCATAGTATTTTTCAGCAATCAGCCATACGCCATCAATTAATCGAAGCACAAATTTGTGTTTCATTTCACTGTATTTTTTATAATGTACAATGATACTAGCCATATTTTCCTTTCGCATAGTAAACTCTGCAGAAAACTCTCCGCTTTTTAAATAAAAATACCTGCTTGGCTTACCAAAGCTATTTGCATATCCATATGACTTTAGTTTTTCACTGGCTCTTTTATCAATAATAGCCCCATAGCGTGTTTTGAATTCTTTTCTTAGTTCCGGCCATTTTGGATGAATTATATGGCGAGGAATGTTCAGTGCGATTTTTTCCTCCTCCATTTCACGGTCACGAGCATAAATTTCTTGTTCAAGCGAATCCAATTCATTTAATAGTTCAAACAATGGCGGTACAAGCTCATCCATCATTTTTTCATATTGTGCGAGAGTACTTTTCAAAATAATAGACATATCATTCACCTCTATCAATTTTATATTTTATCTTTTAAATTCCTTTTTATCACATTGCCATTATACTACAACAAACGCATTTTACAAGCAATACAATAGAAAAAACAAAAGGGTCGTATCCCTAAATTTAGAATACGACCTTTATTGGCGGAGTGGGAGGGATTTGAACCCTCGCCACCTTATTCAGATGCTAAGCCCTTAGCAGGGGCTCCCCTTGAGCCACTTGGGTACCACTCCGTGTCAAGATTGTCTATTGTCTATAAATTGTCTATTTTTATAAAACACTTTGAAATAAGCGGTATAATTTGAAACATTTTTTGACTAATCGGGGAGTTGCTAAAAAGCAATAATTTTTTCCCGCATACGTTTCAAAATATTTCAGTTTGTACCACTCCCCGCGAATTAATATAATTCAATTAGCAGGGGAGCCCCTTGAGCCGCTTGGGTACTTCCGCTCAAAGTATTAAATATGCCTACATAATATATCATAATATTATGCGTTTGTCAAAACATTATTTCACGGTTTTTTAAATTTGACCGCAACAAATTTTGCGCCTTGCTTGCAAAAGAATTTTTGATATGCTAAAATAATTTTGATGAACCGAAACAAGGTTTTTAAAATCTTAATAAATATATTTACCGTTGTTGCGGTATGGCTTTTTATTGCGGGGTTTGTGAATATTTCCAACACATTAACCGCTGAAAAGCTTTATTTTCGCGGTATAGCTGTGGAGGGCGAGGTCGTTCGATATTATGTACGCAGTTCGCCGTCGGCGCACGGCAGATGTACCGTTTACTTCGTTTGCGGGTATACAGACCCGAAAACGGGGAACACTTATTTTGCGGAAACGGCAACAACGCCGAACCAATACGCTCCCGATATCGCGGAAAAAATCGGGAAAGAGCGCGTCGGCGGTAAAATTAATCTTGTTATAAGCGGTTCGCTTTGTGCGGTTCAACGCGACGTTGAAAGCGGATATGTTTCGAACGTTCTCATTACCGTGCTTTTTATTGCGGGCGGCGTGGCAGTCATAGCGGCGCGTGTCGTTTATGAATTAACAAAAGATAAAAGAAAGAAAAATATGAAAACGGCAGAGGAAACTGTTGAAGTTTCCGAAGAAGCTTATCTATATTGAATTTTAAGGAAGTAAAACTATGAAAATCGTGTTTTTTGGGGATTCGATTACAGATTGCGAAAGGGACAGGAGCGATATAAATTCGCTTGGAAACGGTTACGTTAAAATTCTTGCGGACAAGTTGCGCCCTATTTACCCCGATACGGATATCGAGCTTATAAACAAGGGCGTTTCAGGTGATGAGGTGGGCGATCTTTTGGCGCGCGTTGAAAGCGACGTAATTGCCCTGCACCCTGACGCGGTAGTAATAATGATTGGGATAAACAACGTTATTCATCATATAAAAAACGATAAGCCTCTCGATTTTAAAAAGTTCGAAGCCGATTTAAAAGAACTGTTGAAAAAGCTTAAAAAAGAGGGCGCCGTGGTAATATTCCTCGAACCGTTTTTACTGCCCGCACCCGATAAGCTGCGTATGCGCAGAATTTTTAACGAGGAGCTTGCGTTAATAAACAAAATTGCTTTAAAGTACGCCGACGAGTTTGTTGCCTATGACGAAATGTTCAACGGTCTTGCCGAAAGTATTCCGTATGCGGAATATTCGGAGGACGGCGTTCACCCTACGCACAGAGGCTCCAGGCTGATTGCGGACCAGGCAATCAAAGCGATAAGAAAGCATTTGCTTTAATGATATTAAATTACAAAAAGCGCGGACTTAAAAAGTCCGCGCTTTTAAATTTGTTGAATATTTATTTGTTGTCTGATTTTATTTCATAATATTTTGCAAGTCCGCCGGACGAGGTTTCGCGATAGCTGTTCAAAAGGTCTTTTCCGGTGTTGTACATCGTTTTTACTACCGTGTCAAATCTGATTTTGCGCGTGTCCGCAAGGAAGTTTGCAAGCGAAAGCGCGTTAATCGCCCGCATTGCCGCAACCGCGTTGCGTTCGATACAAGGTATCTGAACAAGTCCCGCAATGGGGTCGCAGGTCAGCCCCAAATGGTGCTCCATTGCAACTTCGGCGGCGTATTCTATTTGGTCAAGCCCCATTTCAAAAAGCTCGGCAAGCGCCGCGGCTGCCATTGAACAAGCCGAACCTATTTCAGCCTGGCAACCGCATTCGGCTCCGCTTATGGAAGCGTTTTTCTTGATAAGATTGCCTATAATCCCGCCCGCAGCCAGAGCGTGTATAATCTGCTCGTCGGAAAATTTCCGCTCTTCCTGCATATATTTCAGCACCGAAGGAACTACGCCGCACGCTCCGCATGTAGGTGCGGTTACGATAATGCCGCCCGCGGCGTTCTGTTCGCTTGTAGCAAAGGCGTATGAGCATACCAACCTGTTTTCGCGCGTTTGCGCGGATTCGTCTATATGGCGCTGATTATAAAGCTTTTGAGCGCGCCTCTGCGTGCCCAATACTCCAGGGAGAACTCCGCTTGCGGTAAGCCCTTCATGTATGGTTTGTTTCATTTGCTCCCATACGTCGGAAAGAAAATCGAATATTTCTTTTCCCTCGCAAAGCTCTGCGTATTGCCAAAGCCTTATGTTATGCGCTCTGCAATATTCGCTTATTTCCGTATAAGTATTTAAAGGATATATGCCGTCGAATGCGTATTTTTCGTATTTTTCCGGCGGGTCGCCCTCAAAAATTACGGAACCGCCGCCGATGCTGTAAACTGTACGGGTTATAATGTGTTTGCCCCCCGAATATGCCGCGATTTCCATAGTATTCGGGTGGACGGGGCATGAATTTTCGCTGTCATGAATCACAGAACACTTTATCGGGTGTGCGGTGTTAATAATAACTCTGTCCGTGCCGTGTCCGTCGCCCGTAAGCGAAAGAGAACCGAAAAGCGTTACCTTGAATTCGTCGGCTTCAGGATATAACGAACGCATTATTTTGATTGCGCGTTCGGGCCCCATTGTATGAGAGGAAGAAGGCCCCGTGCCAGTTTTGTATAATTCTCTTAAAGACTGCATTTTACACCCCTTTAAACGTCGAGTTAATTTTATAATAAGAGCGCGGAATTGTCAACGGAAAAATTCATAAGAAAAATATGTGACTTTTTTGTTTAACGGCGGGAATAAAGTTTTATATTAATAATGTAGACAAAAAAAGTGGTACGTTATGGCTAAGAAAAAAGAAGAAAAAGAATTGAAACAAAATCCCGAAGAGGCGGTTGACGAGGCTTCGGAAATGGTTGAAGAATTAAAGCAGCCTTCCGAGCTTGAAAAAGCGCAAGCCCTCGCGGAAGACTACAAAAGAAAGTGGTATGCGGTATCTGCGGAGTATGATAACTACAGAAAGCGCAACCAGGCCGCCGTTTCAAAAGCTTATCAGGACGGTGCCGCAGAAGCTGTGTTAAAGCTTTTGCCTGTTGCGGATAATTTCGGTTATGCGCTTGACGGAGCTTCCGATGAAAAGACTAAAGCGGGAATTGAAAAGGTAATAAAAAGCTTCAATACGCTTTTAGGTTCGCTCGGCGTTGAAGAAATACCCGTAAATATCGGTGATAAATTCGACGAAAGCGTTATGGAGGCCGTTCTTGATTTCCCTTGCGAAGAGGGCGAAGAACAAAATACGGTCAAACAGATTTTAAAGAAGGGCTATAAGGCGGGGGATAAAGTTATCCGTTACGCGCAGGTAGCCGTAACAATATAAATAATAAGAGGTATATTTATGGGAAAAGTAATAGGAATCGATTTGGGAACAACTAACTCGTGTGTTGCGGTAATGGAAGGCGGAGAGCCCGTTGTTATCGCCAATAGCGAAGGCAACAGAACTACGCCCTCAGTCGTGTCGTTCAAAAACGACGGCAGCCGTATAGTAGGTCAGGCGGCAAAGCGCCTTGCCGTTGCTTCGCCCGATAAAACGGTTATATCCATAAAGCGCCATATGGGCGAAGCTTATAAAGTAAACATAGAAAAGGGCTATTCTCCGCAGGAAATTTCCGCAATGATTTTATCTAAGCTGAAAGCCGATGCGGAAAGCTACCTCGGCGGCAAGGTAACCGACGCGGTTATCACTTGCCCCGCATACTTCAACGACAGTCAAAGACAGGCAACTAAAGACGCAGGCAAAATTGCCGGGCTTAACGTTTTGCGTATAATCAACGAGCCCACGGCGGCGGCGCTTGCTTACGGGCTTGATAAGCAGGAAGGCAGCCAAAAGGTAATGATTTACGACCTCGGCGGCGGTACGTTCGACGTTTCTATTCTGGAAATCGGCGACGGCGTTTTCGAAGTTCTCGCAACAAACGGCGATACGCACCTCGGCGGCGACGATTTTGATAATAAGGTAATCGATTATCTTGTCGATACGTTCAAAAAGGAAACGGGCGTAGACCTTTCAAAGGATAAAAAAGCGCTTCAAAGGCTTAAAGAAGCGGCGGAAAAGGCTAAAATCGAGCTTTCGGGAATGTCTTCCACAAACGTTAACCTTCCTTTCATAACCGTTGTTGACGGCGAGCCTCAGCATCTCGATATCGACATATCGAAGCAGAAGTTCGATATGCTTACAAGCGACCTTGTAGAACGCACGGTCGAGCCTATGAGAAAGGCTATGAGCGACGCAGGGCTTTCTTACGGTGATATAACAAAGGTTATTATGGTCGGCGGTTCCACGCGTATTCCCGCCGTATTCGATAAGGTAAAGCAGGTTACCGGCAAAGAGCCTTTCAAAGGAATAAATCCCGACGAATGTGTTGCGATAGGCGCGGCTATTCAGGGCGGAGTACTTTCAGGGGAAGTTAAAGACGTTCTCTTGCTTGACGTAATGCCTTTAACCCTCGGTATAGAAACTCTCGGCGGGGTATCAACACCGCTCATTGAAAGAAACACCACTATTCCCGTAAAGAAGAGCCAGATTTTCTCTACGGCGGCGGATAATCAGCCCGGCGTTGAAATCAACGTTTTGCAGGGCGAAAGAAAGTTTGCACGCGATAATAAATCGCTCGGCAAGTTTATGCTCACGGATATCCCCCCCGCACCCCGCGGAGTTCCCCAAATCGAAGTCACTTTCGACGTGGATGCGAACGGTATCGTTAACGTAACCGCTAAGGATTTAGGCACGGGCAAGAGCACTAATATAACTATTACCGCATCGACGAACCTTTCCGACGAGGATATAGATAAAGCTGTTAAGGACGCGGAAAAATACGCTGAAGAAGATAAGAAGCGTAAAGAAGCGGTAGATAACAAAAACAACCTCGAGGGAATGATTGACGGGCTTGAAAAAACCTTGAAGGAAGCCGGCGACAAGCTTTCCGAAGAGGATAAAAAGACTGTTGAGGACGCGCTTGCAAAAGCTAAAGCCGAACTCGAAAGCGGAGATAACGACCGCATAAAGGCGGCGATAGATACGCTTTCAAACGAGGTTCAGCCCGTTGTTGCAAAGATGTATCAACAAGCTCAGGGCGCCTCGGGTAACGGCGGCAATCCCGACGGCGGCGATACTGAATTCACACAGCATAAATAATAAAATCAAATTGCCGAAGGGGTGTTGTTCAACACCCCTTTAAGCGGTATTTAAGGTATATTACAGGGTCAATTTATGGCGGACAAGAAAAATTATTACGATATTCTGGGCGTTTCTAAAACGGCTACGCAAGACGAGATAAAGTCGGCTTACAGAAAGCTTGCAAAACAGTATCACCCCGACTTCCACCCGAACGACGCGGCGGCTGCGGAAAAATTCAAAGAAATAAACGAAGCAAATGAAACGCTTTCCGACGAAAATAAGCGCAAGCAGTACGATTTCGAGCTCGAGCATCCCAATATGGGCGGTATGGGCGGCAATCCCTTTGGCGGAGGCTTTTCGGGCTTCGGCGGCGGTATGGGCGGCTTTGAAGATATTATCAACTCGGTTTTCGGCGGAGGCTTCGGCGGAGGAGCGGAGCGCGGAACTCCGCGCGGCGCCGATATTCAGCAAACCGTACGTCTTTCGTTTTTAGACGCAATAAAGGGCTGTACTAAAACGGTAAGCTATATGCGCAACGAGCCTTGTTCATCGTGTGGCGGCACGGGGGCAAAAGGGGGAACGGCTTTTCAGAAGTGTTCCCGTTGCGGCGGCAGCGGAAGAGTAAAATTTCAGCAGGATACCATTTTCGGGCGGACTATTCAGGTCGGCGCTTGCCCCGATTGCGGCGGTACGGGTAAAAAAATAATAGACCGTTGCCCCGACTGTAAGGGTAAAGGTTATCAAAGAAACGAAACCAAATTCACCATAAATATCCCTGCGGGAGTAGACAGAGACAGCAGTCTGAGAAAGCGCGGTTTCGGTCAGGCGGCAGGTAACGGCGGAGAAAGCGGAGATTTGTATATTAATTTCCAGATAGAGCCGCACAAGCTTTTGCATCGGGAAGATAAAGATTTATATATTACCGTACCTATATCTTACAAAACGGCGGTTTTAGGCGGTAAAATTCAGGTTGCGGGCATAGACGATACTTTGGAGCTGAATGTTCCCGAGTGTACTCCGTCAGGAACGCGTTTTTGTATGCGCGGCAAAGGGGTTAAAACCGTTCACGGAACAGGGAACCTTTACGTAACCGTAGAAATCGATGTCCCCTCGAGGCTTTCGCGGGAGCAATCCAAAAAACTGGGGGAATATGAAGAAAGTATACCCTTGAAATCCTGCGACAAGATGCAAAAATATGCAAACGACGTTTCGGCGCTTTACGGGGCTAAAGTGGATAAACAATAAATTAGCCTGTGCATATAAGGCAATTAAAAATAAAACGCATTAAATTCAAATAAGCGGCAAGTTTTGGCTTGCCGCTTAATATTATATATGGGGGGGTGTGGATAACTGCCCTGTAAGGGGCGTTTTAAGGCTAAACAAGGCGGTTTATCCACAAAAAGTTGTCAACAATTTTTTGTTGAAAAAGTGAAAATTCGATAATATGCAGAAATGTTATTAACATTTTATCAACAAGCGGTAAAAAATGCGGCAATATGCGCCGTTTTTCGACAAACTTTTGAAAATTATGGTAAAAAGTTATCCACAGATGAATAAATTACCGTATTATAACTTTGCCTTTGCACCGTATTACACTGTCACCGAAAATCGTTTCGCCCACTTTGTCTGCAAAAATCTTACCGCTTTTAGGATTTTTAACCGATATAATATCACCTAAAATGTTAGCGTGAACATCCGAATATTCAAAAGCCAGATCGCAGCCTTCCGTTTTGCAGTTTATAAGCTTTAAATTTTTACAGTAGCAAAGCGGCTGAGTGCCGGATATAACGCAGTTTATAAGGGTTAACCCGTCTGAATACCAACCCAGATATTCGCCTTTTAACACGCTGTTTTTAACGGTTATATTTTTGGAGTGCCAAAATGCGTCTTTCGTGGCAAATATGCAGTTTTCGATTGTTGCGTTTTTAACGTATTGAAAGGAGTATATACCGTTGAAAGTAACCTTGTTTAATTTCAGGTTTTTGCTTTCAAACATAAAGTATTCACTCTCCGCCTGACATTCCGTCATCGTAACGTTTTTGCTGCGCCAACCGAATTCGGGCGATACTATATTGCAGTTAACAAGCTCAACGCCGTCGCATTCGCGCACGGCTTTTATTCCGCCTAAAAGGGATTTTGCAATCGTTCCGTTTTTGCAATACCAAAGCGCGGCGCGCGTGTTTTCATCCATATCGCAATGATCGAGAAAATAATTTTCCGCATGCCAAAGCGGGTAGCGCAGTGAAAAGGAGGAGTGTTCTACGGTTACGCCGCGGCATTCTTTTAAAACCGATTCTCCGTCTGCCTCTCCCGCAAAAACGCAACGTCTTACTATGGCGTTTTCAAGATGATAAAGCGCGCGCTCTTCGTCGTAAGTTTTATTTTCAATAACTCTTCTTTCGTGTGTTTTCATAATTTTATTATATATTCGCCGTTGTGTGAAAAACAAGCGATTTTCATAAAAACAATGCACGCACTGAAAATATGACGATATTTTATTGACTTTATTATTATAAACCTTTATAATACCCTAACACTTCAAAATAAACGGTGAGTATGAGAATACAGTTATCCGAGCATTTTACATATAAAAAATTGCTCATGTTCGTTTTGCCCTCAATAGCTATGATGGTGTTCACAAGCATTTATTCGGTTGTGGACGGGCTTTTCGTGTCTATTTTTGCGGGAGAAGCGGCGGTTAACGCTATTCAGTATATTTTCCCTCTTTTTATGATTTTCGGCTCTATCGGTTTTATGATAGGCGCGGGCGGAAGCGCTCTCGTTTCTAAAACCCTGGGCGAGGGCGATAAAGAAAAGGCGAACAAATATTTCACGATGCTCGTTATCATAACGGGTGTAATCGGCGTTTTGATTGCCGCCGTTGGCGAAATTTCCGTTGCGCAGATTGCCGTTCTGCTTTGCGGCAGTTCGGAAGGTGAAATATACGAAAACTGTGTTTTGTACGGCAGAATATTGTTTGCCGGTCAGCCG
>CAMWMZ010000014.1 GCA_947175485.1 uncultured Clostridia bacterium
ATTAAAAAGCGTTTGCGCCTTACGCGCAAACGCTTTTTTCGGTTTTTTTAATTTAATATGGGTAAATGCGGATTACCGTTTGATTTTTATCGGGTTGCTTGTTCGGGCGGTTTTTTATCGAATGTAGCACGAACGTTATTTTAAACTTAAACACGAATAGCAAGTGCGCTAAGAACCCGAAATTCCCCGACGCGGTTATAAATGAGGAGCTTTGTTGGACGAGCGCGGGAGGTTACAATGGTTTTTTGACGGACTTAATGCGGCGGGCGGAGAAAATGACGCATACGAGAAAGCCCTCTTTAGTGCGCGTGATTTCAAGCGACGGCGCGCCGTCGTGTTCGAAATATTCTTCGGTTACCTTTTTCAAATCCTTTAAAAACAGTCCGCGTTCGAAATCGGACATATCGTCGCGCTCTAAAATTATTTCTTTCATACCTTATCCCTCAGCTTTCTTTTAAAGTACGCGTTTACTCCGTTCCAGCCGCTTAAAATATTGAGAACGCCCTCCCGCCTGCCCGTGAGTACTTCGGCGGCGGTCTTGAAGGCTTTGAGCGTTGCGGGCTTCCATTTGCCGCAAGAGAGCAACAAATCTTCGGGAATTACCGCCATTAGCTCCATATGAAGAAGAGCGGCGATTTCGTGTGCGGTCATTGTTTCCCCGTTTAAAATCTGCCCGCCGTTGAGCTTGTTTACAATGAGCGATACGTCTTTTATTCCGCCGTCGGTGAGATACGAGCGGCACAAATCCGCGGCTTTCACGGACGGGGTGAACGGCTCCGTGACGATTGCCGCGCAGTCGCAGAGGTTTTCCGCGGTTTTATCAAGCAATATGTAATCGAAAAGACCGTCTACGTCCGAGACGGCTTTTTGCGCGTAAGAAATATCGTTTAAGCCGATGGACGGCATAAACATGAGATTGGAATTCTGCGGGTGGGAAACTATCGCCTGCTTTGCGCGGCAAGCGCCCTTTTCGTAATCCGCGAGGGTGTAAACAACAAGGTGGCGGCATTCGCCCATTAAAAGCGCGCAGCCCGTTTTTGTATCTCCGTCCACGATTAAAGTGCGTTCTCCGAGCTGTGCGAGCGCGCGCCCGAGCCCGACGGTGCAGGCGGTTACGCCCGTGCCGCCTTTGAAACCGGTTAAAAGAATTTTTTTAGCCATACACGCTATTTTAAAAGGGGCGGACGTGAAAAATTTGGGTTAATTTGTTTAATCGGGCGGAAAAATGCTTTATACGAAAGCGGCGGCAGGGGGTGTGACGTTTGGCAAGTGATTGCAAGGTTGGAAAAAGAGGTTGGAGAGAGTGATAGGGTGGTGGAGGAAAGCGACGGCGGGGAATGGGATTGAGAGAGAATTATTAAGAGAGTTTGACAGTTAGAGGAGAGGGGCGGAGAGTTGTCTGGTTAAATTTTAAATAGTTGTGGAGAGGGTTGGTCGGGATTGGTTTTTTGTGGGTCATTTAAAAGTTGAAAACGTAAATGGCGGAGAAGGGGTGTTGGACGGTTTGTTCGGAGGGTAAAAGCGGAGCGTTATTTTCGCGCGGGGCAAATCATATATTTATTATTATGAAATTATTGGAACAGATTATAGGCGAGCTGGGCGGGGATACATTAAAGGCTTTTACGGTTGTGCCCGCGTTCGGGGGGTATTTCAGAAGCGTGAAATCGGTTGCGGAATACAATCCGCAGAAAATAGTGCTTTTATTGAAAAAGACGGTTCTTACGCTGGAAGGCGAAAATATGGAAATCGGCAAGTATTTCGAGCAGGATTTATTTATAAAGGGAAATATAAAGGTGATAAGCGTTGAATGAATTGGCGAAGATAAGCATTGTTTCCACGGCGGAGGCGGCTTTGAGAAAGCTGAAAAAGGCGGAAATAGCCGTTTACGGCTGTAAAAAGGAGGGAGCGAGCTTTGTATTTTCCGTCAAAGGCAAAGACGTTGAAAAAGTTTTTGCAATTTTCGATAAGCCGTGTTATAATGTTACCGTAAAAAAAGCGGGCGCGGCGCGGAGATTTTTGAACGTTTTAGCGCTGCGTGCGGGGCTTTTTGCGGGGGCAGCAGCGTTTTTGGCGGTTTGCGTTTTTGCGAACGCTTACGTTCTGAAAATAGAGGTGAGCGGAAGCGGAAGCTATCTCGAGCCCGAAATACGGCGCATAGTCGAGGACGAGGGCGCGGGGGAGTTCAGGAGATTTTCTTCCCTTAACGTTTCTGCGGCGACGGGGCGCATACTTGCATTGCCGCAGGTGACTTTTTGCAACATAGAGAAGCGCGGCAGCGTTCTTATAGTGGACGTGCAGACGGACGCGGAGCATTACGGCGTTACGAATTTAAAACCGCTTGTTGCCGACCGCGGCGGAGTTGTGAGGACGGTTGTTGCGATTTGCGGAACGGCGGTGGTTTCCGAGGGGGATACCGTTAACAGAAGCGACACGGTAATAGACACGTTTACCCTTTCGGGCGAGGAGAGAATAAGCTGCCTTGCGGTGGGGTATGCGGAGCTCGAATGCGGCGGAACGGCGGAATATTTCGCGGCGGAGGAAAACGACGAAAGCCTGAAAGCCGCTTATGCATCTGTTTTGCTGGAAGCCGATGAAATTATTGCGAGAAAGCATACGGTTAAGCCCACTGAGGGCGGCTTTATATACGTTATAGAATACAGCTATTTGCACAAAATATCGATAAATATGGATTGAGCCTGCGCGAATAACGCACGTTGCGAAACGCGCGCGGGTCCGTGCGGCAAAAGGTGGGTTGTTTGGATAAAAGCATAAGGAAAATCAGCGCGGAAAATACGGACGTGCTGCAAAGGTTTTTGGGGACGTTCGACGAGAACGTCAATCTGATTATGCAGGAGCTTGGCGTTACCGTGCGCGTGGACGGCGTTAAAACCGTGATAAGCGGAGACGAAAAAAACGTTAACCTTGCGGCGGAGGTTACGCAAAATCTTTTGGAGCTTGCCGAAAACGGCGAAGCCGTGGACAAGGGCAGGGTTGCTTATTGTATAGAGCTTGCGAAAGAAGGGAAGGCGAAGGACATAACCAAGCTTTCTTCCGGCGCGGTGGCGGTGACTTACCGCGGAAAGCCCGTAAAGTGCAAGACGGTTGGGCAGAAAACGTACGTGGACGCGATTAAAAAGAAAGACGTTGTTTTCGGGATAGGGCCTGCGGGCACGGGTAAAACGTATCTTGCCGTGTGCCTTGCCGTTCAGGCTTACAAGCAAAAGCAGATAGATAAAATAATACTTACGCGGCCCGCGGTGGAGGCGGGGGAAAAGCTCGGGTTTTTGCCGGGGGATTTGCAGACCAAGGTAGACCCTTATTTAAGACCTTTATACGACGCGTTGGAGGAAATGCTCGGCACGGAGACCTATCTCAAGCTTATGGAGCGCGGAACAATAGAGGTTGCGCCCCTTGCGTATATGCGCGGGAGGACGCTTTCCAACGCGTTTATAATTCTTGACGAGGCGCAGAACACGACGCGCGAGCAGATGAAGATGTTTTTAACGCGCTTAGGCGACGGAAGCAAGATGGTGGTTACCGGTGACGTGACCCAGATAGATTTGCCCGACGGAAAACAGAGCGGGCTGGAACACGCGGTAAACGTTTTGAAGGACGTTGAGCAAATAGCGGAAATTTACCTTACGGATAAAGACGTCGTGAGAAATCCTCTGGTTATGAGCATAGTCAGGGCTTACGAAGCGGCGGGGAGGAAAAATGATAAAGACAAAGCTGACTAAAAAAGAAATAGCGCTTAGCGCGCTCACCTTTGTTATATGCCATCTGGTTTTGCTGTTGACGCTCTTTTTGATGATTGTTATAAACACGGAAGGGCGTATAGCGGAATTTATGGAAACGGAATTTTCGAATATAATCACGGTTACCGTATCGGTGACCTTTTTATCGTTCGTAATGTATTTTTATTTTCTTGTGGAAAACCACGAGGTTCTTTCGAGAATAAGGAAGATAATAGAAATATATTTTCTGCTTTGCGTGTCTTCGCTGGTTTGCGACGTTATAGGCAAATACGTTTCCCCTATGGCGCGGCCGCTTTTGTTTTTTGCGCTTATGGCTTGTATGACGTTCAGAAGACGGGAAGCGATTTTTTTGAACAGCGTGTTCATGCTTATACTTTTCGTATTCAACAGATATCTTAACAGCGTTGATATAAGCGGCGGCTCGGTGCCGATGATTCAGAGCTTTGCGAGCCTTTTTATAATGTTCTGCTGCGGCATCGTGGGGATTTTCATGCTGAAGAGGGTGAAAACCCGCCTCGGCTGCGTGCTTGTGGGGCTTGCGCTGTTTGTGCCGACGATAGTTATAAACGTTGTAATACAGCTGCCGGAAATGTCTTCCGACATGTGGAAGAATATTCTGGACGCGGTAATGTTCAGTATTTTCGACTGCGCGTCTTCGGTGTTGCTGTTTATGTGCTTTTTGCCCGTTGTGGAGGGGCTGTTTTCCGAGCTTACGGCTTTCAGGCTGAGAGAGCTTACTTCTGACAATGCGAAAATTATAGCAAGAATGAAAAAGCACGCGTTGGGAACTTATAATCACAGCGTTGTGGTGGCTCAGCTTGCGGAGGCTTGTGCGAGCGCGATCGGAGAGGATTCCGAGCTTGCGCGCGCGGTGGCTTATTACCACGATATAGGAAAGCTGAAAAATCCCGAAATGTTTGCGGAAAACCAGAGCGAATACGATTTGCATAAAGAGCTTACGCCGGAGCTTTCGGTAGATATAATCCGTTCTCATACCAAAGAGGGGGCGAAGCTTATCAAAAAGCACCGTTTACCCGATATTTTTGCGGACGTAGCCGTTCAGCACCACGGCACTATGCCCATAAAGTACTTTTACGCAAAGGCGCTGAAAATGAGCGACGGCGAGCTGAACGCGATGAATTATTCTTATTCCGGACCTACCCCGACGACGAAGATTGCGGCGATTATAATGATTGCCGACGCTTCCGAGGCGGCGGCGCGCTCTCTTTCCGAACGCACGCCCGAAAAGGTTGCGGCGCTTGTTTCCAGCATAGTTGAAGAGCGCATGAATATGGAACAGTTTATAGAGTGCGATATTACTATGGCGGAGCTTAACACGGTTACGCGCACCGTTATAAATCAGCTTGCGGGGGTTTACCATTCGAGGGTTAAATATCCGAAGCTTGTGCTTTCAAGAAAATAAAATTATTCGGTCAGAGATGTTGTTCTGCGCGGATTTGAAATGCGCTGGATTGTGATATTGCAGGTTGGACGCGTTTCTCGGTATTGTAATAGTGAAAGCTGAGCTATGTATTGAGCTTGGAAGTTGTGCTGGATTGTGATAATTTAGGTTGAGCGACGTATTGCGCTTGGAATATTGCAGGTTGGACGCGTTTTACGCTTCGAAGTTGGGCGGAACGGCGGGAATTTACAATGGCGCGCACTGTGCTTTGAAGTATAGTTGTATAAAACGCGACGCAAAAAGCTTGGGCGGTTTTTCGCGGCTTGACGGCGCAGTTGTAAGCGTTTGTTGCGGGCGCATTTGTGCGGAGTTTAAACGGTATGTTGAATATTTATTGCGATGATTTTGATTTTTCCCGCCTTGGGAAAGCGTTCGAAGGCGAGGCGGAGAGCGATTGCGGACTTGCCGCGGAGATAGTTTTCGCGGGAGGCGAAGAGATTAAAAGGCTGAACGCGGAAATGCGGTCTGTAGACGCGGTGACGGACGTTTTGAGCTTCCCTTCTTTGGACGGCGTAAGAGGGAAAATTCTTAAAAAAGAGGATTACCCTACGGAAATAGACGAAGAGGGTAATTTGTTTTTGGGGAGCATTGCGATATGCACCCAAAGAGCGCGCGAGCAGGCGGAGGAATACGGACATTCTTATGAAAGGGAGTTGTTTTATCTGGCGGCGCACGGACTTTTTCACCTTTTGGGCTACGACCATATGACGGAGGCGGACAAGCGTGAAATGCGGCTGCGCGAAGAACGCGTTATGGAGAAATTAGGATTGGCGAGGGAGTAATGCGGAGCGGATTTATAGGGGTAATAGGTAAGGCGAACGCGGGCAAAAGCACGCTTATTAACGTTTTGGTGGGCGAAAAGGTGGCGATAGTTTCGCCTAAGCCGCAGACTACGCGCCATTCGATTTTGGGCGTTTTGACGAAAGAGGATTATCAGCTTGTATTCGTGGATACCCCCGGTATTTACAAGAGCGGGAATTATCTTACCGATATGATGATGAAAACAACCGACGACGCGGCGAAGGACGTTGATTTTATACTTTTCGTACACGACGGGCACGGGGGGATTTCTGACGGCGATTTGGAGCTGATGAAAAAATACTCCGCGGGGAAAATCCCCATGGCGGTTGCCTATACGAAAATAGACATTATGCCCAAAGAAAATATCGCCGAGGACGCGAAAAAGCTTTTTGAAAACGGAATAAGCTGCGACGTTTTCCCAGTTTCGGCAAGAAAATATCAGAATATAAGAAAGCTTGAAAATTATCTTGCGGAGCAGATGCCCGAGGGCGGAAAGGTTATCGAAGAGGATATCGTTTCGGATAAGAGCGAAAAATTTATGATTGCGGAAATCATGCGCGAGAAGATTTTGCTTAAGTTCGACGATGAAATTCCGCACGGTATTGCGATTGTAATAAATACTTTCGAGAGAAAGCCCAACGGCAATTACGAGGTTAACCTTGACATTATCTGCGAAAAGCCAAATCACAAGGCGATACTTATCGGGAAGCAGGGCAGGGCTATAAAGGAAGTTTCGACGTTTGCGAGAGAGGGCATGGAGAAATTTTTGGGCGCTAAGGTGTTTTTGACGACCTACGTGCGTGTTGAAGAGGACTGGCGAAACCGCCCCGGACTTATCAAGGATATTTTTATAGTTTAAATTTAACCGCCGCGGGATTGCGCGGAAAGAGCGGCAATCCTTAACGCGCTGCACGTAAATATTTTTTTAAAAACCGCACATTCTTTTAGTACCGAAGTATTGATTTTTTGCGGGGGTTTTTATATGAAACGTGACAAAGACGCGGCTGAGCTTGCGTGGAAGATGTTTGAAAAGACGGGCAACGTGAGCTATTATATGCTGTATAAGCAGTTGGACGGCAAAGAGTAAAACGGTTAACGGCGCAGCATAAATTTCGGGTTGACGCGCACGAATTGCGGCGAAACAGGCTCACTGAGGTGGTGCGCAATTATATGCGGGTGTGCGCTTAAAATTGCATAAAAGAGTGACGAGGGCGGACTTTTAAAACGCACGGAGCTATGTTTTGCATGCAGGGAAGAGTGTTAGCGTATTCCGTAAACGCGGTGACCGAGGCAACGGAATGTTTTTACCGTTGCGGGGAAGCGGCGCTTAAATTACTAAAATATCAGCCGAGGAAAAGGCGGATTTATGGATATAAAAGTTAACGCGGTGATGCTGAGAGCCGTTGATTACGGAGAGAACGACAAAATTTTAACGCTTTTATCCGCGGAGCAAGGAAAGATAACGGCGGGGATAAAGGGCGTTAAAAAGCCGAACGCGAAGCTTAAGTTTGCGGCTCAGCCTTTTTGCTTTGCGGAATACGTGCTTGCGAAACGGGGCGACAAATTCACGGTTATAAACTGTTCCGAATGTGAAAGCTTTTACGATTTGCGCACCGATATAAACAAGTTTTATGCGGCGAGCGCGGCGGCGGAAGCCGTTTCCGCGGTAACGTATGAGGGCGGGGATTGTGCCGAGATATTTTACGCGTTTATACGGGCGCTTTCTGAAATGTGCGCAGGAAGCGAGCGGCTGCCGCTTATAAACTTTTTGCTTTTTGTTCTCGGTAAGTCCGGATATGCGATATCGCTCGATAACTGCGCCGAGTGCGGCGCGGAGCTTGCGGGCGAGGAGAAGCTGCGCTTCGATATGGACGCGGGCGCGTTTACGTGCTTCGATTGCGGAACGGGCGCGGGCGCGAGCAGGGTGACTTATAACGTTTTGCGCAAAATTGCGGGAAAAGCCTTTGAAGAGGATTTTATAACCGACGACGGCGAAAAACGGGCTTTGCGGCTTTTGAAGGAGTATTTTACCTATAAGACAGACAATTTGTTAAAGAGCTTGTCGGAATACATAAGGCTGATTTAAAACCTGATTGGGTTTTGGCTATTGCAGAATTTTGTAAAAATAAAAACAGTGTAAGCCCCGCGCTTAAAGCGCGGGGCTTTTAAGTTTTAAAACCGTATGAACAACTTTTTTGGGATTATTGTTTAAAACGTTTGCGGTTTTATAAACCGTGTATATTACGGACTTTTAATTAAAGCCGACCGTTTTGCGGAAAATTCCGCAAACGCTTTTTTGTTACGGAATTTTCTGTATCTTTAATTATATGGAAAGAGAATTTAAAGTAATTTTGGCTGATTTTTTGAAAGAGAACGGATTATCTCAAAGCGATTTTGCAAGAAAGCCGGGCGCAAAACCCGGCTTGGTTAACGATTGGGCGAGGGGTAAAGCAAAGCCCGGGTACGATAATTTGAGGGCTATGGTAACCGTATTCGAGGTGCCTGCGGAGTATTTTTTGGGGCTGATTGAAAATTACTGATTTAAACCCGCGGCGCGCCTGTGCGCGCCGCGGGTTTAAAGCGCTTTATTGCCGTTTTTTTAAGCAAGTGTTACAGGTTGCGCCATTATTTTGGAAATATTTGCTTAAACACTTGATTAATCGATATTTTTATATTAAAATATAAAAGTTAATAAAACAAAAACAATCATTGGAGGAATTTTTTATGGCAAAGAAGTATTGCTATCTCTTTACGGAGGGAGATGCAAGCATGCGCGAACTGTTGGGCGGCAAAGGTGCTAACCTTGCCGAAATGACCAAAATCGGTCTGCCCGTACCTCAGGGATTTACGATATCCACAGAGGCTTGTACGCAGTATTATGAAGACGGACGCAAAATCAACGACGGCATTCAGGCGGAAATCATGTCTTATATCGACAAGATGGAGCAAATTTGCGGAAAGAAGTTCGGCGACAAAGAAAATCCTTTGCTCGTTTCCGTACGTTCGGGCGCAAGAGCTTCCATGCCCGGCATGATGGACACGATTTTAAACCTCGGACTTAACGAAGAGGTTGTGAACACCATCGCCGCGAAATCGGGAAACCCCCGTTGGGCATGGGACTGCTACAGAAGATTTATCCAGATGTTCTCCGACGTAGTTATGGAAGTCGGCAAGAAATATTTTGAAAAGCTCATCGACGAGATGAAGGAAAAGAAGGGCGTAACTCAGGACGTAGACCTCAACGCCGACGATTTGAAATCGCTTGCTTATCAGTTCAAGGCTGAATACAAGAACCAGCTTGGCAAGGACTTCCCCGACAACCCCAAAGAGCAGCTTTTCGAAGCGGTTAAAGCCGTGTTCCGTTCGTGGGACAACCCCCGTGCGAACATCTACCGCATGGACCACGACATTCCTTACAGCTGGGGTACCGCGGTTAACGTGCAGATGATGGCTTTCGGCAATATGGGCGACAACTGCGGCACGGGCGTTGCGTTTACCCGCAATCCCGCAACCGGCGAAAAGGGGCTTATGGGCGAATTCCTTACAAACGCACAGGGCGAGGACGTTGTTGCAGGCGTTCGTACCCCCATGCCCATTGCGAAAATGGCGGAAGTATTCCCCGAAGTTTACAAGCAATTCCAGGAAGTTTGCAAAATTCTTGAAAACCATTACCGCGATATGCAGGATATGGAGTTCACGGTTGAAAACGAAAAGCTTTACATGTTGCAGACGCGTAACGGCAAGCGTACCGCTGCCGCGGCTATCAAAATCGCTTGCGACCTTATAGACGAGGGTATGATTACCGAGCAGGAAGCGCTTATGCAAATCGACGCTAAGTCGCTCGACATGCTTTTGCACCCTCAGTTCGACCCCAAGGCTTTGAAGGAAGCTGATAAAAACAACGTAGTCGGCAAAGGTATTGCGGCTTCCCCCGGCGCTGCGGCAGGTCAGATAGTATTCACCGCAGAGGACGCGGTTATCGAAGGAAAGAAGGGCAAGAAGGTTGTTCTTGTACGTTTGGAAACTTCCCCCGAAGATATCGAGGGCATGAAGTACGCTCAGGGCATTTTGACGGTGCGCGGCGGACAGACCTCGCATGCGGCGGTTGTTGCGCGCGGTATGGGAACGTGCTGCGTTTCCGGCTGCGGCGATATCAAAATGGACGAAGAGAACAAACAGTTCACGCTTGCGGGCAAAGTGTTCAAGGAAGGCGACGGACTTTCCCTTGACGGCTCGACGGGAACTATTTACGATTGCTTAATCCCCACCGTTCCCGCAGACCCTAACTCCGGATACTTCGGCAGAATAATGGATCTGGCGGACAAATACAAGGCTTTGGGCGTCAGAACGAATGCGGATACTCCCAACGACGCGAAACAGGCTGCGGCGTTCGGCGCACAGGGTATCGGCCTTTGCCGTACGGAGCATATGTTCTTCGACCCTGCGCGTATCGGAGCTTTCAGAGAAATGATTTGTTCGGACACGGTTGAAGAGAGAGAGGCGGCTCTGGCTAAAATCGAGCCTATGCAGCAGGCGGACTTCGAGGGACTTATGGAAGCTTTGGAAGGTCAGCCCGTTACTATCCGTTTCCTTGATCCCCCTCTTCACGAGTTTGTTCCTACGGACGAAGAGGATATCGCGGCGCTTGCAAAAGCACAGGGCAAGAGCGTTGCGCAGATTAAACAGATTATCAGCGATTTGCACGAGTTCAACCCCATGATGGGACACCGCGGATGCAGACTTTGCGTAACGTATCCCGAAATTGCGGTTATGCAGACTAAGGCTGTTATAAAGGCGGCTATTGCTGTTCAGAAGAGACACAAGGGCTGGAAGGTTGTTCCCGAAATCATGATTCCCCTTACGGGCGAAGTGAAAGAGCTTGCTTACGTTAAAAATACCGTAGTTAAGACTGCGGACGAGGTTATCAAGGCTTCCGGCGCGAAGCTTAAATACGAAGTGGGCACGATGATTGAAATTCCGCGTGCGGCGCTTACCGCTGACGAAATTGCGAAAGAGGCTGATTTCTTCTGCTTCGGCACGAACGATTTGACGCAGATGACGTTCGGCTTCTCGCGTGACGACGCGGGCAAGTTCCTGCCTTCTTACTATGCGAACAAGATTTATGAAAGCGATCCGTTTGCGCGCCTTGATACGATTGGCGTAGGTAAGCTTATGGATACTGCCGTTAAGCTTGGAAAGAAAGGCAACAAGAAGTTGCACGTAGGTATTTGCGGTGAACACGGCGGTGACCCTTCTTCTATAGAGTTCTGCCATAAAATCGGTTTGAATTACGTTTCCTGCTCGCCTTACCGCGTACCTATCGCGCGTCTTGCGGCGGCACAAGCCAATATTCGACACGAACGTAAAAAATAATTTATAAAAACTCATAAACAGCCCGTTTTCGACACGAAAACGGGCTGTTTTTCTATGCTTTTCGACAAATTAATTGCAGGTCTTGCAGTTATAAGTATGGATATAATTGCTTTATCGTGTAACAGAAAATCACGTTTTTTGCTGTCTATTACACTGATTTTTCGGACTACGGCAGCTAGTCAAGTAATAAGTAATTGAAGATTCATTTTAAAGCCTTGCAATATGAATTTGCAGAGCTTTTACGTTCTCTTAATGTGGTATATTTTAAGATAACTATAAAAGTCAAAGGAGAACAAAAATGAAAAATCATCAAACAGTCGGCAACAGAAAAGTAGTGTTCTACGGACGGGTATCTACGGAACACGAAGAGCAAACTTATGCATTGGGTAATCAAATGCAGTGGTATGAGGAATTAAAGAAGAATTATCCTAATTGGATTATTATCGAGAGATACGTGGACGACGGTATTACTGGAACGCAAGCCAAGAAACGTCCGGAATTTATGAGAATGATAGATGACGCTAAAACGGGTAAATTCGATTTGATCGTAACACGGGAAGTTGCGAGATTTGCGAGGAATACGGTCGAGTGTCTTGAAATTACAAGGCAACTGAAAAATTATGGAGTAGAAGTGTTTTTCGTGCAGGATGGAATTCGGACTATGGATAACGAAGGGGAAATGATTTTAACGATCAGAGCAATGGTGGCACAGGAAGAAAGTCGCAAAATGTCAGACAGGATTAAGGCGGGACAAGCCATAAGCAGAAAGAACGGCGTATTATACGGGAACGGTAATCTTTTGGGCTATGACAGAGTAGGCAACACTTATGTAATTAATCAAGAACAGGCAAAAACCGTGCGTATGATTTTTGATTTATATGAATCGGGTTTAGGTGTACAGGCGATACGGGACGAATTGATAAAAAGAGAACGGATTAATTCAAGCGGATTTATCAAATGGGATAGCACGAGAATTTTGAGATGTTTGAAGAATACGATTTATAAGGGCATAATGGCGTACAACAAATCTTATAGAAATAACTTTCTCGAACAGAAAGTAATTGTCAATCATGATGAGACTACGTTTGAGTATGTTGCTGCTACCTTTGAACCAATTATCTCCGAAGAACAGTGGGAGCATTGTAAACTTATCCGAGAAAGCAGGAGGAATTTGCGTATAGTAAATGTTGATGGCAAAGCAAATATGCAGTATTTGGGAATGCATAAAAGCGGTAATGTTTGGACGAAAAAGATGAGGTGCCGATGCGGCTCTTCTATGCGTATGGATAAGTGGAGACCGAAATTAAACGGCGAAAGACCTGTCGGTTATAAATGCTATAATCAGTTAAATAAAGGAGCGAATAAAATTGCAAACAGAGAAAGTGAAGGCTTTTGCGATATGCGTGCAATATGCGGATGGAAGCTTGAAATGATGGCGAAGGTAGTTTTCAGAAAGGTTTGGAAAGATAGCGACATATTAGAAAAATCAATTATAATATTTATAAACGAAACAGTAATGGAACAGCATGATATCGAAAGAATAAGGAACGGTTATAGGTTGGAGATAAAAAAGTTGTCCGAAAAAGCAGAACGTCTAATTGAGATGCGACTTAACGGCGAAATAGATAGAGATACATATTTAAGATTAAAAGCGATGGTGGATGCAGATAAAAAACAAGCCGATCAACAGCTGCTTGATTATGAAAATCTGCCGAGAGTAGCGCAATCACACCCATTCTCAAAAGAAGAAATCAAAAAGCACTTGCTTGAATTTATCTCTCCAAACAATATCGATTTCGACAATAATATTATTGATAAATTTGTAACTCAAATTAAAGTAGAAAGTGAAACCGAATTCTCTTGGTATTTGCGATTTGATGTTGAAGTAGATTTTAATTTGGGAAAGAAGCTTTATTATGCTTTTACTATTCCATTCAAAGAGGCTTTAAAATATAGGAATAAAAGAAAACAACTTTTAAGGCAAAATCAATATAGAGATTTGGTTGTTAAAGTGTTTATTTAGTTTGTGATGTTTTTGTTAATATTGTGTTTTGCAAAAAATTTGCAAAAATATTGTTTAAGATATTGACTTTTAGCGTATAATAAAGTATAATCATTGTAACCAGTTAACGGATGGGAGTTTAGTATGTTAGTTAATTTTTTGTTTAAAAATTGCAGATCTTTTTATCAAGAGAATATTTTTAGTATGCAAGCAGTTAAAGATACGGAATTGAGAGAAATAAATACGTTTACTGTTGATAGTAAATTAATGCCTAAAGATGAAAATGAGTTTATAAAATCTGCCGTTATTTTTGGTGGGAATGCATCTGGCAAGTCAAATGTTTTAAAAGCACTTGCCTATATGAAAAACGTATTATTAATGTCGGCATCCCAGTTTCCTATCGTTGCAGCAAATGAAACTTTTGCATTTTATGAGAATGCTCAAAACGAAGAAAGTACTTATGAAGTGGAAATTATTCAAAATGCTTTTTACTACAAATATGGTTTTACATTATCAAAAGGAGTAGTTAAATCAGAATGGCTGGAGCGTAGAAAAGAGAGATTAACTCCTGTATTTAAGCGTACAGATAATGAACTTGAAATTACAGGTTTATCCAAACAAGCGACCAGATTAATAAATATTTCTAAAAATACTTTATTTTTATCTGTAGGTAATAATTTTCATTTAGATATAGCTCAATATTTAAACGATGTGATGCAGTGGTTTCAAAATTTACTAATAGTTTTTGAAAATGATGCTAATATTTTAGATATCTATACTATGGAAAACGGCAAGTATAAAGAGCAGGCACTTAAAATTTTAAAATTGGCTGATATAGGTATTCAAGATATAAGAGTTAAGAAAGATAAAGTTGCCAATATGGCTAATTTTAATGATATTCTTAACTTTAATGCTCAAATGCAGATAAATCCTGCTTCGTTCGGGCAGTTAAAACAAGAAGAAAAAAATCTATATAATATAGATTTAGAAACTTTTTTTGATGTCTACGATGGGAAGGGTAGAATAAAAGGTAAAAAAGATATTTTATTATATAAAAATGCAGGGTTTAATTCGGAAGGCACGGCACGCTTATTGTGTTATTTGGGTTGGATTCTTGCTGCTTTAGATCAAGGCAGAGTAATTGTTATAGATGAAATTGATGCAAAATTACATTTTCTTGTTGCGGATTATATTGTTAAGCTTTTCAATTCAATTGATACAAATCCTAAAAATGCTCAATTAATTTGTACAGCTCATAATGTTATGCTTATGGATGAGGATTTGCGTCGTGACCAAATATATTTTACAAGTAAAGATAAATATGGCGAAAGTAGCTTGGTATCATTATCAGATTATAAGAATGTAAGAAAAACAGACTTATTCAGCAAACGCTATCTTGCCGGTTTCTATGCTAAACTTCCCGATATGGCAAATAGGGATTGAGGTGGGGTATGGCAAGAAGATCAGACAGATTAACTGCTCGAAATGTATTTTATATAATTACAAACGGTGAGCAAACAGAATACAATTACTTTAAACTGTTAAAAGCGAAACGTAGTGTTTATGATGTTAAAATCATTTTTCAAAATGCCGATCCAGTGGGCTTAGTTCAGTATGGTCAGAGATATATTTCGGAAGCAAACCAAGTTTGGTGCGTCTTTGATATCGACTATACATATAAAGACAAGCGTCTAATCCCTGCATTAAAGCAAGCTGAAGAAAGTGGGATAAAAATTGCTTATTCTAATGTGGCTTTTGAAGTATGGTTAATATCGCATTTCGAAAAATGCAAGACTACGTTGCAATTAGATGATTATACTGATGTGTTGGACAAGCTCTTAAAAGAAAACGGAAGCAATAAAGCATATAGCAAAACCGATGAAAAACTCTTGAAGGACTGTTTCATTCCTAATTATAAGAAAGCTATGGAGAACTCAAAAATAATATATCAGAATTATGTTAAAGTACATAACGAAAAATATCCGAACCAGAGACAGCCGATATGGAATTGGGTTTCAAGTACTACAGTTTATAAATTAGTTGAGGCACTCAAATTAAGAGATTAATTTATTATTGGACAAACAATTGAATGTCTAATTTGCATTATATATCAATAAACAGTACATTAAACTAAGGAGAAAGTTTGCATGGATTTTTGCCGTGGTTCTGAATGGAGACGCTGGGATTTACATATTCATACTCCACAAACAAAGAAAAATGATCAATTTGTAGGATCGACACCTCAAGAAAAATGGGATAAATTTTATGAGAATATTTTAACATATATCAATTCTGAAGATCCAACTAAAAAAGTTGCAGTATTAGGAATAACGGACTACTTTTCTATCGACAACTATAGAAAAGTTATTTCCGATGGTAAACTTACTGATAAATTTGAGTTGATATTGCCTAACATAGAAATGCGCATTACTCCTGTTTCCAGTAAAGCGGCTATGAATATCCATTTCATATGCAATCCTAATATAGTGTCTCAATTAGATGTCAAGCTGTTCAGTCAACTAACATTTAATCATAGTAACGGACAAACTTTTCGCGCCGTTAAAGATGATTTCATTAAACTTGGACGGCTATTTGATGCTACATTGACCGACGATGCCGCATATCGAAAAGGTATCGAACAATTTGTAGTGGACTTGTCAAATCTTAAACAGATACTAGATGATAAAGATTTAAGAGAAAATGTAATTGTTGTTGTTTCTAATAGTTCAAATGATGGTGCTTCGGGAATAGGAAATTCCTCTCGTCCTAATGCAAATTCAGATTTAACAATAGTTAGAGATGACCTATGCTATTTTGCCGATATGTTCTTTTGTGCCACAGAAAGTTCCATTAAATATTTTCTTGGAGATGGTTCTCTCACTAAAGAGCAAATAGTTCAAAAATATGGACGTCTAAAACCGTGCGTTCACGGATGCGATGCGCATAAAAATTCTGATATCCTTGCTCCGGATAATAATAGATACTGCTGGATAAAAGCTGATTGTACTTTTGAAGGATTAAAACAAATTATTTATGAACCTAAAGAACGTGTCAAAATATGCGATACGCATCCTGAGACTAAAAGAGATTATAACGTAATTGATAAAATAACAATCAGCGATGAAAGATTTTCTCCTACTCCTATTGTATTTAATCCTAATTTGACTTGCTTTATTGGTGGGAAATCTACTGGGAAATCAATCATCTTAAACAATATGGCTCGTCTTATCGATTGCGACCAATATAAGCTGAAATATAGTGGGAAGGATTTTACTATTCAAAATATGAAGGTTTATTGGAAAGATGGAACGATAAGTGAGGGTACAGATAAGAAAAATATAGTATATATACCACAAACTTATCTAAATAGTTTAAGTGATAATCAAGAAGAAAAAACTGAGATAGATGCAATAATACAAGATATCATTTTACAAGATGAAGAAATAAAAAAGGCATATGAAGATTTTCAACACGATTTGGGGGAAACGAAAACTGCTTTGGATAAAGAAATCTATGATACAGTTAAAGCTCACGAAGCCTTCTTACTTTACTCTCAACAATTAACAGAAAATGGTAGTGCCGAGTCAATCAAAAAAGAGATATCAAAATTACAAAAAGAACGCGATCGTATAACAAAATTATTACAAATTAGCGAAGAAGATATCGCAAAATATGATCAATGTAAAACACGTTTAACTGCTTTAGTCAAGATATTAGAGACCAAACAAAAGGATATTCATATATTTTCCGAGTTAAGCTTGGTTGTTAGAACTACAAACGATTCCGAGGGATTATCCGTTGAAAGCCAACGTAAAGTTGATAAATTTATAGGTAAATATACAGATACCATAAATCACGACTGGGATGAAGAAAGACAAAAAATACTTTCAGATTTAAATGCGGATATTGAAAAGATTAATAGCGAAATCAGCACACTTAAAGTCGAGATTGAAGCAAAAGAACAATTACTTGAGAAAACAGAAGCACTAAAAACCACTAATGCAATGTTGATAGAGGAAGAAAAAAAGCTTAAAACTGCTGAAATGCTACAAGCACAGGTACAAACTCAAAAGCAAGTATTTGAAGATTTGTTAAAAAGAATTATTCACAAATTAGCAATTTTTGATAGCTTACATCAAAAATATGCGAGCTTTGTGAATGAGAAAGCCAAAGGGCTCGACAGTTCTATGACTTTTCTTGCAACTGCACCGTTTAGATTAGAAGCATTTGACGGTAAAATACGAGATTTGTTTAATAACAAGAAGTTAAAAGCGATTTATGTGTTTTATGAGGACGCCAATCCCGCAGACATTAGCGAAGATATTTTAGAAAAACTAATTCGTCCTTTGTTCGAATTTGATGGGAAATCATTATTAAAGAAAAGCTTTACTCTTGAAGAAGCTTTACGGGGAATATTATCAAATTGGTATAACATAATCTATACAATTGAGCTTGATGAAGATAAGATTCAAACAATGTCCCCAGGCAAAAAAGCATTAGTCTTATTAAAATTGCTTATTAATTTAGCAGATTCAGATTGCCCTATATTAATTGATCAACCTGAAGATGATTTAGACAATCGTTCCATTTACTATGAATTGGTTGACTTTTTAAGACAGAAAAAATATGATAGACAAATCATTATAGTGACACATAATGCAAACATTGTATTGGGATCTGATTCAGAAGAAATAATTGTTGCTAATCAAAAAGGTGCAAATAGTCCAAATGAAATTTATCGATTTGAATATCGATCCGGTTCGATTGAAAACAATACTATTCTAAAAAATAGTGATGGCTCTGTTAAGAATGGCATATTGAATCAAAAAGGCATACAAGGACATATATGCGAAATTCTTGAGGGCGGTAAAGAAGCATTTAATGTACGTAAAGACAAATATACGCTTGTTTAGATTATCTTTATTCTTTTAATAGTGTAAATTTATTCGTAAGCTGTCGCCCTTCGTAGTAACACAGTCGTACAGGCGAATATCAAAAACCCCCGCAAGAAATAAGAGGGTGACGGCGCAAGGATAGCGAACCGCAAGCGTGAAAGCTTGAAAGAGGGGTAAGGCTCGGCGGTTTCGCTGAATAGTTGCGGCGGGGAAGGCGAATATAAAAAGCTTAGGAATAATAAATAGAGAAAAAGGAAGGCGTCCGCCTTCCTTTTTTTGTGCCGTAATTATTATTGAAAAAGATAAAGTTTTTGTGCGTGAAAAATTGTTTTTATAATGGCAGGTACAGAAATTTGTATTGATATGAGAAATTTTTAAGGCGGGCGGGGGTGGGCAGAAGGCAGTATAAAATTGTGACGTTTGGGCGGAGAGGAGGTTAAAAATAAAGAAGATAAAAGCTTTTTTGAATGGGATACAAAGAAAGCAGATTGTAAACAGAGTTGGGGAAGAGGGAACCGTTTAAGTGCAGGTAGTAACTTATGAGCAAGGCAGTGGGAAATATTGGATTGAGGGGTAAGGTTGTTAATGGGGCGGATAAAGCAGGAGAGGTTCAATTTAGTAAGTAATTTATGTGAGTGGCTGTGAAGTATTAGATTGATGGAATAAGATTGATAATGTAGAGGAAAAAGCGTGGACGGGTGAATTGCGGTTGGTAACAAGGAGCATATGGGCGGGTAATTTATATTGCCGATGGAATTCGGGCGGTTGTGAATTTTTGTAAGGTATATTACGGTTCGGATAAATTACGGGCGGTTGGGGTGGATTTATCCGATAAAGTGTGATAAAATATAAAAAACGTTTTAAGAGGCGGTATTATGGGAGATTGTATTTCTGCGGCGGAGGCGCTTAAAAGGCTTAAAGAGGGTAATCGCGCCTATATTGACGGGCAGGCGGGGTTTGGCTGTGTTTCCCGTAAGATACGCGAGGAAACGGCAAAAAACGGACAAAAGCCGTACGCCGTTATTGTTGCGTGCTCTGATTCCCGAGTTATACCCGAATGTATATTTTCTGCCGGTATAGGCGATTTGTTCGTTATACGCGTTGCGGGCAACGTTATGGATAACCACCAGTTAGGCAGTGTGGAGTATGCGGTTGAACATTTAGGCTGTAAGCTGGTTGTTGTGCTCGGGCATACGCTTTGCGGCGCGGTGGGCGCGTCTTTAAAACAAAACGGCGGATATATCAAATTTATTACCGACGAAATCAGGCGCGCGGTAGACGGCGAGACGGACGCTGTTAAGGCAAGCATACTCAACGTAAGGCAAAGCGTTGCGAAGATACGGCGGCTGATACGGACGACGGACGGTTTGCAAATTATCGGGGCGCTTTATAACACTGAAAGCGGAGCTGTTGACTTCGGTTTGGAAATATGATTAGCCGCGGTTATAACGGATGGGGGAAGTAAAGCGGTTTTAACGGCTTGATTTGCCGTAATAAAAAAATAAATAGCGTGAACCGATATGGTTCACGCTATTCTTTTTAAGTCGAAAATAATTAATTTTTTACTTTTCGTAAAGAAATCAATGCTTCTTTTTGCGTACTATTATTGCCGTTACCGATGCAATTGCAACCGCCGCAACTACAACGCATACAACCGTAATTGCTATTTCCGTAGCGCCGAATCCGCCGTTGGGCTGAATTTCGGGGTTTGCGGAGGGAAGCGGGGAGTTGGGGTATACGGGTTGGTCTGCTACGGCTACGACGAATTTAGTTACTTCAACGGTTTCGTCGATGACGTTGTCGGCTATTTTTTGCTGTACGCGCTGAGCCGCCGCATCTGCTATATATTGAATTACGAGTTCGTTGTTAGCATCGACGTCGCCGTAAGCAAGCGTAAGCTTTCCTTCGTCGGTAATCTTATCTTTTACGTCTTTGCCGTTCAAGGTAACAGAATAAATCTGATATCCTTCGTCGGGCTGAATTGTGTAGGTGTGGCTCTGGTTTTCTCCGAGCGAAACGATTTTGCCGTCTTCTTTGGTAAGCTTGCCGCCTTTGCCCTCTATACTTGCGTAAATCGTTTTGGAGGACGCTTTATCCGCGTCTACGACCGCGACCATATAGGGCGAGAAGCTTGTAACGGTTGCAACGATGCCGAACTTTGTTACCACGCAGGGGACTTCTTCTATAATGTAGCTATTTTCGCCAACTTGCTTGCGGTGGAACAGCTTAAACGTAACGCCCTCGTCGTCAGGACCGTATCCCTCGGGGAAACCGAGAGAAATTTTAACGTAGCTGCCGTTAGGAATAGTGGGGAATTTGCCGCATATCTGCAACGAGATATCGTATGTTTCACTCTTTTTAATTTCGTCTTTATTGACGTTTATATTGGTATCTGCGCTTATTTCGTCGAGCATGGAGTCAACCGTTTCGGTGGCAGCCTTTTCCGCGACGAGCATCATCTGGCTTCTTTGGTTTTCAGTGAAAGTAGTGTTGCCTTCTGCGTCTTTAAAATCCATAGCCGAAAGGTCGGAGTTGGAAACGAGAGTGGGCTGTGCACAGCAGTCTACCCAAAGTCTGCCGTCGTAGTTAAAGCGTGCGGGGCAGGCAAGATAAGCCCTTTCGAAGTTGTAATAAGCGGGGTAGGGAAGTTTATCCGAAGTTTCGTGTACTTCCTGACCGTCTACAATTCTTGTGACCATTTTTGCCGAACCGACGTTAGTGAAATAGAAGTGGTAGCCTTCGCTGTTGTGTTCATACATAAGGCTGGGTGCGAATTTAAATCTCAGCGTGCTTTCGCCGACGAGTTCAACCTTTGTGCCTTTGCTGTCCAAAGAAGCGAAATACGCGTATTTCTGAGTGTTTGGATGAACCGATACGAAAGAAATTCCGATAGGTTTGCTTTCATCGAGAATATGCAGAGGCTCGTCGTAGGTTATTTCAAGGACTAACGCTTTGCTTTCCGCCATTATATTGCTGTTGTACGCCGCCATGCTGTCGCTTATGGTCTGTACAACCTGATGATTGGGTTTAGAGCTGGAAATGTAGGGAGGAGCAACGTAAGTGCCGTAAGTCAGGTTTACCTGAGGATCGCCGATTGCAATTGCGTTGCTTTTTTCTACAAGCTCGTCGGTGTATTCGAAATAGAAATCCTGATAAATGCCGAGCGAATCGGAATGAACGTGGTTGGGAATGTCGGGTTCGACGTCGAACACTGCGAACTGGGTATAGTAAACGGACGTGTTGTCGTAAAAGCGGGTTTCCGTGCCGTTATCCTGAATTACGCCGTAAGGATTATCTACGCCGAGCAATGCGAATTGCCTGAAATTTTCCAAAGCTATCCAAGGCGTCCATGCAAATTTTGTGTTGTCATAGTACGCGAAGCGGCAGACGATATAAAGTCCGTCTTCTTCATAAAGCGTTTTTGCGCTTTTGCCGTTAAAGCTTACCGTTGAAAAATTTTCCATTAAAGGGTTTCCGTAGTCGTCTTTCGACCCGTCGGAAACGGGGGTGTATTCAATGGAGCTTTGCAAGCCTTCGGTTTCCCCCGACGTGCCGTAGCTGTGGGAAGAGAGGGCGGGGTATCTGAGCCTGTAACCCGAAGAAGAGATAACCCCGTCGGTAACGTGGATTTCTTCATCGTAATACGAGGAAAGCAGAGCGTATCTGTATTTGTTGGACGCGGCGTAATTCCACGTTACGTCTACCGAATACCATTCGCCTTTGCTTGTTGCGGCGCGTGTTTTGGCAGACGCTCCGCCTGAAGGATTTGCAAGCCATACGTAATTCCACATATGGTATATGCTGGAACCGGAATTTTTGCCCGTTTCGTCTTTGTTGTTGCTGTATCCGTTTACGGTTATGCAGGGAATACCGAGCCTATCCATAATAACTTTATACGAGGTGGAATAGCCGCCGCAAACCGCTTTGCCTTCTACAAGTCCGCCGTACGCGTTGTTAACGTATGCGTCCGCCACGTAGTCGGGATCGTCTTTGTTTTCATATACGACGTAGGAATATTCGATGTTTTCGGCAAGATATCTGTTTACCTCTTTAGCGAGGAAGGCGTCTCTCGAGTTATATACGTCGGACGACTGTTTTTTGTTTACTTCTCCGACTATTGCATTAACTCTGGCTTCATACTTTTCAATTGCTTCTGCAACCGCTGCGGGAGTGTTGAAGCCGTTGTCGAAATAAAGGTTGGCTTCTCTGCCGCTGTTGATATAGCCGACGTACGTTCCGCCGCTTTTTGCAACGCTTATGGTCAATTTATAGAAGTCAATATAGAAGATATCGGGGTGGTCCGTGAGGAAAGCGTCGCGTGCGGCGCTGAACGCGCGGGGTACTTCGAGGTTGCCGTTTTCGACCCAGGCTTTGAGCTGTTCCGAAGTGACAATCTCGTTGACGGGGTAATCTACCACGCCGTCTTTGAAATCTCCTTCTTTGTTCATTTTATCGAGAACGTTGTAGAATTTTTTTGCGAGAGTGTATTCGTTGTTGTTTGCATCAAGAAGATAATCGTAGAAAAACGCACTCGCGTCGGGTCCGCCGTTGCTTTCCGCATTGGCTATCCCGTGGTTTTTTGCAAGGATACCGGCGCTGAGAGAAAGCGAAAGCGCACAAACCGCGCCTAATCCCGCAAGGGTGAATTTTTTTGTTGTTGAGTTCATGAAACCTCCGAATGGGTTTATTTTTTATTATATTCCGCATGAGAATATACGTTAAACTTATAATGAAAATAATCTGATTTGTCAACTGTTTGAACGTGAAATTAAACAAAACGGGTACTTTCATATAAAAAAATTATAGGATTTACAGGTGGAAACGGACTGAAAAAACGCTGTTTTTGGGGATTTTTGGCGGAATTTGTTTAAATTATTTTAAAACGCGGAAAGGGTTTTAATCGGACGCTTGCCGCTTATTTTGCGGACGTAAATTGTTGCATTATTCAGTCGGAGCTGTAATTATAAAAGTAAAATATAAGAATTTGTGAGAAGCTTATATATAATATGTATTATAATTTTGAAAGTTTTATATTTGCGGTTATGTTTTTTTGCGCATTTTAAATTTTTTTGATAACGCGGCGGGCGGTATAGTAATGACGGACTTAAATAATTTTTCGGTTAAAGTATTGAAGTTTTTCAATTTAAACTATATACTTGTTATATGTTACTGTTATCCGAACGGTTAGTGTAGCTTGGCGGAACAAGCCGTAATTTGGCAGAGGGAATAAGCAATGGATATTTTCGACAATGAAGTTTTGAAAGTAAACGAAGTAATTTGCAATAATATTGCAAAGAAAGAGGCGCTGGGGGAAGGTTTGCTATCGCAAAACATAATTTCGCATTTGCGCAATTTTGTAGAGGCAATCGCTTTAAAAATTTACAGTACGGTTTGTGAAACTTCTGTGACCGAAGAAGAAATGAAGAAAGCGCTGAAATATATGCGTGCAAATTATAAGTATGATTTTTTGCGGCGGTTTCATAAATGTTTGCAGGTGACAGGTTCGCATACGACTGCCGACGCAGACGCTTCGGTAAGGCTTATGTGGAAGTACGTTGACTTTATGTATGAGTGTAAATCGCTGTTGAAAACGGAATTCGGACTGGAGGTTTTACACAATCTTGAAGACATACAGCTGCAACAGGATGAGACTCTGTTCCTTTATTACCGCGAAATTGCCAAGGTTATAGAACGCGTTCCGACTGTTGAGATAACCGAAAGCCCGACGGACAGATATTATGTAAACAAAAAGAAGCCGTTGCTAATTAACGGGGAGAGATATTATGAGATGACGCTTTCCCCCGCAGACGATAAAATTTCAAAAAACGACAGGATTATAGCGTTTACAAAGCTGGACGTTCCCGATTATTACGCCGTACACTTCAGGTTTGTACAGTCTTGCATATCCGTAATAAACAGGACGATGACAATCAATATAGCCGCGGGGTTCAGAGTTTCCGTAAGGCCGTGCGAATTCGATAACTATTTTAAGCTTTTGGGATATCGAACGAATATAGCTACTAACAACGCCGAATACCGCGGGCTTATGGGATATCTGACAGATACGGGAATTAATCTGACGGAGTTTCTTGAATGCGGCGAGGCGGCGTTTGACAAATTGCGGGGGGAAATTTGCAAAGGATTAAGGGCTACTCCTATTTTTTCGGGATTGAAGCGGTGCAGGGAATTTTCGGGGAAAAGCGGATATAAAGTATTGAAGTATTTGCTTTACCGATTGAATAATCAGGTGACGAAAGACCAGTATTATTTTCAGCAAAACGAAGTTTTATCGAATTTGCACATAAAATACGGCTGTATTCCATTTGACAGAATGCCGTTTGCTTTTAATTTGACCCAGCACCCCTCGTTGACGGGCGATTTGTTCGAATGCTTCAACGCGAAAGGCAGAGAGCATGAATTGCTTGCGAGAAAAATAAAAAACAACACGGAAATAAACGCAAAGCTTTATACGTCCGTTTCGGAGCTGACGAGGTTTAAAAATATTGAGGAGCTGGTTCAGAAATTTAATTCTTTACTGTATTATAAGCATGTCCCCGGCAGCTGTTTGGAGATTTATAACGGGTTTGTTTATATACATGATTATGAAAAAAACACGATAGATATAATAAACAAGCTGTCTGAATTATCAAAGGGCGGAATTGAAAATTATAAGGAATCGGTTGAAAACTGGTTGAGCCGCGGCGCATATAAAATAGATTCCGCGGAAAAGCTCGAAGCACTGAAAACGCTTTTCGTTTCTACGAGGGTATCGTTGATTTACGGTTCGGCGGGTACCGGAAAATCGACAATGATAAACCATATATCGCACTTTTTTGAGGCTTCTTCGCGTTTATATCTATCCAATACGCACGCGGCGGTTGAAAATCTGAAAAGAAACGTTATAGGCGACCCCGATAAGTTCAGAACCGTGAGAAGCTGTTTAAGAGAAAAGAATGTTGAATGCGATATTCTGTTTATAGACGAATGCAGCACGGTAAGCAATCAGGATATGATTGAAATACTTAAAACGGTGAAATTTAAGCTGTTGGTGCTCGTGGGCGATATTTATCAGATTGAATCGATAAAATTCGGCAACTGGTTTTCTATTGCAAGATATTATATACCCAAAAACGCCGTGTATGAGTTATCATATGTTCACAGAAGTACCGACGACAGGTTAAAAGAATTTTGGAATACCGTGAGAAGCCTTGATGAAAGAATGATGGACCGACTGGAAAATAACGGGTATTCTTCGGTAATGGCGGAAAGTATTTTCGAAAAGCAGGAAGAGGACGAAATCGTTTTATGCCTTAATTACGACGGGCTTTACGGAATTAACAACATAAACAGATTTTTACAGGATAACAACGACGGAAAGACGGTGACGTTCGGATTGGAGCGGTATAAGACGGGAGACCCGATTATTTTCAAGGAGAACGAGAGGTTCGACGGATTGTTGTATAACAACCTGAAAGGCACGATTGTAGGCATAGAAGAAGCGGATGATTATGTGACTTTTACAACGGAAGTGGATAAAGTTCTGAACGCTTTTAATATCGAAGACTATCCTGTGGATCTGAAACCTACAATTCACAGCGGGAAATCCGTTATCAGCTTCCGCGTAGGGAAATTCGTGAATGCGGATGATGAGGACAGGAGCGCGGGAGATATAGTTCCTTTCCGTGTGGCTTATGCTATTTCCATACATAAGGCGCAAGGTCTTGAATACGACTCGGTAAAGGTGGTAATTACAGACGAGGCCGAAGAGCTTATTACGCATAATATATTTTATACGGCTATTACAAGAGCCAAAAAACGGTTAAAAATATATTGGTCTACTCAAGCCGAAAAGAATATTTTGAAATCGATGCATCTTATGTACAACAAAGAGGACGCGAAAATTCTTGCGGAAAAGTACAAGCTTAAATTATCAAAGTAAATATCGGATTTGACTGATACGGCATACGAACGCGCATGCTGACTCCCGCGGCGGGATATTCGCCGCGGGAGTTTTAAATTTTACACAGATTATATAAAAATTCTATGCTTTTGCGCGTTTTTTGTGTTAGAATAATTTTGACGGCGGCAATTGTTTGAATTTGCCGTTTACATAAGGACAAGGTTACGGTTTTCGGGCGGTACGGTGGATAAAAGATTTTCGCGCTTGCGTATGTATTTACAGAAGCGCAGATACAAGGTCAAGAGAATACATAAGGAATGGGTCGGGTTCGGCACGGGGCTTAAAGCCGTGCTGAAAGACCTTTTTATTGTGTTTCAGCTAAGTTTGCTTGTAGCTTTATACTCCGCGTTCGTTTATTACGTTCCTTATGCGTTTTACGTATGTTTGGGGTTGACGGTGCTTACCGCGGTTTACGTAGGCGTTTTCGAGAAAGATATACAGGCTAAAATAAGCTGGATTTTGCTTTTTGCCGCCTCTTTCGGGTGCGGATTTATAATTTATCTGCTTGCATCTAAGCCGGTGAGCTACGGCTGGCAGAGAATTCGTTTCGCAAAAATTGCGAAGAGGGTAAAATTGCCCGAAACCGAAGCGGAGCGGGAAAATCTTTATCCCGCGGAAAAAGAAGCCGCCTTAGCCTTGGCGGCGGAACGCGAAAAAACGGCGGCGGAGAGTTATCTTAATTTAAACGGCTTTAAGACTTTTTCCGGAACGGCAGGAAAATATTACGCAAACGCGCGCGCAATTCTGGACAATTTGATAGCGCGGATAGACGCGGCGGAAAAATTTGTTTTTATGGAGTTTTTCATTGTTGCGGACGGCGTGCTTTTGGACAGGCTTGTGAGTATTTTCCGCAGAAAGACCGCGGAGGGAATACCCGTTTATATGCTTTACGACGACGTCGGCTCGGCGGGGGTGTTTTCCGATTTTATGAAAGACACGCTGCGCGCCGCGGGGGTGAAGCTGAAAGCGTTTGCGAATTTGTTTTCTCCTTTTTACTTCGGACTGAATTTCCGCGACCATAAAAAAATCGTGGTGGTGGACGGAAAGACGGGTTATGCTGGAGGCTTCAACCTTATAGACGACTGCGCCAACCAACGGAAAATGGAGGGCGTTTGGAAGGATTCGGGAATAAGGCTTGACGGCGCGGCGGTTGACGGGCTTTCGGTTGCGTTTATGCGGCAGTGGGAGCTTGCGACGAGGGAAAAGCTCGACCCCGAGAAATTTCTTAACAATTACAGCCGTGAGGAAGGCTTGGGGCATTTTGTTCCTTATGCGGGCGGACCCGAAATAAAACCGTATATTTGCCGCGAGGTTTATGCAAAGATAATAGACGAAGCCGAAGAAAAGCTTTATATTATGACCCCTTATCTCGTGCCCGACAGCGGAATTATGAAAAAGCTGATAAAGAAAGCGGGAGAGGGCGTTGACGTGCGCCTTGTGCTGCCGGGGGTGCCCGATTACAGATATATATACCGTGTGACCACCTCTAACGCGCGGGCACTTATGAAACGCGGAATTAAAATTTATTATGCGGGCGGAGAGTTTGTGCACAGTAAGGTTATGCAAAACGAAAAATGCGCGGCGGTTGGTTCGGTTAACCTTGATATGCGCGCGTTTTATCAGGAGTTCGATAACGGAGTTCTTACCGACGACGAAAGCGTTATGCAGGGGATTACGGAGGACTTCGATTGGATTTTCGAGTGCAACGTGCCCGAAACGCGCGGAAAAGTAAACCCGATAGGTGCGCTGATTACGCTTGTGCTGAGGATAGTATCCCCGCTTATGTAATTGATTTCAACCGTATTTTTGAGCCGTAAGGCAAGGGCGCTCCCTTTTCAGGGGGCGCATTTTTTTTGTTGCTTTTTGTTGTTTTTTGTTGGTTTTTGTGTTACAATGTAATGCGTAACATAGAAACTGCTCGTCGCGGCATAATGTATAAAGGGGCAATTATGACAGAGAGAGACGTTTTGCTATTCATTAAATTGAGAAAAAGCATAAGCGTGGCGGAATTTCAGAAAATAACCAATTTCGGGTTTTCGGCTTCTAAAAACTATCTTTTGGGGCTTGTTGAGGACGGCGTTCTCAAAACCGACGACGGAATTGTTTTCGATTATATATTCCGTGCCGGAGAGCCCGTGACTATTGCGGAAGAGGGCGAGCTGGAAAGAAACGGCAAAATTCTTGACAAAATGTATAAAGAATTGCATACTGTAGATACGCAACAGCAGATATATGAAGAAATTGCCGAAACGGAGGAAGCGGTTGCCGAAGCGTGCGACGACGGGTTTATATCCTCGGACGACGAAGAGGACCTTGACATGGATTCGGACGCGTTTTTGGAGAGTTGCAGCGAGGAAAAGCGCATACTTTCAAGCGGCGAGCTTGCAAGCGTAGGAAACGGAATAACTTTGGACGCGGTAAAGGCGCGGCTTGCGGACGGATTTAAAACTTATGAAAAGAGCGGCGAATGCTGGCTTTCCTGCGGGGCGGTTTTCCCCGACGGTTCGCCGTTTAAGCTGGGCGTTAAGGGGCTTGGCGCGGGTATTGTGTTTTCCGATTTGGGGAGCACCGCGGAATATCTTGAAAAAAAGCGTTCCGTTAAAGGTCTGGGCGCGGAAATAGAGGATATTTTGAGCCGATACGGAGTTTCGCTTATAGACGGCGAGCTGATTATTAAAATACGTGACGTAAAAAACGCGTTCGGAGATTTTATTTCGCTTTATTCGGCGTCGTTGCTTGCAGTCGGTTTGGAATAGCGCGGGTTAAGCCCGTTATAAATAAAGAGGTAAATATGAAAATTCTTGTAACCGGAGGGGCGGGATATATAGGCTCGCATACGTGCGTTGAGCTGTTGGAAAAGGGCTATGACGTGGTTGTTATAGACAACTTCGATAATTCTTCCCCGAAGAGCATCGACAGAGTTGCGCAAATAACGGGTAAAAGCGTGACGCTTTATTCCGGCGACGTGCGGGACGGCGAACTGCTTGATAAGATATTTACCGAACACAGGATAGACTGGGTAATTCATTTCGCAGGGCTTAAAGCAGTTGGCGAAAGCTGTGCGAAACCAATAGAATATTATAATAACAACCTTTACGGAACGCTTGTGCTGACCGATAAAATGCGCAGGCACGGTTGTAAGAAGATAGTGTTTTCTTCTTCCGCTACCGTTTACGGCGACCCTGAAAAGCTGCCTTTGGACGAAAACTGCAAGGCGGGCGGAACTACGAACCCTTACGGAACAAGCAAGTATTTTCAGGAAATCATGCTCAACGACGTTTATAAGTCGGATAACGAATGGACTGTTGTGCTGTTGAGATATTTCAACCCTGTCGGCGCGCACGAGAGCGGACTTATCGGCGAGGACCCGAAGGGAATACCCAACAATCTGACGCCGTATATTGCAAAGGTTGCAATCGGCGAGCTGAAAGAGGTAGGCGTTTTCGGCGACGATTACGATACCCACGACGGCACGGGCGTGCGTGATTATATTCACGTTGTTGATTTGGCAAAGGGGCACGTTGCGGCTATCGACAAGACCGTTAAAGCCGGCGTTTATACTTATAATCTGGGCACGGGCGTAGGATACAGCGTTTTAGACGTTATACACGCGTTTGAAAAGGCTTGCGGACACAGGCTTGCGTATTCGGTGAAGCCGCGCCGTGCGGGAGATATCGCGGCGTGCTATGCGAACGCTGCAAAGGCGAAAAAAGAGCTTGGCTGGGAGGCGAAGCTCGGCATCGACGAAATGTGCAAATCGCTTTGGAACTGGCAGAGTAAAAATCCGAACGGATATAAAGACTAATTGTTTTGATTTAATTTGTTAAAGATACAAA
>CAMWMZ010000015.1 GCA_947175485.1 uncultured Clostridia bacterium
CCATACCAAAATAAAAATAAATAAAACCGCGCGGCGGTTTATCGCCGGGGCGCTTTCGGTTTATAAAATTTCACTGCGCAAACTTCAAGATACCACGTTTCTGGGCTTACCCTCTATATAAAGGCGCAGATTTTCCGCCACAATGCCCAACAGCCTTTCGCGCGTGTCGTGCGCCGTCCACGCCACGTGCGGCGTTATAATGCAATTCTCTGCACCGTATAAAGGATTATCCGCGCGCATCGGCTCAACCGCAACAGTATCGGCGGCAAAGCCTGCAAGCCTGCCGCTGTTAAGCGCGTCGGCAACAGCGCCCTCGTCCACCAGCCCGCCGCGTGCGGTGTTGATAATAACGGCGGATTTTTTCATAAGCGCAAGCGCTTTCCCGTCAATCATTTTCGCAGTCTTTTCCGTAAGAGGACAATGCAAAGAAAGTATGTCGCACTCCCTCAGCATCTCCTCGAAAGATACGTTTTTATAAGGGCAGTTTTCGGGTTTCGTACGCGTACATACCAAAACCTTTGCCCCGAACGCGTCCGCGATTTTCGCAACCGCTCTGCCTATATTTCCGTAACCGTAAACGCCGAACGTTTTTCCGTAAAGCTCCGCCGTGGGGTAAGGGAAATATGTAAAGGTTTTGCTCTTTATCCAGTCGCCGCGCTTGACCGAAGCGGTATATTCGTTGATTTTGCCGTATAACGCAAGCAAAAGCGCAAAAGTGTGTTGGCTCACCGCATGGGTAGAATAATCGGGCGCGTTGCAAACGGTCACCCCGTGTCTGCGGCAGGCTTCGATATCCACAACGTTATAACCGGTGGCAAACGTTCCCACGTATTTTATGTTCGGGCAGGCGGAAAGCAAAGCCTCGTCCACTTCCACTTTATTTACAATCAAAGCGTCTGCGTCGGCGCAAAGCGCAAACAGCTCTTCCCTCGTAATTTCGCCGAAGAATTTACACTCCCCCAGCTTTTCAAACAGTTTAAAATCCAGATCGCCGTTCGTCACGGCGCTCGTATTGATTGCTATACGCATATACACTCCCTATTTCGTAATATCGTAGCTCAGATTTATAAGTTTTTCAATCTCTTCCCTCGGCACGTCGGAGGATATCACAACCGATATCCAGTGCGTCTTATTCATATGATAAGCGGGCATAATTTTCCCCTCGTACTCGGCACACAGAAAAGCCTGCAAATCGGGCGGACATTTAAGGCATAAAACCGTCCTGTCCTCGGGCACGGGCGCGCCGTAACGCAAAAAATATTTCTCCGTTGCGCGTATAATCAACCCGAACCATACGCCTTTACGTCCTTTCCCGTCCGAACGTCTTAAAACCGTCGAATAAAAATCACCCTTAAACGGCTTGTCGTAATACGCCCCGTCAAGCTTTTTTACGCAGCTTAAAATATCCTCTTTTGAAATCATTTCGGTTATTGTAACAAATTTTTTTATAAATTGCAATTATTTTCCAAACAGGTCTGTACAAACGCAAAATCGGTGATATAATATAATCGGTTATGGAAAATATCAGATTTATCACCATGGGCGAGCTTTTGCTGAGGCTTTCGCCCCCCAACTACGAAAAAATCCGCACCACCGACGAATTTAAGGTAACTTACGGCGGGGCGGAGGCAAACGTCGCCGCGGCGCTCTCCAACCTCGGGGTAGACGCGTCGTATTTTACGGTCGTGCCCGAAAGCTCCATAGGCAAAGCGGCGATAAGATATCTCAGAAGCAACGACGTCCACTGTTCGCCGTGCATTTACGCGCCCGAAGGCAGAATGGGCATTTACTTTCTTGAAGAAGGCTTCGGCGTCCGCTCGTCAAAGGTCACCTACGACCGCAAGGATTCCGCGTTCGCAAAATACGATTTTTCAACCGTAGACTTTAAAGAAAAGCTCAAAGGCTTCACCTGGCTGCATTTATCGGGTATAACCCCCGCGCTTTCCCAAAGCTGCCGCAAGCTCGTATCGCTTGCGCTTAAAGCCGCCAAAGAGCTTAAAATAACGGTCAGCTTCGATTGCAACTTCCGTTCCGCGCTGTGGGGCTGGCAGGAAGCGCGCGACTGCATAACCGAATATCTTCCGTATGTAGACGTGCTGTTCGGAATAGAGCCTATAAACCTGCGCGACGAAAACGGCAAAGATATGAAAGACGGGCTGTCCATGAACCCGACCTATAAGGAACAAGACAGAATTTTCCGCGAATTGCACAAGCGCTACAACTTCAAGGCTATCGGCAGGCACGTCAGATACGTACACAGCGGCAGTGAAAACAGCTTGAAAGCGTTTATGTGGTACAACGGCGAAACTTATGAAAGCCGCACCTTCCGCTTTAATATACTTGACCGCGTCGGCGGCGGCGACGCTTTTGCAAGCGGTATGATTTACGCGATTATGCGCAATATGCCCCCCGATGAAATAGTCAATTTTGCCGTCGCGTCGTCCGTAATAAAGCACACTATGCACGGCGACTTCAATATCACCGACGACGAAGAAAGCATCATAAAACTAATGAATCAGGAATACGAAATAAGAAGATAACATAAAACAATCGCCGCCCGCGGAATTATCCGCGGGCGGCTTCGTTTTTATTCGTCTGTATTTTTAAAATCAGCCTATCCCCAGCGCGCCGAAAACATTCCACTGGCTGAACACCACAACCGCCACAAGGGATATCGTGGACATAATTTTGATAAGTATATCCAAAGAAGGTCCTACCGTGTCCTTCAACGGGTCGCCGACCGTGTCGCCTACCACCGCCGCGTCATGCGCGGGGGAGCCTTTGCCTACGTTTTCAACCTCGTTGCCGTTTTCGTCCTTTTCGTTAAGACCGCCCGCCTCGATATACTTTTTCGCGTTATCCCACGCGCCGCCCGCGTTTCCGCAGAAGAGCGCAAGCATAATCGCGGTAACCGTCGCGCCTATAAGCACGCCGCCTACGAAATAAGGTCCGAAGATAAAGCCCGTAACAAGCGGGAACAAAATGCAGAATATGCAGGGCACGCGCATTTCTTTAAGAGCGCCCTGCGACGATATCGAAATACAAGTCTTGTAATCGGGCTTTTCCGTACCTTCGAGAATACCCGGAATTTCGCGGAACTGTCTGCGCACCTCTTCAACCATCTTACGCGCGGCCTTTGCAACCGCCTCGATTAAAAGTCCCGAAAAGAAGAACGGCAAAGCCGCGCCGCAAAGCGCTCCGCACAAAACAAGCGGGTTCATCATATTCAGAATAAGGTTTTCAATCAGGTTTATATCCGAAAATGCAAACAGATACGAGGTCATAAGCGACAAAGCCGCAAACGCCGCCGAACCGATTGCAAAGCCCTTGCCGATTGCCGCCGTGGTATTGCCCACGCTGTCAAGCTTATCGGTAATCTCGCGCACCTCGGGGTCAAGCTCGCTCATTTCCGCAATGCCGCCCGCGTTGTCCGAAATAGGCCCGTAAGTATCAACCGAAACGGTCGCCGCCACGAAAGAAAGCATACCGAACGCGGCGCACGCTATTCCGTACATACCCGCAAGCGCATAAGAGCCGTAAATAGCCACTACAAGCACCACAACGGGGAGCATACAGCTTATCATACCGTTTGCAAGTCCCTGCGTAACCGTGAGCGCAGGGCCCTCCTTAGAAGCCTTAGAAATCTTTTTCGTCGGCTTATAGTCGTAGCTCGTGTAGTATTCGGAGATAACGCCTATAACTATACCCGCGGCAATACCGCAAACCGCGGCAAGCCAGGGGGAAAACGCACCCGCTTTAAAGCCTATTCCGTTCGCCGTAAGGTGTTCGGGGCTTGCGTTTCTGAACATAAAATAGCTCACAACGCACCCCGCGGCAACGGTAAGCCCCGCCGCAATCCAGGTTGCAATATTCAGCTCCATATGCACGTTTTTGGATAATCTCGGTTTTAAAACTATGTAAGAAATACCTATAATGCACGCCAAAAGTCCGCACCCCGCAAAAACCAACGGGAACAAAAGCATACTCTGCAAAAGCGCCGTATCGGGAATCATGCTGTGCATAAACAGCTCTCCCGCAAGAATTATCGCGGATAAAATCGCGCCCACATAGCTTTCCAAAAGGTCGCTGCCAAGTCCCGCAACGTCGCCCACGTTGTCGCCCACGTTATCCGCAATAGTAGCGGGGTTTCTCGGGTCGTCCTCAGGAATATGGGCTTCCGTTTTACCTACAAGGTCAGCGCCCATATCTGCGGCCTTCGTGTAAATACCACCGCCCACGCGGTTGAACATCGCAATTATCGAACAGCCCAGCGCATAGCCCGAAAGGGTCATCGTAAACGAGGTTTCAAGCCCGATAAAGTTCTTTTGGTGAACGCCGTTGGCTATATCCGCAATCTGCCCGTTCGCAAGTCCGAAAATGCAGTAAACGAAAACTATTCCCAAAAGCGCAAAGCCCGCAACGCATAAGCCCATTACCGAACCGCCCTTGAAAGCAACTTTAAGCGTCTTGCCCAAATCCTTGCTCTGCCGCGCCGTGTTGGTAACACGCACGTTGGAATAGGTCGCGATTTTCATGCCTACCCAGCCAGCCGAAGCACTCATAACCGCTCCTATAACAAACGCAATCGCCGCCTGCCAGCTGATAACCACAAGCACCACAACCGCTATTACCGAACCGATTATCGCAACAAGCTTATACTCGTATTTGATAAACGCGTTCGCGCCTATGCGGATTGCCCCCGCGATATCCCCCATTTTCTCCGTGCCCTCTTCAAGCTTTTTAACGCAGAAATAGTTGAACACCGCATACGCAATAGCGAGTATTATCGCAACGCCCGCTATTATGATTAACAAGTTCTCCATATTGTCTCCTTATTGTTTATTAAACAATATTATGATAACACACGGTTTTGTGAATTGCAATATGCAAAAATAAAAAAGACCCCCGCGGAAATCCACACCTTTGCTCCGCGGGGCGCTTTTTATTTATGCTTCAACTAACGAGAGGTTAAAACATTGTCCGTTTAAAAATTCCATATGTATTTTTTTACCGTCGCAATAAATTTTAGCAACAAACTGTTCCTTTAAAAGCAGATAAATTTCGTTTAAAAGCTCTTCCTTGGGGAATGCTTTTTCTTTAACGCATAATTGCGAAATTAAATTTTTCAACTGTATCTCCGTTTTTTGCAGTTTTTAACGTTTTTCCGTTTATGCAATTTGTTTTAAAAGCGATTAAAGCCCGACTCCGCGGAATTTTTTGCCGTACACTTCAACAAACCCGCAATCACCCGCGGCAAAGCTTAACGTTTATTTTCCAAAAACTTTCCGTCCGTTTAATACATAAATTAACTGTAATTAATTTTATTTTTTTAGTCACGCTTGACTATTAATTTAATTATATTAAACGATTGCGTTTTTGTCAATAAAATTCAAACATATTTGACTAAAATATTCGTAAGAGGTGGGCTATGCGACTAAAAGAACTAAGATTAGATAAAAATTTGTCACAAGACCAAATTGCAAAAATAATAAAAACAAGTCAAAGAAGTATCAGCCGTTGGGAGAGCGGAATTTATGAACCTACCGCGTCCGCGCTTATTGCGCTTGCGGACTTTTTTAAAGTTTCGGTAGATTATTTATTAAACCGCGAAGACGAATTCGGTAATATTGTAATTCAAGGCGAAGAGCGCAGCTACACGCGCGAAGAAAACAAAATTATAGAAGATTACCGCAAGCTTCCGCCTCATCTTCAATCGATAATCAAAGAAACCATTAAAACCTTTACGGAAAAATAACCGTAAATATCAAAACGTAATAAGCGCCCCCGCCGTCGGCGGGGGCGCTTTCATTAATTTTATTTGGCTTTATTCTTTGGGCAAACTCTTTAAATATTCGTCCATGGCCTTTGCAACGCGTTTAGAGGTTTCAACCGCCTCCACAACGGTTTTCGCCCCGCGCACAACGTCGCCGGAGGCAAAAATGCCCTCTCTTGCGGTAGAACCGTCATCGGGATTTATTTTTGCAAGTCCGCGCTCGTTAACCTCCAACCCCTTTGTCTGCGTCAAAATAAGGTTAGAAGGTCTTTGGGAAACGCAAATCATAACCGAATCCGCCTTCATAAGCTCGGGCTTGTCGGAGGTATAAATTACTTTATGGTTTTCATCGCACTTCGTATCCGCGAATATTACGCCCTCGTCGGTGATTTCAACGGGCGCCTTGTTGAAAATAAACTGCGCGCCCTCTATTTCCGCGTATTCCTTTTCTTCTTCGCTTGCGGTATATCTGTCGCTGCGCACAACTACTTTAACGTCGCTTACTCCGCGGCGCAAAGCCGTGCGCGCCACGTCCATTGCAACGTTGCCCGCGCCTATAACTATTACGCTGTCGCCCAGCTCATAAACTTCGGGGTTGGCAAGATAATGCACTCCGTAATGAACATGCCCCAGCGTTTCCCCCTTAATGTTCAAAGTCACCGGCCAGGAAACGCCCGTGCCGATTGAAATTGCTTTAAACCCGTCGCGGAACAATTCTTCTACGCTTATTGCTTTACCGATGGTAATATTGAATTTCAGCTTAATGCCGAGCTTGCGCATAAGCTTTTCATACTTGTCCACAATCGATTTTGGCAAACGGAATTCGGGTATGCCGTAACGCAGTACGCCGCCGATATGCGGCTTGCTTTCGAACACGGTAACGTCGTAGCCGAGCTGCGCCATTTTCAGCGAAATAGTTATTCCCGCCGGACCCGCGCCGACTACCGCCACTTTAATTCCGTTGGGCGGCGCTTTTTCAAGCTCCAGATTGTCAAGATAATACGAAGAAACAAAGTTTTCAATCGTGCTTATCTCAACGGGCTCGCCCTTTATTCCGCGTACGCAATGCCCTTGGCATTGGTTGCCGTGGTTGCACACAATAGAACATATTACAGATAGGGGATTGTTCTCGAATACTATTCTCCCCGCCTCTTTTATATCCCCCGCCAAAAACAAAGAAATCATTTGCGGTATGGGCGTATTTACAGGACACCCGGGCCGGCATAAAGGCTTTTTACAGTTTAAACATCTTTTCGCTTCCGCTATAACGTTATGCGCCACTTAGCACCTCTCATAAATTATTTTTTATATCTTCTATCATTTTCGCGTATTCTTCGTCGGAAAGATAAACCTTTTGCGGGTTCATCGTAAACGTTCCGCCCCATTCGTCCCCGCCCTCGTATTTCGGGCAAAGATGAAAATGCAAATGGCAGCCCGTATCTCCGTATGCGCCGTAATTCAGCTTATCGGGCTTAAACGTCTTGTGTATCGCCTTTGCCGCGCGGTTTACGTCCGCGAAAAACGCGTTGCGCTCCTCTTCGGAAATATCCACAATCTCGCTCACGTGGTCTTTATACGCTACGATACACCTGCCGCGTTTGGACTGTTCCTTGAATAAAATAAGCGTGCTCACCGATAAATCGCAGATTTTAATTCCGAATTTAGCCAAAGGCTCGCCGCCAACGCAATATCCGCAGCTGCAGTCTTTCATATTATTCCCCCTTGCGTAAATTTTAACATATCAATTCTAACACGCATTTTTACATTATTCAAGGGGTATTTTAAAATAAATGCTTAATAAAATCCCCGCCCCGCGCAAATTTCGCGCGGGGCGGGGATTAAAATGCCGAAATATTTTTTATATTGCCGTTAAGCCTGTAATTCCGCCGTAAAGGTATACGTCCCCGTAACGCTTAAAGACGAACCGTCCGCCGAAGGCGTCATAGTTATATTAAAGAAATTACTGCCGACGACAGCGCTGAAGCCGTAAGAACCGTTTCCGTTATCGGTCAACTGCGTTTCTTCGCTTGTTTCAGTGCCGAGGTTTATCGTTCCCCTGAACCTCGTATTGGATATAACCGCGGTTTTTGCCGCCGCGTCTATCTCGATTGTAATTTCATATTTGAAAGAACTGCTTACCGCGTCGCCCTTATAACTGCCCGACTGCAATCCGCCGGCAACCGCTTCCTCTACCTTTTCAACCTTTACGATAATATTATTCGCCGCGGCGGTAACGGCAAGGGTGTGCTCGCTTCCCGCCTCGAACTCTTTTTCATAGCCGTCAAGGAATTTTTCGGGAGTAGGAGGAAACAGATGCGGGTCGTTAAATCCGTCTAAAACGCATTTTGCGACTTTAATTTTGTTTCCGTCATAATCCCAGTAAACGCTGATTTTGTATTTTCCCTCTTCCTCCGTGTTGAAAACAAAATAATATACCTCGTTACTCTTGCTCTCGGAAGAATACTCTTCCCCGACGGTAAGCGTTATCGGATTATCCTCCGACGAACCGGGTGCGGGCGCAGGCTCTTCCACCGTTTTAACCGTAAAGGAAACAACAGTGCCGCTTGCGGGCTTAACCGCAATAAAATTGAGATATCCGTATCTTTCGTTGTCCGAAAGCCTTATAGGCTCGCCGTCCGCAATGGCTATGCGGTCCTCGATCTGCCCCTTTGCGCCTACGCCTATATTGCAGAAGTAAAATTCCGTGCCCGCGGCAAATCCGCTGAATTCGAGCCATTGATTTTTATACGCGCCCAAATCGAAATAAACGTACCCGAAGCCCCTTTCAAGACTTGCCGAATTCATCTCTCCCGCGTCGGAAGCGTTCAAATCCTTTTTGATTTCAACGGCGGTGCGCGCCTTTTCAAGTGTGTCCGCGGGAGTTTTGCTCCATTCCCCGCCCTCACGCGTATACACGTCTATAGAAGCAACCTTGCTGCCGTTGAAATTGATTTTTATTTTAATGTTATAATAATCGTATAACCCGTTATACGTTTCCCTCACCCTCAGGGTGTAGCACTCTCCGTCAAATTCCACAGCCCAAGCAACGTCAACCGTCGAGCTGCCGAATCTGACTGCGGGTACGTCGCCCGCTTCGGATACGTTTAACTTATACGTTTCGCCCTCGTACTCTTCCACGTCAACGAACGGCATGGAAAGCCCCGAAAGGCTTACCCTTGCATTGAATTGCTTAACAACCGCGCTGATACGGTGCATGCCCTCTTCTAAAAAATAATTCTGCGACCAATAATCCGAATACGTAAAATCCGCAATCTGCGTTTCGTCGTCAAGGCGGAAATCGAAGCCGTTTCCGTCCTCAGGCTTGCTTATACTTACAATATAACTGCCTGCGTGCTCAACGTTAAAATATTCCGAGTCCTTGACCTCGACGGAAAATCCGTCGGCAGTCACCGCGTAAATTTCTTTCCATTTTGCATATAAAACCGTGTTGCTTTTCACGCTGTCCGCAAAAAAGTCCCACCTGTTCTCGCACGCGGCTTCTTTATACCAGCCCCCGAACACGTAACCGTCGGTTATCGGGTCGTCGGGCTTTTTCGGCTTTCCGCCTACGGCGACAACCTCGGACTGAGGCGCATTTCCGCGCCCCTGCACGTCAAACGTTACGTTATGTCCCCACGAAGCGTAAAGCGTTATATCCGAGCTCACCGTATCTTTATCGAAGTCCCACTCCTCGCCGAGCTGCGCGTCCTTATACCAACCTAAAAACACGTATCCGTCCGCGGTCGGGTCGTCGGGCTTTTGCACTTTATCGCCTTCCGCAAGCCCCGTAACCGCCTGCGGCGCACTGCCGTGCCCCTGCACGTCGAACGTTACGGTGTATAGCGCCCCGCTGCACGCGGCGGCAAAAATTCCCGCGCAAACGCACAATACGGTCAACAGTGTTGCAAGCAACAGCCTTTTTGTTTTCATAATTCACTCCTTTAACAAACCGTTAACGTTTATTATTGCGTGTTAACTGCGTAACACGCAATAAGCCCGCGCGGGCTTATTCAAAAAAATTACCTTACTCACAGTATAAGCGTGAATAAGGTAATATGTCAATAGATTTTTGTATTAATATTTATTTTTTATGAATAAAATTCAAAATATTTGTGCATAAATGCATAAATTAATATTTTTCGCGTTTTGTATAAGTCGTATGCAGCAATTCGTGCGCCTTATGCGAATTAGGCTCGCCGAAAAACTCCTTATAAAGCGTTTCAACCGCGGGCGTGTCGTGCGAACAACGGATTTTCTTATCCGCGTCGTAATCGTAAAGCGCCTGCGCGCGCAGCGTTTTCAAATCGATGTTGTTGCGCACCTCGTCGTGCACGTAGGGCTGACCGCCTCCGTTTATACAGCCGCCGGGGCAAGCCATAATTTCAACAAAGGTATAATCCTTTTCCCCGCTCGAAATCGCGTCAAGCACCTTTCTCGCATTGCCGAGCCCGCTTGCAACCGCCACCTTTACAGTGGTCTTGCCCACCGTGTATTCCGCCTCTTTAACTCCTTCCGTTCCGCGCACTTCTTTAAACTCCAAAGGCGCGCCCTTGCCGCCGAGCTTCACCGCCGCAGTGCGCAAAGCCGCCTCCATAACTCCGCCCGTCGCACCGAAAATCGCACCCGCGCCCGAAGCCTCGCCAAAGGGCTTATCGAACTCGCCGTCGGGCAGATTTGCAAAGTCTATACCCGCCTCTTTAATCATTTTGGCAAGCTCGCGCGTAGTAAGCGCCGCGTCGGTATAATTGCCCAGCTCCTCGCGCGCAACCTCGAATTTCTTCGCCGTGCAGGGGATAACCGATACGACGTAAAGATTTTTCGGGTCTATGCCGTGCTTTTGGCAATAGTAAGTTTTAAGCACCGCAGAAAACATTTCCTGAGGGGATTTACATGTGGATAAGTTGGGTATATACCGGGGGTAATAGTGTTCGAGGAACTTAACCCAACCGGGGCAGCAGCTTGTGAACATCGGCACGGGTTTGCCGCTATTAAGCCTGTCTAAAAGCTCGTTCGCCTCCTCCATAATCGTGAGGTCGGCGGTAATATCCATATTGAAGCATTTAACGTCGCCAAGCTGTTTTATCGCGGTAATCATCTTGCCTTCCGCGTTCGTACCTGCGGGCAGCCCGAAAGCTTCTCCCAGTGTCGCCCTCACGGAAGGCGCGGTATAAAACACCACCTGCTTGTCGGGGTTTACTATCGCTCCCCATACGTCAGCAACCGCGCTCTTTTCATAGAGCGCGCCTACGGGGCAAGCAACAACGCACTGCCCGCAGTTAACGCAAGGGGTAAACGCAAGAGAGACGTCGTAAGGTGAGCCTATAACCTTGGCGTATCCGCGGTTCTTAGGTCCGATTGCGCCTATCGTCTGTCTTTCACACGCGGCTACACAGCGCGTACACATGATACATTTGGAATTGTCGCGCACAACCGAAGCCGATAAATCGTCGATGGGCTTCAAATCGTGGTCTGTGCCGAATTTATCCTCTTCCGCATTGTATTCGAGCGCAAGCTTTTGCAATTCGCAATTCATGGAACGCACACAGCTTAAGCACTTCTTTTTATGCGTGGATAAAATAAGCTCTATCGTGGTCTTGCGGGATTTTCTTACGCGCGGAGTGTTCGTACGCACCTCCATACCCTCGCTTACGGGGTAAACGCAAGCCGCCACAAGCCCCCTTGCGCCCGTAGCCTCGACAAGGCAAAGGCGGCACGACCCCACGCACTGAACGTCTTTCAAATAACAAAGCGTAGGAATTCTTACGTTGGCGAGCTTTGCCGCCTGCAATATAGTGGAACCTTCGGGCACACTCACGGGTATGCCGTTTATTTTGAGATTAATCATAATATATGCGCCCTCCTTTTACTTTTTAACTATCGCGCTGAACTTGCAATGCGCTATACACTGCCCGCACTTTATGCACTTTGCCGTGTCTATTTCGTGCACGCTCTTAACCGCGCCGGATATTGCGTTCGCGGGGCAGTTTCTCGCGCAAAGCGTACAGCCGCGGCACTTGTCGGGCTCTATATAATAATTCAAAAGCGATTTGCACACGCCCGCGGGGCATTTCTTTTCATAAATATGCGCGGTATATTCTTCGCCGAAATGCTCCATAGCGGAAAGAACGGGGTTGGGAGCGGACTGCCCGAGCGCGCAAAGTGAAGAACTCTTCATATGTTCGGCAATATCCTTGATTTTTTCAAGGTCGGCAGGCTCGCCTTTGCCTGAACATATCTTATCCAACGTTTCCAAAAGCCTTTTCGTGCCTATACGGCAGGGCGTACATTTGCCGCAGCTTTCGTCCGCCGTAAATTCAAGGTAGAATTTGGCGATATCCACCATACAGGTGTCCTCGTCCATAACGATAAGTCCGCCCGAGCCCATCATAGAGCCGATTGCCACGAGATTATCGAAATCCATGCCTATATCTATGTGTTTTGCAGGTATGCACCCGCCGGAAGGTCCGCCCGTCTGCGCCGCCTTGAAAGCCTTTCCGTCGGGAATTCCCCCGCCTATATCATAGACTATCGTGCGCAAGGTCGTACCCATCGGCACTTCCACAAGCCCTACGTTATGTATTTTTCCGCCGACGGCGAAAACCTTTGTGCCCTTGCTCCTTTCCGTTCCTATGGAAGAGAACCAGTGATAACCGTTAAGGATTATGGGCGCGATATTCGCCCACGTTTCAACGTTATTCAAAACGGTAGGTTTTTTGAAAAGTCCGCACTGCGCGGAAAACGGCGGGCGGGGTCTGGGCTCTCCGCGGTGACCCTCTATACTCGCCATAAGCGCGGTTTCTTCGCCGCATACGAACGCGCCCGCGCCAAGTCTTACGTGTATATCGAAATCGAAGCCGCTGCCTAAAATATCTTTGCCCAAAAGCCCGTATTTGCGCGCCTGTTCTATGGCCATATTCAGCCTTTCAACCGCAATGGGATATTCCGCACGTACGTATATATATCCCTCTTTCGCGCCCACGGCGTAGCCCGCAATAGCCATCGCCTCCAACACACAGTGAGGGTCGCCTTCCAGAACGGATCTGTCCATAAACGCGCCGGGGTCGCCCTCGTCGGCGTTACAGCAAACGTATTTGGGCTCGCCCTGCGCCATGCGCGTAAACTTCCACTTCGTACCTGTGGGGAAGCCCGCGCCGCCTCTGCCGCGCAATCCCGATTTCTGAATTTCTTCGATAACTCCGTCGGGCGTCATTTCGAAAAGCGCGCGCGCAAGCGCCGAATAGTCGCCCGCGCCTATTGCTTCTTCAATGCTTTCCGCCGCGATAACTCCGCAGTTGCGCAGCGCCACGCGCATCTGATGCTTATAAAAAGGAATTTCGGAAAAGGGAATAACGCTTCCGTCGTCGTGTACCGTTTCCGCATATAAAAGCTCTTTTACGATTTCCCCGCCCTTTACAAGGTGCTTTTCGGCAACCGTTTTAGCGTGCTCGGGGGTCATCTGGGAATAGAATGCGCCCTCGGGATAAACTATCATAATAGGGCCGAGCGCGCAAAGCCCGAAGCAGCCCGTCTTTACGATTAAAACGTCGTTTATGCCCAGCTCTTCAAAGGATTTTTCAAGCTGCTCTATAACCTGCAAAGAATGCGACGAGGTACAGCCCGTACCGCCGCAAACGAGCACCTGCTTTCTGTAACCCGTGCGGGGGGCGAGTTTTTCCGCCTGCTCGCGCACGATTCTTCTGACGTTTATTAATTCCGCTTTTTCCGCGGCTAATTTTTTAAGCTGTTCTACAGTCATTTTTCCGCACCTCAATCCTGCATATATTTATCGAGGATACCCTTTACGTCCCGCGGGGTAAGCCTGCCGTAAACTTCGCCGTCTACAATCATTACCGGCGCAAGTCCGCACGCGCCGACGCAGCGGCAGCTTTCGATAGAAAACTTTTTATCCGGAGTACACTCGCCGCAACGCACGCGCAGCTCGTGCTCCACCGCCTCTAAAATTTTATCCGAGCCCTTTACGTAGCAAGCCGTTCCTAAACAAATGCTTACCTTGTGCTTGCCCTTGGGCGTGAGGGAAAACTGTGAATAAAAGGTTGCTACGCCGTAAACCTCCGCCAAAGGAATGTTAAGCTCCTCTGCGATAATCGTCTGCACCTCTGCGGGAAGATAGCCGTAGATGTTCTGCGCCTCGTGCAAAACGGGCATAAGCGCGCCTTTTTCGCCGCGGTTAGCCTCTATGCACGCCAAAAGCTCAGCCATCTGCTCCTTCGTTCCCTCGAATGGATTTTGTGACATGGAATTCTCCTTATGAAAATTAATCGATAAACCGATACTTATTATATCACGGTATTTTCACAAAAGAAAATATTTTCGACCCGCTTTTACAAAATTTTCGTGTAAAATATTAACAAAGCCGCCGCCCCGCGCTTATCGATAAGCGCGGGGCGGCGGCTTTGTTAATATTTTACACGAAAATTTTGTAAAAGCGGGTCGAAAATATTTTCTTTTGTGAAAATACCGTGATATAATAAGTATCGGTTTATCGATTAATTTTCATAAGGAGAATTCCATGTCACAAAATCCATTCGAGGGAACGAAGGAGCAGATGGCTGAGCTTTTGGCGTGCATAGAGGCTAACCGCGGCGAAAAAGGCGCGCTTATGCCCGTTTTGCACGAGGCGCAGAACATCTACGGCTATCTTCCCGCAGAGGTGCAGACGATTATCGCAGAGGAGCTTAACATTCCTTTGGCGGAGGTTTACGGCGTAGCAACCTTTTATTCACAGTTTTCCCTCACGCCCAAGGGCAAGCACAAGGTAAGCATTTGTTTAGGAACGGCTTGCTACGTAAAGGGCTCGGATAAAATTTTAGAGGCGGTGGAGCACGAGCTGCGCGTGCGTTGCGGCGAGTGTACTCCGGATAAAAAGTTTTCTATCGAAAGCTGCCGCTGCGTCGGCGCGTGCGGACTTGCGCCGGTAATGATTGTAGACGGCGAAGTTTACGGCAGGCTTACCCCGCGGGACGTAAAGGGTATCCTCGATAAATATATGCAGGATTGAGGTGCGGAAAAATGACTGTAGAACAGCTTAAAAAATTAGCCGCGGAAAAAGCGGAATTAATAAACGTCAGAAGAATCGTGCGCGAGCAGGCGGAAAAACTCGCCCCCCGCACGGGTTACAGAAAGCAGGTGCTCGTTTGCGGCGGTACGGGCTGTACCTCGTCGCATTCTTTGCAGGTTATAGAGCAGCTTGAAAAATCCTTTGAAGAGCTGGGCATAAACGACGTTTTAATCGTAAAGACGGGCTGCTTCGGGCTTTGCGCGCTCGGCCCTATTATGATAGTTTATCCCGAGGGCGCATTCTATTCCCAGATGACCCCCGAGCACGCTAAAACGGTTGCCGAAAAGCACCTTGTAAAGGGCGGGGAAATCGTAAAAGAGCTTTTATATGCGGAAACGGTACACGACGACGGAAGCGTTATTCCCTTTTCCGAAATTCCTTTTTATAAGCATCAGATGCGCGTGGCGCTGCGCAACTGCGGAGTTATCGCGGCGGAAAGCATTGAAGAAGCAATAGGCGCGGGCGACTATTCGGCGCTTGCGCGCGCGCTTTTCGAAATGACGCCCGACGGAGTTATCGAAGAAATTCAGAAATCGGGATTGCGCGGCAGAGGCGGCGCGGGCTTCCCCACAGGTACGAAGTGGAAGTTTACGCGCATGGCGCAGGGCGAGCCCAAATACGTTTGCTGTAACGCCGACGAGGGCGACCCCGGCGCGTTTATGGACAGATCCGTTCTGGAAGGCGACCCTCACTGTGTGTTGGAGGCGATGGCTATTGCGGGCTACGCCGTGGGCGCGAAAGAGGGATATATATACGTACGTGCGGAATATCCCATTGCGGTTGAAAGGCTGAATATGGCCATAGAACAGGCGCGCAAATACGGGCTTTTGGGCAAAGATATTTTAGGCAGCGGCTTCGATTTCGATATACACGTAAGACTTGGCGCGGGCGCGTTCGTATGCGGCGAAGAAACCGCGCTTATGGCGAGTATAGAGGGTCACCGCGGAGAGCCCAGACCCCGCCCGCCGTTTTCCGCGCAGTGCGGACTTTTCAAAAAACCTACCGTTTTGAATAACGTTGAAACGTGGGCGAATATCGCGCCCATAATCCTTAACGGTTATCACTGGTTCTCTTCCATAGGAACGGAAAGGAGCAAGGGCACAAAGGTTTTCGCCGTCGGCGGAAAAATACATAACGTAGGGCTTGTGGAAGTGCCGATGGGTACGACCTTGCGCACGATAGTCTATGATATAGGCGGGGGAATTCCCGACGGAAAGGCTTTCAAGGCGGCGCAGACGGGCGGACCTTCCGGCGGGTGCATACCTGCAAAACACATAGATATAGGCATGGATTTCGATAATCTCGTGGCAATCGGCTCTATGATGGGCTCGGGCGGACTTATCGTTATGGACGAGGACACCTGTATGGTGGATATCGCCAAATTCTACCTTGAATTTACGGCGGACGAAAGCTGCGGCAAATGTACGCCCTGCCGTATAGGCACGAAAAGGCTTTTGGAAACGTTGGATAAGATATGTTCAGGCAAAGGCGAGCCTGCCGACCTTGAAAAAATCAAGGATATTGCCGAACATATGAAGAGTTCTTCACTTTGCGCGCTCGGGCAGTCCGCTCCCAACCCCGTTCTTTCCGCTATGGAGCATTTCGGCGAAGAATATACCGCGCATATTTATGAAAAGAAATGCCCCGCGGGCGTGTGCAAATCGCTTTTGAATTATTATATAGAGCCCGACAAGTGCCGCGGCTGTACGCTTTGCGCGAGAAACTGCCCCGCGAACGCAATATCCGGCGCGGTTAAGAGCGTGCACGAAATAGACACGGCAAAGTGCATAAAGTGCGGGCAGTGTATAGCGCATTGCAAGTTCAGCGCGATAGTTAAAAAGTAAAAGGAGGGCGCATATATTATGATTAATCTCAAAATAAACGGCATACCCGTGAGTGTGCCCGAAGGTTCCACTATATTGCAGGCGGCAAAGCTCGCCAACGTAAGAATTCCTACGCTTTGTTATTTGAAAGACGTTCAGTGCGTGGGGTCGTGCCGCCTTTGCCTTGTCGAGGCTACGGGCGCAAGGGGGCTTGTGGCGGCTTGCGTTTACCCCGTAAGCGAGGGTATGGAGGTGCGTACGAACACTCCGCGCGTAAGAAAATCCCGCAAGACCACGATAGAGCTTATTTTATCCACGCATAAAAAGAAGTGCTTAAGCTGTGTGCGTTCCATGAATTGCGAATTGCAAAAGCTTGCGCTCGAATACAATGCGGAAGAGGATAAATTCGGCACAGACCACGATTTGAAGCCCATCGACGATTTATCGGCTTCGGTTGTGCGCGACAATTCCAAATGTATCATGTGTACGCGCTGTGTAGCCGCGTGTGAAAGACAGACGATAGGCGCAATCGGACCTAAGAACCGCGGATACGCCAAGGTTATAGGCTCACCTTACGACGTCTCTCTTGCGTTTACCCCTTGCGTTAACTGCGGGCAGTGCGTTGTTGCTTGCCCCGTAGGCGCGCTCTATGAAAAGAGCGCGGTTGCTGACGTATGGGGAGCGATAGTAAACCCCGACAAGCAGGTGGTGTTTTATACCGCGCCTTCCGTGAGGGCGACACTGGGAGAAGCTTTCGGGCTGCCCGCAGGTACGAACGCGGAAGGCAAGATGATTACCGCGATAAAACAGCTTGGCGACGTTAAATGCTTCAATATGGATATTACCGCCGACCTCACGATTATGGAGGAGGCGAACGAGCTTTTAGACAGGCTTAATAGCGGCAAACCCGTGCCGATGTTCACAAGCTGCTGCCCCGGTTGGGTTAAGTTCCTCGAACACTATTACCCCCGGTATATACCCAACTTATCCACATGTAAATCCCCTCAGGAAATGTTTTCTGCGGTGCTTAAAACTTACTATTGCCAAAAGCACGGCATAGACCCGAAAAATCTTTACGTCGTATCGGTTATCCCCTGCACGGCGAAGAAATTCGAGGTTGCGCGCGAGGAGCTGGGCAATTATACCGACGCGGCGCTTACTACGCGCGAGCTTGCCAAAATGATTAAAGAGGCGGGTATAGACTTTGCAAATCTGCCCGACGGCGAGTTCGATAAGCCCTTTGGCGAGGCTTCGGGCGCGGGTGCGATTTTCGGTGCGACGGGCGGAGTTATGGAGGCGGCTTTGCGCACTGCGGCGGTGAAGCTCGGCGGCAAGGGCGCGCCTTTGGAGTTTAAAGAAGTGCGCGGAACGGAAGGAGTTAAAGAGGCGGAATACACGGTGGGCAAGACCACTGTAAAGGTGGCGGTTGCAAGCGGGCTCGGCAATGCGAGAAAGGTGCTTGACGCGATTTCGAGCGGGGAAAAGGATTATACCTTTGTTGAAATTATGGCTTGCCCCGGCGGCTGTATAAACGGAGGCGGTCAGCCCTACGTGCACGACGAGGTGCGCAACAACATCGATTTGAAAACGCTGCGCGCGCAGGCGCTTTACGATTACGACGCGGATAAGAAAATCCGTTGTTCGCACGACACGCCCGCGGTTGAAACGCTTTATAAGGAGTTTTTCGGCGAGCCTAATTCGCATAAGGCGCACGAATTGCTGCATACGACTTATACAAAACGCGAAAAATATTAATTTATGCATTTATGCACAAATATTTTGAATTTTATTCATAAAAAATAAATATTAATACAAAAATCTATTGACATATTACCTTATTCACGCTTATACTGTGAGTAAGGTAATTTTTTTGAATAAGCCCGCGCGGGCTTATTGCGTGTTACGCAGTTAACACGCAATAATAAACGTTAACGGTTTGTTAAAGGAGTGAATTATGAAAACAAAAAGGCTGTTGCTTGCAACACTGTTGACCGTATTGTGCGTTTGCGCGGGAATTTTTGCCGCCGCGTGCAGCGGGGCGCTATACACCGTAACGTTCGACGTGCAGGGGCACGGCAGTGCGCCGCAGGCGGTTACGGGGCTTGCGGAAGGCGATAAAGTGCAAAAGCCCGACGACCCGACCGCGGACGGATACGTGTTTTTAGGTTGGTATAAGGACGCGCAGCTCGGCGAGGAGTGGGACTTCGATAAAGATACGGTGAGCTCGGATATAACGCTTTACGCTTCGTGGGGACATAACGTAACGTTTGACGTGCAGGGGCGCGGAAATGCGCCTCAGTCCGAGGTTGTCGCCGTAGGCGGAAAGCCGAAAAAGCCCGACGACCCGATAACCGACGGTTACGTGTTCGGGGGCTGGTATAAAGAAGCCGCGTGCGAGAACAGGTGGGACTTTTTTGCGGACAGCGTGAAAAGCAACACGGTTTTATATGCAAAATGGAAAGAAATTTACGCGGTGACTGCCGACGGATTTTCCGTCGAGGTCAAGGACTCGGAATATTTTAACGTTGAGCACGCAGGCAGTTATATTGTAAGTATAAGCAAGCCTGAGGACGGAAACGGCTTCGATTTCCGCCTTGACGACGAAACGCAGATTGCGGATTTTACGTATTCGGATTATTGGTCGCAGAATTATTTTTTAGAAGAGGGCATGCACCGTATCAGCGCGGTTGTTAAGCAATTCAATGCAAGGGTAAGCCTTTCGGGGCTTTCCATGCCGTTCGTTGACGTGGAAGAGTACGAGGGCGAAACGTATAAGTTAAACGTATCCGAAGCGGGCGACGTACCCGCAGTCAGATTCGGCAGCTCGACGGTTGACGTTGCTTGGGCTGTGGAATTTGACGGAGAGTGCTACACCCTGAGGGTGAGGGAAACGTATAACGGGTTATACGATTATTATAACATTAAAATAAAAATCAATTTCAACGGCAGCAAGGTTGCTTCTATAGACGTGTATACGCGTGAGGGCGGGGAATGGAGCAAAACTCCCGCGGACACACTTGAAAAGGCGCGCACCGCCGTTGAAATCAAAAAGGATTTGAACGCTTCCGACGCGGGAGAGATGAATTCGGCAAGTCTTGAAAGGGGCTTCGGGTACGTTTATTTCGATTTGGGCGCGTATAAAAATCAATGGCTCGAATTCAGCGGATTTGCCGCGGGCACGGAATTTTACTTCTGCAATATAGGCGTAGGCGCAAAGGGGCAGATCGAGGACCGCATAGCCATTGCGGACGGCGAGCCTATAAGGCTTTCGGACAACGAAAGATACGGATATCTCAATTTTATTGCGGTTAAGCCCGCAAGCGGCACTGTTGTTTCCTTTACGGTTAAAACGGTGGAAGAGCCTGCGCCCGCACCCGGTTCGTCGGAGGATAATCCGATAACGCTTACCGTCGGGGAAGAGTATTCTTCCGAGAGCAAGAGTAACGAGGTATATTATTTTGTTTTCAACACGGAGGAAGAGGGAAAATACAAAATCAGCGTTTACTGGGATTATGACGGAAACAAAATTAAAGTCGCAAAATGCGTTTTAGACGGATTTAACGACCCGCATCTGTTTCCTCCTACTCCCGAAAAATTCCTTGACGGCTATGAAAAAGAGTTCGAGGCGGGAAGCGAGCACACCCTTGCCGTTACCGCCGCGGCGAATAATATTATCGTAAAGGTTGAAAAGGTAGAGGAAGCGGTTGCCGGCGGATTGCAGTCGGGCAGTTATAAGGGCGACGCGGTAAGCAGTTCTTTCAAATATGAAATTACAATCGAGATAGACGCGGCGGCAAAAACCGCGGTTATATCCAATACGAGGTTCAGGGGAACGATAAACCTCGGCACTGAAACAAGCGAAGAAACGCAGTTGACCGATAACGGAAACGGTTCTTACGGCTTCAGCGCTGTCGTCGGCAGTAATTTCTTTAATATAACTATGACGCCTTCGGCGGACGGTTCGTCTTTAAGCGTTACGGGGACGTATACCTTTACGGCGGAATTACAGGCTTAACGGCAATATAAAAAATATTTCGGCATTTTAATCCCCGCCCCGCGCGAAATTTGCGCGGGGCGGGGATTTTATTAAGCATTTATTTTAAAATACCCCTTGAATAATGTAAAAATGCGTGTTAGAATTGATATGTTAAAATTTACGCAAGGGGGAATAATATGAAAGACTGCAGCTGCGGATATTGCGTTGGCGGCGAGCCTTTGGCTAAATTCGGAATTAAAATCTGCGATTTATCGGTGAGCACGCTTATTTTATTCAAGGAACAGTCCAAACGCGGCAGGTGTATCGTAGCGTATAAAGACCACGTGAGCGAGATTGTGGATATTTCCGAAGAGGAGCGCAACGCGTTTTTCGCGGACGTAAACCGCGCGGCAAAGGCGATACACAAGACGTTTAAGCCCGATAAGCTGAATTACGGCGCATACGGAGATACGGGCTGCCATTTGCATTTTCATCTTTGCCCGAAATACGAGGGCGGGGACGAATGGGGCGGAACGTTTACGATGAACCCGCAAAAGGTTTATCTTTCCGACGAAGAATACGCGAAAATGATAGAAGATATAAAAAATAATTTATGAGAGGTGCTAAGTGGCGCATAACGTTATAGCGGAAGCGAAAAGATGTTTAAACTGTAAAAAGCCTTTATGCCGGCCCGGGTGTCCTGTAAATACGCCCATACCGCAAATGATTTCTTTGTTTTTGGCGGGGGATATAAAAGAGGCGGGGAGAATAGTATTCGAGAACAATCCCCTATCTGTAATATGTTCTATTGTGTGCAACCACGGCAACCAATGCCAAGGGCATTGCGTACGCGGAATAAAGGGCGAGCCCGTTGAGATAAGCACGATTGAAAACTTTGTTTCTTCGTATTATCTTGACAATCTGGAGCTTGAAAAAGCGCCGCCCAACGGAATTAAAGTGGCGGTAGTCGGCGCGGGTCCGGCGGGAATAACTATTTCGCTGAAAATGGCGCAGCTCGGCTACGACGTTACCGTGTTCGAAAGCAAGCCGCATATCGGCGGCGTACTGCGTTACGGCATACCCGAATTCCGTTTGCCAAAATCGATTGTGGACAAGTATGAAAAGCTTATGCGCAAGCTCGGCATTAAGCTGAAATTCAATATTACCATCGGTAAAGCAATAAGCGTAGAAGAATTGTTCCGCGACGGGTTTAAAGCAATTTCAATCGGCACGGGCGTTTCCTGGCCGGTGACTTTGAACATTAAGGGGGAAACGCTGGGGCATGTTCATTACGGAGTGCATTATCTTGCCAACCCCGAAGTTTATGAGCTGGGCGACAGCGTAATAGTTATAGGCGCGGGCAACGTTGCAATGGACGTGGCGCGCACGGCTTTGCGCCGCGGAGTAAGCGACGTTAAAGTAGTTGTGCGCAGCGACAGATATACCGCAAGCGAAGAAGAAAAGGAATACGCGGAAATAGAGGGCGCGCAGTTTATTTTCAACAAGGCGCCCGTTGAAATCACCGACGAGGGCGTAATATTCGCGGATACGAAGTGCGATGAAAACCATAAAGTAATTTATACCTCCGACAAGCCCGAGCTTATGAAGGCGGATTCGGTTATGATTTGCGTTTCCCAAAGACCTTCTAACCTTATTTTGACGCAGACAAAGGGGTTGGAGGTTAACGAGCGCGGACTTGCAAAAATAAATCCCGATGACGGTTCTACCGCAAGAGAGGGCATTTTTGCCTCCGGCGACGTTGTGCGCGGGGCGAAAACCGTTGTGGAGGCGGTTGAAACCTCTAAACGCGTTGCAAAGGCCATGGACGAATATTTAAAGAGTTTGCCCAAAGAATAAAGCCAAATAAAATTAATGAAAGCGCCCCCGCCGACGGCGGGGGCGCTTATTACGTTTTGATATTTACGGTTATTTTTCCGTAAAGGTTTTAATGGTTTCTTTGATTATCGATTGAAGATGAGGCGGAAGCTTGCGGTAATCTTCTATAATTTTGTTTTCTTCGCGCGTGTAGCTGCGCTCTTCGCCTTGAATTACAATATTACCGAATTCGTCTTCGCGGTTTAATAAATAATCTACCGAAACTTTAAAAAAGTCCGCAAGCGCAATAAGCGCGGACGCGGTAGGTTCATAAATTCCGCTCTCCCAACGGCTGATACTTCTTTGACTTGTTTTTATTATTTTTGCAATTTGGTCTTGTGACAAATTTTTATCTAATCTTAGTTCTTTTAGTCGCATAGCCCACCTCTTACGAATATTTTAGTCAAATATGTTTGAATTTTATTGACAAAAACGCAATCGTTTAATATAATTAAATTAATAGTCAAGCGTGACTAAAAAAATAAAATTAATTACAGTTAATTTATGTATTAAACGGACGGAAAGTTTTTGGAAAATAAACGTTAAGCTTTGCCGCGGGTGATTGCGGGTTTGTTGAAGTGTACGGCAAAAAATTCCGCGGAGTCGGGCTTTAATCGCTTTTAAAACAAATTGCATAAACGGAAAAACGTTAAAAACTGCAAAAAACGGAGATACAGTTGAAAAATTTAATTTCGCAATTATGCGTTAAAGAAAAAGCATTCCCCAAGGAAGAGCTTTTAAACGAAATTTATCTGCTTTTAAAGGAACAGTTTGTTGCTAAAATTTATTGCGACGGTAAAAAAATACATATGGAATTTTTAAACGGACAATGTTTTAACCTCTCGTTAGTTGAAGCATAAATAAAAAGCGCCCCGCGGAGCAAAGGTGTGGATTTCCGCGGGGGTCTTTTTTATTTTTGCATATTGCAATTCACAAAACCGTGTGTTATCATAATATTGTTTAATAAACAATAAGGAGACAATATGGAGAACTTGTTAATCATAATAGCGGGCGTTGCGATAATACTCGCTATTGCGTATGCGGTGTTCAACTATTTCTGCGTTAAAAAGCTTGAAGAGGGCACGGAGAAAATGGGGGATATCGCGGGGGCAATCCGCATAGGCGCGAACGCGTTTATCAAATACGAGTATAAGCTTGTTGCGATAATCGGTTCGGTAATAGCGGTTGTGGTGCTTGTGGTTATCAGCTGGCAGGCGGCGATTGCGTTTGTTATAGGAGCGGTTATGAGTGCTTCGGCTGGCTGGGTAGGCATGAAAATCGCGACCTATTCCAACGTGCGTGTTACCAACACGGCGCGGCAGAGCAAGGATTTGGGCAAGACGCTTAAAGTTGCTTTCAAGGGCGGTTCGGTAATGGGCTTATGCGTTGCGGGCTTTGCGCTTTTGGGAATAGTTTTCGTTTACTGCATTTTCGGACTTGCGAACGGGCAGATTGCGGATATAGCCAACGGCGTTCACCAAAAGAACTTTATCGGGCTTGAAACCTCGTTTACGATGACCCTTTCGGGCTATGCGCTGGGCTGTTCGATAATTGCGATGTTCAACCGCGTGGGCGGTGGTATTTACACGAAGGCCGCAGATATGGGCGCTGACCTTGTAGGTAAAACGGAAGCCCATATTCCTGAGGACGACCCGAGAAACCCCGCTACTATTGCGGATAACGTGGGCGACAACGTGGGCGACGTTGCGGGACTTGGCAGCGACCTTTTGGAAAGCTATGTGGGCGCGATTTTATCCGCGATAATTCTTGCGGGAGAGCTGTTTATGCACAGCATGATTCCCGATACGGCGCTTTTGCAGAGTATGCTTTTGTTCCCGTTGGTTTTTGCGGGGTGCGGACTTTTGGCGTGCATTATAGGTATTTCTTACATAGTTTTAAAACCGAGATTATCCAAAAACGTGCATATGGAGCTGAATATTGCAACCTGGATTGCGGCGGGGCTTACCGTTGCCGCGGGGTGCGTTGTGAGCTATTTTATGTTCAGAAACGCAAGCCCCGAACACCTTACGGCGAACGGAATAGGCTTTAAAGCGGGTGCGTTTTCCCCCTGGCTTGCCGCGGTTTGCGGTATTGCCGCGGGTATAGTTATAGGCGTTATCTCCGAATACTACACGAGCTACGACTATAAGCCGACGAAAAAGATTTCTAAGGCTTCTAAGGAGGGCCCTGCGCTCACGGTTACGCAGGGACTTGCAAACGGTATGATAAGCTGTATGCTCCCCGTTGTGGTGCTTGTAGTGGCTATTTACGGCTCTTATGCGCTTGCGGGTATGTACGGAATAGCGTGCGCCGCGTTCGGTATGCTTTCTTTCGTGGCGGCGACCGTTTCGGTTGATACTTACGGGCCTATTTCGGACAACGCGGGCGGCATTGCGGAAATGAGCGAGCTTGACCCCGAGGTGCGCGAGATTACCGATAAGCTTGACAGCGTGGGCAATACCACGGCGGCAATCGGCAAGGGCTTTGCAATCGGTTCGGCGGCGTTTGCGGCTTTGTCGCTTATGACCTCGTATCTGTTTGCATTTTCGGATATAAACCTGATTGAAAACCTTATTCTGAATATGATGAACCCGCTTGTTTTGTGCGGAGCGCTTTGCGGCGCGGCTTTGCCGTTCTTCTTTTCGGGACTTTTAATCGAGGCGGTTGCAAAGGCCGCGCGTAAGATGGTTGAAGAGGTGCGCAGACAGTTCCGCGAAATTCCGGGTATTCTCGAAGGTACGGAAAAGCCCGATTACAAGACTTGTATTTCGATATCGTCGCAGGGCGCTCTTAAAGAAATGCGCGTGCCCTGCATATTCTGCATTTTGTTCCCGCTTGTTACGGGCTTTATCTTCGGACCTTATTTCGTAGGCGGCGTGCTTATAGGCGCGACGGTTACCGCGATTATGCTTGCGCTCTTCTGCGGAAACGCGGGCGGCGCGTGGGATAACGCGAAAAAGTATATCGAGGCGGGCGGTCTTAACGAAAAGGACGAAAACGGCAACGAGGTTGAAAACGTAGGCAAAGGCTCCCCCGCGCATGACGCGGCGGTGGTAGGCGACACGGTCGGCGACCCGTTGAAGGACACGGTAGGACCTTCTTTGGATATACTTATCAAAATTATGTCCACGATATCCCTTGTGGCGGTTGTGGTGTTCAGCCAGTGGAATGTTTTCGGCGCGCTGGGGATAGGCTGATTTTAAAAATACAGACGAATAAAAACGAAGCCGCCCGCGGATAATTCCGCGGGCGGCGATTGTTTTATGTTATCTTCTTATTTCGTATTCCTGATTCATTAGTTTTATGATGCTTTCTTCGTCGTCGGTGATATTGAAGTCGCCGTGCATAGTGTGCTTTATTACGGACGACGCGACGGCAAAATTGACTATTTCATCGGGGGGCATATTGCGCATAATCGCGTAAATCATACCGCTTGCAAAAGCGTCGCCGCCGCCGACGCGGTCAAGTATATTAAAGCGGAAGGTGCGGCTTTCATAAGTTTCGCCGTTGTACCACATAAACGCTTTCAAGCTGTTTTCACTGCCGCTGTGTACGTATCTGACGTGCCTGCCGATAGCCTTGAAGTTGTAGCGCTTGTGCAATTCGCGGAAAATTCTGTCTTGTTCCTTATAGGTCGGGTTCATGGACAGCCCGTCTTTCATATCTTTGCCGTTTTCGTCGCGCAGGTTTATAGGCTCTATTCCGAACAGCACGTCTACATACGGAAGATATTCGGTTATGCAGTCGCGCGCTTCCTGCCAGCCCCACAGCGCGGAACGGAAGTTGCAATCGAAGCTGACCGTTATTTTAAGCTCTTTGGCGGCTTTAAGCGCAAGCGATACGAGCTTGCGGCAGCTTTGGGAAAGCGCGGGGGTTATACCCGATAAATGCAGCCAGGTGAAGCCTTTGAGCTTTTCTTTAAAGTCTACGGTTGAAAAATCGTATTTTGCGAACGCGGAATCCTTGCGGTCGTAGGTGACCTTTGACGAGCGGACGCCGAAGCCTTCTTCAAGAAAGTAAATGCCCATTCTGCCTTCGGGCGCGTAAATGCACGGCGAACAGTGGACGTCGTTGCTTCTGAGATATCTTATCGCCGCTTTGCCTATGGAGCTTTCGGGCACGACCGTAAAATACGACGCGTCTACCCCGAGGTTGGAGAGCGCCGCGGCGACGTTTGCCTCCGCCCCGCCGTAAGTTACCTTAAATTCGTCGGTGGTGCGGATTTTTTCGTAGTTGGGGGGCGAAAGCCTCAGCAAAAGCTCGCCCATGGTGATAAATCTGATATTTTCCATAACCGATTATATTATATCACCGATTTTGCGTTTGTACAGACCTGTTTGGAAAATAATTGCAATTTATAAAAAAATTTGTTACAATAACCGAAATGATTTCAAAAGAGGATATTTTAAGCTGCGTAAAAAAGCTTGACGGGGCGTATTACGACAAGCCGTTTAAGGGTGATTTTTATTCGACGGTTTTAAGACGTTCGGACGGGAAAGGACGTAAAGGCGTATGGTTCGGGTTGATTATACGCGCAACGGAGAAATATTTTTTGCGTTACGGCGCGCCCGTGCCCGAGGACAGGACGGTTTTATGCCTTAAATGTCCGCCCGATTTGCAGGCTTTTCTGTGTGCCGAGTACGAGGGGAAAATTATGCCCGCTTATCATATGAATAAGACGCACTGGATATCGGTTGTGATATCCTCCGACGTGCCGAGGGAAGAGATTGAAAAACTTATAAATCTGAGCTACGATATTACGAAATAGGGAGTGTATATGCGTATAGCAATCAATACGAGCGCCGTGACGAACGGCGATCTGGATTTTAAACTGTTTGAAAAGCTGGGGGAGTGTAAATTCTTCGGCGAAATTACGAGGGAAGAGCTGTTTGCGCTTTGCGCCGACGCAGACGCTTTGATTGTAAATAAAGTGGAAGTGGACGAGGCTTTGCTTTCCGCCTGCCCGAACATAAAATACGTGGGAACGTTTGCCACCGGTTATAACGTTGTGGATATCGAAGCCTGCCGCAGACACGGGGTGACCGTTTGCAACGCGCCCGATTATTCTACCCATGCGGTGAGCCAACACACTTTTGCGCTTTTGCTTGCGTTATACGGCAAAATCAACGAATATACCGCTTCGGTCAAGCGCGGCGACTGGATAAAGAGCAAAACCTTTACATATTTCCCTTACCCCACGGCGGAGCTTTACGGAAAAACGTTCGGCGTTTACGGTTACGGAAATATAGGCAGAGCGGTTGCGAAAATCGCGGACGCGTTCGGGGCAAAGGTTTTGGTATGTACGCGTACGAAACCCGAAAACTGCCCTTATAAAAACGTATCTTTCGAGGAGATGCTGAGGGAGTGCGACATACTTTCTTTGCATTGTCCTCTTACGGAAAAGACTGCGAAAATGATTGACGGGAAAGCGCTTGCGCTTATGAAAAAATCCGCCGTTATTATCAACACCGCACGCGGCGGGCTGGTGGACGAGGGCGCTGTTGCCGACGCGCTTAACAGCGGCAGGCTTGCAGGCTTTGCCGCCGATACTGTTGCGGTTGAGCCGATGCGCGCGGATAATCCTTTATACGGTGCAGAGAATTGCATTATAACGCCGCACGTGGCGTGGACGGCGCACGACACGCGCGAAAGGCTGTTGGGCATTGTGGCGGAAAATCTGCGCCTTTATATAGAGGGTAAGCCCAGAAACGTGGTATCTTGAAGTTTGCGCAGTGAAATTTTATAAACCGAAAGCGCCCCGGCGATAAACCGCCGCGCGGTTTTATTTATTTTTATTTTGGTATGG
>CAMWMZ010000016.1 GCA_947175485.1 uncultured Clostridia bacterium
TTTACCAGAGATTGCAGGAAATTTACAGCGAATACGGCTATGTTCTCGATTGCAACGTTTCGATACCGTTCAAAGGTCTTAACGCAATGAAGGATATGAACGCCGTCGTGGATTCTCTTAAAGTCAACCCCGCCAAAGAGTTCGATATTTACAAGGTTTCTTCGGTAAGGGATTATTCCAAGAACATAAAAACGGATATAGCCACGGGCGCCGTTTCCGAAATAGGCTCCCCCCTCACCAACTGCGTATATTACGAGCTGGAAAACGGCAGCTTTATCTGCGTGCGTCCTTCGGGTACAGAACCCAAGCTCAAAATTTACTATTCGGTAAAATCACGCAACAAGGCCGAAGCGGAAGAAGCGCTTGAAAAAATGCAGGCGGCGGTCAAAAAGCTTTTAGGAGTTTAAAATTAAATCACATAAAAAAAGGAGCGGCTGACCGCTCCTTTTTTTATGTGCGCGTATATGCTTGCTTTTTATATGCGGCGTACTTATAATGACATATGTGCCCGCTAAAAGCGCGGCAACCGGTATTTTTATGGCTTATATTGCAATCGTAATCATAACATTTATTTCTGGCGTGGCGGGCACGGGGCTCGGCGGCGCCGTCGGCGCCGTGTTGCGCAGGGACTCCAACAAAATAGTCAGCCTGCTCCTTTCTTTTGCGGCGGGCATAATGCTTGCCGTGGTTTGCTTCGATTTAATGAGCGAACCGATTGAAATGATGAAAGAGGGCGCTCTTCCCTCCTACACTCCTTTAATAGTAGTTATTGCCGTAGCCGCAGGATATGCGATAGTTTATCTTTTGAATTTTATAATCGACAAAGCGACCAACCACGAGGTAAAACATATAGACAAAAACCACCCCGCCACCGCGGACGATCTGGACGAGCTTATCCATTCAAACCATCTTGAAACGCACAAAAAAGCAAAATCCAACCTGTTTGTTGCGGGGCTTGTAATGATGACTGCAATCGCGCTCCATAACCTGCCCGAAGGAATGGTTATCGGCGCGTCGTACGCAATCACGCCAGACGTCACGGCAAATCTCTTTTCGGGCAGCGGATTTATTATGGCAATAGTAATTGGCTTGCACAATATCCCCGAAGGAATGGCAGTTTCCGTTCCGCTTATTTCAGGCGGAATGGGCAAAATAAAAGCCGTGCTTTTAACGGCTTTAAGCGGCCTGCCCACGGTTTTGGGCGCGGTTTTGGGCTATGCTTTGGGCGGCATTAACGAAATAATGCTCATGCTTTCTCTCGGATTTGCAAGCGGCGCAATGCTTTACGTCGTGTTCGGAGAGCTCCTCCCAGAATCGATTCTTATGTGGAAAAGCAAAATGCCCGCGCTTTCGCTTTTCGTCGGCGTGCTCGCGGGCTTTTTACTGGTAATGTTTTAATCTTCAAGATATTTCCTCGCTCCTGAAATCCAGATTTTCATAACAAGCTTTTGCGGCAGCATTTTCACAAGAAAATGCTGCATCTTCATATAAAGCGAGCATACGGACATATCTTTGCCCCTTTTAGCGTCTTTTAAAAGCTTTTTCGCAACCCGTTCAGGTTTTACAAGAGCGGGATATTTAACCTTTATACCGTTCAATTCCTCCACAAGAAAATTCGTGTCTATCCAACCGGGGCAAACCGCGGTAACGGTGATTTTCCGCGGCTTTAATTCCATGCTAAGCGCCCTTGAATAACTGCGGAAAAACGCTTTACAAGCCGCGTAAAAATTGATATACGGTACGGGCTGAAACGCGGCGGCGGAGCAAACGTTGATTATTCTGCCGCCCGCTTTCATATACGGCAGACAGCAGTTTGTTATTACGGGCGCCGCCTTGCAATTTAAATCTATTGTATCGCCTATTTCTTCCGCGGTGAAATCCGCGGTTTTTTTGAACCGTCCGGCGCCCGCATTATTCACAAGATAAACTATATCGGGATTGCTTTCTTTAAGCTTTCCGCTTAAAAATCCGCAAAAATCTTTATCGGTCAAATCCGCGCAAAACACGGAGACTTTTTCCCCGAACTGTTCTTTAAGTTTTTCCAGACGGGCGGAATTTCTGCCGAAGGCCCAGATCTCGTCAATAGGCTCCTTTAAAAGCTCTTTTAATATACAATAACCCAAACCGCCCGTAGCCCCCGTTAAAAGGGCTATTTTCTTTTTAACGTTTTCTTCCATATTTTTACGTTTACGCAGTCAATACCGCGGCTTATTTAACCCAGCCGTTCTATAAGCTCTGCAAATTTCCTTTCGTTCAAAATTTCGTTAGTAACATAATTGCCGTTATAAAACACAGCGTAGTTAGTCCATGCGGCGGGCGCGTTTTGCGCCTTTTCCGTGCTGTCGATTAAAACGCTTTCAAAAAGCACTCCTTTTTGTTTTGCAAAATTTTCCGCTATGGGAACATACTTCGCCGTGAACGGGCAGCCGTGCGTATAATAAATTACAAATCCGCCCTTATCCGTATGCGGGTGCTTTGCGCAATCCTTGAATTTCGGAACGGGTGCGTTTTCATCGAAAGGCAAATATAACAGCGTAAAAAACGGCTCTGCGCTGTCTGCAACCTTAAAGCCCTTATATGCAAGATATTTCGGGTCTGACAAAAAAGACGTTTTTTTCGCAGACGAAACCACAGTTATTCCGTGTTTGCCTTTTGATTTAGCTTCTTCAATGCAGGCGGAAAGCAAATCGTTTGAATAACCGTGCCCCTTGAACGAGCCGGAAACCCAAAAACAATCGATATGCATATATCCGTCCGCCTCAATAGGGCACCAAGCGTACTCTGCCGGAATATATTCTATAAAGCACTTTCCGCGTTCCGCCGATTTCAAAAAAGTAAGCCCGTCTTTAAACCTTTCGGAAAGCCAGGCTTTTTTACTTGCAACCTGCACGTCTTTATTGTTTGATATCGCACAGCATATGTGCTCTTGTTCCAGATTGTCTTTTGTAACTTTTACATATTCCATTTTAAATCTTGCCCCGTAAAATTTTAAAGATATCCGCAAGTGTTATCTTTCCGATAAATACTCTTTTAAGGTCTGCTTTACCCTTTCAAGATTTGTATCACACAGCAAAGGTAAAAAACCGGCAAGCTTTTCGGGTTCGAAATCCCACCATTTAGTGTTTAGCAGCAAACCGATAAGCTCGTCGTCAAAACGCTTTTTTATGAATTTTGCGGGATTACCGCCGACAACGCAATAAGGCTCCACGTCTTTAGTCACAACGGAATAAGCCGCTATGATACATCCGTCGCCTATTTTAACGCCGGGCATAATAACGCTTTCCCTTCCTATCCAGACGTCGTTACCGATTACTGTATCGCCCTTGAACGGAAGCTGTTGTAAATGCGGCGGCGTTTTTTCTTGCCACAATCCGCCGAATACGTTAAACGGATAAGTCGTAACGCTTGACAGCCTGTGGTTTGCCGCGCCCATAATAAACTTAACGTTTTGGGCAATCTGGCAAAATTTGCCTATAACAAGCTTATCGCCGAATTCCGGATAATTAAACAACACATTGTTGTGCTCGAATTCCGCCGCAGCTACGTTGTCGTCATAATAAGTGTAATTGCCTATGCTTATATTCGGCGCTTTAACAACGTTTTTGATATAACATGAGGTTTTATATTCGTTCGGGAACACCGCATTGGGATCGGGCACGTCTATCTTTTTTATTTTCATATCTCCGCCATTATAACATTTCCGCGTAAGAAATACAAGCGTATGATAAAAATCAACGCTTTGACGCTACGGCAAGCGCAACGTTATTCGGATTATAAAAAATTCCGATTTCGACCAATTGTTAACCAACACGGTATCGGGCAGGTTATTAAAACAATTTTTTATAATATTTTTCACCGTAATTGCTTTATTGCTCATATGAACTTTACTGCAATCGAAATTATTTTTCAAAAACGGCAAAACCGTACTGATTTTCTCAAAGCTATTTTGATAACAGCTTTTATCACTACGTTTTTGTATTCGCCGATTTGTCCGCAAACTGCTCATGTAATAAACATCTACTTATAATCTATCCACCATATAAAAAAGCACTCAATTTGCTTTTTTGAGTTCAAATCGGGTGCTTTTGGCGGAGCGTAGGTTTTAAAGGTTGATCACGCAAACGCGTTGTCGTAGGAACTGCTCTAACGCGAGAGGGATTTTGCCGTTTCCCTTTGGGCGCCTCGGCAAAGCGTCGGGCTATGCCCTCGCACAAACCGCGAGGGTTCTTCATTCCCTCTATCAAATTGCGGGGCGTACTTATAGTACGCCCCGCAATTTGGCGGAGAGAGAGGGATTCGAACCCCCGGATAGTTGCCCATCAACGGTTTTCAAGACCGCCGCATTCGACCGCTCTGCCATCTCTCCATTATTCAGTTTTATCGGCGAGCAGGCGGATGCGGAGCATTCGTCGTACCGAAGCGCTTCTGTGCTTACCGCTCTGCCATCTCTACGTTTTTTAAGTTATATAAGGAGCGGGCTATACGAAAATCGTTCATACACAAACAAGCATTACCGCCGCGTTTTCTCTTATACGTTAATAGCGCAAAAATAAAAACCAGTTAATTCTGCACCGACGGAATAATTTTAACAGACTAAACACGGCGTGTCAACTCATTTAAACCCGCCTATTCTCCCTTTTTACCGCCGTAAAGCTTATCCATTTTCTCGTTGACTACCGCCCCGAACGAAAAATCGTTTTTAAGCTTTTCAAGATTACCCGTAAGGTAATAACTGAAAATTTCTTTATCTCCCGCATAAATGATATGATCGAACAGCGTAACGTTATGTATACTGCATATAAGAAGCATTTCGGCCGTAAAACGGTTATCGCTCATTGAAGGCCGGCAGTTCCCGCTCAAATGGTTATGCGTAACAACCAAGCCGTAAGGCTTATCCGCGGCTAAAATCTTTGAAATTTTGTCCGAAGCCACCACAACCTTATTCAACTCGTCGCTTGTAAACGGACAAATGCGCTTGACCTTTCCGTTTTTATCCAAAAAGTAAAGCTCCATCACTTCAACCGTTTTTCCGCGCAAACGCATAGCGGTGAATTCTTTGAAAGCCGCGTGGTTTCTCAAAACGGCAATTCCGGGCGAATTGATATTCGTGCGCTTATTGCACTCCCCAACACATTTTATATAAAGCGCCACGCTTTCGCCGACGCCGTCAACCGACATAAGCTGTTCGATATCAGCGGCAAACACGCCCGAAAGCGAGCCGAACGCCTGCAAAAGCGAATGAGCTACGGGATTTGTATTCTTTCTCGGGAAAGCGTTATAAAGCAGAATTTCAAGAATTTCGTGGTCGTGCAGCCCGTCGTCGTTCTTCAGTTTTTCATACATGCGCCGTCTGTGTCCCTCGTGCATACCCTTCCTCATTTGCAAAATATATGAGTAATTATAGGCGCGCGGCATTTTTTTGTCAAGCGGGAAAATACGTTAAAGATATTGACTTGACGGCAAACGTGAGCTATAATAATTCTATGCGTATAGAAAGGTTAAAACTCAAAAAACTTAATAATACGCGTGATTTGGGCGGATTCCCCGCAGAAAACGGCAAGCGGATTAAATACGGAAAGCTTATCCGCAGCGGAAAGCTTTACAAGCTGCCTAAAAGCACCGTTTCCGCGCTTGAAGCCTTGAACGTTACTACCGTAATAGATTTGCGCATAGAAAGGGAAAAATACGAATATCCCTCAACGGAAATAAAGGGCGTAAAGCTTGTAAGCCTGCCCCTCGTCTGCACGGCAACCGTGGGAATAACCCACACCAAATCCATGGCGCGGACTATGCTGAAAGAGAGCAAACGCATAAAAACCGAATTCGGCTCGGCAGACAACTATATGCAAAGCGTTTACGAGCTGTTGCTGTTCAACGAACAATCACAGGAAAAACTCAAAGAATTTTTCAAGCTCGTTTCGGCAGACGAAAGCTGTATTCTCTGGCACTGCAACGCAGGGAAAGACAGAACGGGGCTCTGCGCAATGCTGTTGGAAAGCCTTTTGGGCGTAGACGAAGATCTGATAATAAAGGATTATTGCATAAGCAACAAATTTCAGTTCGGCAAACGCTTCTGGCAGAAAGCGGGGCTTGTAATCGCACCCATACCTTTGCGGTTCAAACAGATTTTATACGCGCTCATGGCGGCAAAACCCCAGTATATCAAGGGAGCGATAACCGAAATCAAAAGGCGATACGGTTCGGTTGCGGAATATTGCAAGCAAGCGCTTGGCGTAACCGACGAACAAATCAAGGCTTTGAAAGATAAATATTTGGAATAATAAATACCAACCGCGCCCGACGGCAAAAACCGTCGGGCGCGGTTTTAACGTCTTGCGCCGCGTCACTCCACGGTAACGCTTTTGGCAAGGTTACGCGGTTTATCGGGGTCGCGCCCCAAAATTACGGCGGTGCGGTATGCAAGCATTTGTACGGCGACAGCCGAAACAAGCGGAGATAAATACTTATCGCATTCGGGCAGGGCTATAAAGTATTCCGCTTTATTTTTTAAACGCTCTTCAACGCCGCCGACGTTGGTTATAACGGCGGCTTTGCCCCCGCGGGAAACAACCTGCTCCACCGCGTTTTCGGTTTTCCCCGCCAAATCCGCGTCGGTAAGTATAAACACACAAACCGTAGCGCCGTCTATGAGGGCCAAAGTACCATGCTTAAGCTCGCCGGCAGGATAGCCCTCCCCCTGCAAATAAGATACCTCTTTAAGCTTCAAGCTTCCTTCAACCGCCACGGCGTAATCGATATCTCTGCCCAGAAAATACACCCCGCGCGCACAAGCGCACATTTGTGCAAGTGCGCCCGCGTCAATATTATCCGCAACCTTTTTACAAAGTTTTGGCATCTCCCAAAGAAGCTTGCGCCGCTCACCGTCCGCATTTTCGCCCGCAAGGGTAAGCGCGCAAAGATAAAGCGCGGCAACCTGCCCCGTGTAGCTTTTTGTCGCGGCAACGCAAATTTCAGGTCCGGCGGCAACGGGGACAACCACGTCCGCGGCACGCGTAAGCTCAGACCGCAAACAGTTTGTTACCGCAATCACCTTTGCACCTTCGGATTTCGCCAGACGCGCCGCCTCTACGGTGTCCGCCGTTTCTCCGCTCTGGCTGATTGCAAACACGGCTGTCCCCGCCCCGAAAACAGGATTTTTATATCTGAACTCCCCTGCGGTTTCTGCTTCCGCGGGAATACGCGCAAAGCTTTCTACATATCTTTTACCTATAAGTGCGGCGTGGTAGGCTGTACCACAGCCTACGAATATAACGCGGCTAACCCCCGACAAGGCGGTTTTAAGTTTTTCTTCAACGTCCGCAAACGCTTTATGCGTAAACTGCACGGATTTAGGAACTTCTTTAAGTTCTTTAAGCATATAATGGGGGCAATCGCCTAAACCCAGGCTTTCCGAAACGGCGAGATTAGGCAAAACTCCGCGTATTACAAGCTGTAAATTCCCGTCGTAAATATTTACGCCGTCCGCAGTAATTTCCGCTATATCGCCGTCCTCGAGCACGGTAATTCTTTCGCAAATACCGGCAAGGGCAGGCTCGTCGCTGGCACAGAAATTTTCGCCGCCGCCGTAACCGATTATAAGCGGACTTTTATAACGCGCGGCGACAATGCGGTTTTCGTCTGCGCGTATCGCCATAAGAGCATATGAGCCTTTAAGCATTTTAACGGCTTGGGAAACGGCCTCGGTCAAATCGCCTTTATAAAACTTGTTTATAAGATGCGCCGCAACCTCGCTGTCCGTGTCGGATGAAAAAGCTACGCCGTCGCGTAACAGCGTCTCTTTTAACTCGGCGTAATTTTCTATAATTCCGTTATGTACTATTGTTATTTCTCCCGCAGAGTGGGGGTGAGCGTTTATATCGGAAGGCTTACCGTGCGTTGCCCAGCGCGTATGCCCTATGCCGACGTTTGCGTAAACTCCGTTCAAATACGGCGCCAAAGCTTCCACTTTGCCCTCTTTTTTTATAACGGCAGTCTTTCCGCCGCATATAAAAGCCGCGCCGGCAGAATCGTATCCGCGGTATTCAAGCCGTTTAAGCCCTTCGTATATTATCTTCGCCGCGTTCCTTTTCCCGACGTATCCAATTATTCCGCACATAAAAATCCTCCGCGCTTTACGCGTTCGCGCTTATTCTGTTTATAAGTATTTTGCACGCGAGTGCACAGTTTTCTTCGCTTTCGCCCTCTGCCATAACCCTCACAACGGGCTCTGTTCCCGAAGGGCGGACCACCAGCCTCAGCTCAAGCTGTTTTTCAAGTTTTTTGCAAAGCTCCTCTATACCGTAAAGCGCGCTTTCTTTGCTTGTAACCGGCACGCTTACCGTTATCTGAGGCAACGCTTTATAGCCTTTCAATAAAGCATATACGCCGCTCTTTTGCTCTACGACGGCTTCCATCAGCATAATTGCGGTTACAAGCCCGTCGCCCGTCGTTTCATATTTTGAAAAGACTATATGCCCGCTGCGTTCTCCGCCCAAAACCGCGTTGCATTTCGCCATAGTATCGCAAACGGCTTTGTCGCCGACGCCGCAGATTTTGCAGTTTATTCCCCGCGCGGCAAGGCTTTTCACAAGTCCGCCGTTGCTCATAGTGGTGCACACTATTTTATTTCCGCTCAGCTCGCCGCGGCTTTTTAAATAATTTGCGGCAATATACATTTCCTCGTCGCCCGATATAACGTTGCCGTTTTCGTCCACGGCGATACAGCGGTCAGCGTCACCGTCAAACGCAAACCCGATATCGAGCGAATTTTCCGTAACAAGCCTTTGCAAAGCTTCGATATGGGTAGACCCGACGCCCTCGTTCACGTTCGTTCCGTCAGGCGCGCCGCCTATTAAATAAGTTTTCGCGCCGAGCGCGTCGAAAACGCTGCGCGCTATCTGCCATGCGCTGCCGTTAGCCGCGTCAAGCCCGACGCGCAACCCCTTATAAGAACAGGTCGCAAGCGATATAAGATGCCCGATATATCGGTTACGTCCCGATATATAGTCCACCGTCCGTCCGATCGCCCGCCCGCAGGCAAAGGGAATATCCTTGCCCCCGAAAGGCGTCAAATCCCCGTCAAGGTAGCTTTCCGCAAGCGCCAAAACGTCGCCGTCCATTTTTTCGCCCGCGCCGTTCAAAAGCTTAATCCCGTTGTCGTAGTAGGGGTTGTGGCTTGCCGAAACCATAATCCCGCAATCAAAACCGTCGCATCGGGTAATATATGAAACGGAGGGAGTGGTGGTCACGTGCAGAATATACGCGTCGCACCCCGAAGAAGTGAGCCCCGATGCAAGTGAATATTCAAGCATATAAGAAGAAAGCCGGGTATCCTTGCCGATAACAGCGCGGCACTTGCCGCCGTTTTTAAGCCCGTAATACCAGCCGAGAACTCTTCCGATTTTGTAAGCTCTTTCCGCAGTGACGGTAACGCCCGCCTCGCCCCTGAATCCGTCCGTTCCGAAGTATTTTTTCGCCATAATCCTCCTAAAACAAAGATAATCAGCTATTCCGCACGGATTTTTTCGATATTTAAGTACCGTTTTTGTGCGTACACAGCATATAAAAAGAACGTTAAACGGCACATATACGCGGGGCAACGCATATGCACGGAAAATAATAGCAACTCCGTAACATATGCTTTTTAAAAAAAATGTTTAAAAAGTCAACTGCGCCGAAAAACAAATGCGTTTTAACGCAACGATTTTTTCACCTCTTTTTTCCCGTAAAAAGCCGTAATAAAACATATGCCGATAAAAATAAATGTGTTACGGCGCATTTTAAAAAGTTGCCTCTCCGCACATATGCGCCCCAGTACAAAAAATAAATTTTCCGTAAATTTCCGCTTAATTTTATTGCGCGCGCAATTTATTGACTTTAAATTTTGCATATGCTAAAATTAAGCGGATTTCAGGCGAATAATGAAGAAAAAATTCAAATTGAAAATTTCCGTGTGGCAGTTTCTCGCCCTCGGCTATCTGGCGGTAATTCTTTTGGGAAGCGTGATGCTCATACTCCCTTTCGCAACGAAAGAGGGTCAGTCCACCTCCTATCTGAACGCACTGTTCACCGCGACTTCGGCAACCTGCGTCACGGGGCTTTCCCCTTACGATACGGGCGCGCACTGGTCGCTGTTCGGTCAGATAATTATACTTTTGATGATACAGACGGGCGGGCTCGGTTTCATGACGTTCGTTTCCACCGTATTCCGGCTTTTGCGCGGGCGTATGGGCGTCTATGAAAGAAAGGCTTTCATGATTGCCGGCGGCGGAGAAAAATACAGCGGGCTCGGAACGATGATAAAACGCATATTTATCGGCACCGCGGTTTTCGAATTTCTGGGCGCATGCATTTTATGCATACGTTTTATTCCGGAATACGGCGCAGGCAACGGAATTTATTTTGCCTTATGGCACTCCGTTTCGGCTTTCTGTAACGCGGGCTTCGATTTGATGGGCGCGGTCGGCGGAGCTTCCCTTTCTGCTTACGTTCGTGATCCCCTCGTTATGCTTACCCTTTCGGTCCTTATAATAATAGGCGGTTTGGGCTTCTGCGTATGGGGCGACGTTACCGACTGCAAATGCAATCCTAAAAAATTCCAGCTCAACACAAAAGCTGTTCTGCTTGTAACTGCAGTGCTCCTGTTGGTTTCAACATCTTTGTTTATGCTTTTCGAGTGGAACAACGAGGTTTACGCAGACTTTAATTTCGGGGAAAAGCTGCTCGCGGCGTTTTTCAACGCGGTTACTCCGAGAACGGCGGGCTTTTTCGCAACGGCTCCCTCCTCGCTTTCGGAAAGCGGACAGCTTCTTACGATAATGCTGATGTTTATAGGCGGCAGCTCGGGTTCGACCGCGGGCGGTTTAAAAGTCGGCACGCTTGCCGTAATAATTATGGGAATGATAGGCGTGTTCCGCGGCAGAAGAGATATAAATATCGGGAAAAAGCGGATAGAATATTCCTTGCTCTCTCAGGCGCTCGCAATTTTCACGGCTTGCCTTATGCTTATAATGGTTTCTTCCCTCGTAATGTGCGCGGTTGAACCCGAGCTTTCGGCAAAAAGCGCCATTTTCGAGTGTGTTTCGGCAGTAAGCACCACGGGCTTGAGTTTGGACTTAATTACAAGTTCCGGCATCGTGCCCGTAACACATAGTCTCGGCGCGGCGTCAAGGATAATTTTAATAATTTTAATGTACGCGGGCAGAGTGGGCATTTTGACGCTTGCCCTCGCGCTCGGTGCAAAACGCACCGCGGCTGAAGTCCGCAAACCGGTAGACACTTTAATGATAGGATAAACCTCACGGAAATACGGCGCATTCCCCGCGGCAGTATTTTCCTTGGTTTGAGGGCACCCGCCCTCTTTGCGCAATTTTAACTACACAAATTCACCCCGCTGAGGCGCATGCACGCAAATTGAACGCGCATACCCGAACGCGCCGTAAAAATTTCAAGGAGCAAAACAATATGAAATCGATATTACTTATAGGCATGGGGCAGTTCGGCCAGATTTTGGGCGAAAAACTCGTTAATATGGGCGACGAGGTAATGATTGTCGATAAAGACGAAGATATAATCAACCCCATTGCATCGAAATACGCGGGCGCCGTTATCGCAAACTGTATGAATGCGGACAACCTCAAAACTCTGGATATCCCCTCTTTCGACGTATGCGTCGTAACCATCGCGGACGATTTCCAAAGCTCTTTGGAAATAACCTCCATATTAAAGGATTTGGGCGCGAAATACGTCGTATCCAAAGCCAATACCGATATACAGCGCAAATTCCTGATACGCGTCGGGGCGGACGAAGTAATTTATCCGAACCGCGACGTCGCGGAAAAGCTTGCCGTAAAGCTCAATTCGCAAAAGGTTTACGACTATATAGAGCTCGATTCCGAATACTCGATTTTCGAGCTTGCCGTGCCCAATAAGTGGATAGGCAAAACCATTATGGAAGCCAACCCCCGCGCCGTTTACGAAATAAACATTTTAACCATCAAAAAGGGCAATAAAATTATGCCCACGCCGACTCCCTCCACCGTTTTCGAAGACGGAGATAAAATGGTTGTTTTCGGAAACACCGAAAAAATTATCGCCTTTACCAACAAGAAAAAGTAAAAGTGAATACTGAAAGGTTTAAAAATTTTCTTGCGGAAACGTTCTTTCCCAAAAGCTTTACCTGCGACATATGCGGCGTTGAAACGTTTAAAACCAACCTTTGTCCCGACTGTGCCGAAACCGTGGATTTTATCGGCGAAGGCTGTTGCCCCGTTTGCGGAAGAAAGACCGTACGCCCCGAAATATGCCTTGAATGCAAAGAAAAACCGCCCCTCTTCAAAAAGGCGGTTTCAGCTTTCGTTTATGAAAACGGCGGCGTTCTGCTTATTAAAAAATTCAAAGACGGCAACGGATATTTAAAGGAATACTTTGCGGATTTGCTTGCGGAAAAAATCAAAAATCTGCCCGCCGCCGATTGTATAGTTTACGTTCCCATGACCAAAAAAGCGCAAAGAAGGCGCGGCTACAATCAAAGCGAACTGCTTGCATACAGCCTTTCAAAGCGCATAAATATACCGGTAATAAAAGACGCGCTCAAAAAGGTAAAAGAAACAGACGAACAAAAATCGCTCGCAAAATCCGAAAGAGCGAAAAATCTTTCAGGCTGTTTTGCCGTTAATAAGCCCGAAGAAATAAAAGGCAAAAACATACTTTTGGCAGACGACGTAATGACAACAGGCGTAACCGCCGAAGAAATTACAAGGGCTTTGCTTGCCGCAGGAGCTTTAAATGTTTATTCGTGCGCCGTCGCCTCGGTAGAATACAAAATCACAAAAACGGATAACGCTTCGGATATAAAAAGCAAAAAAGACGTACCGCATACACGCGCTTAACTTTATACGATTTTCAAAAATATCGCAAAACGTGTTAAAATCGCTTGTATTTTTCGCATTTTGAATATATAATAATCAAGTAAATAAAATTTCATAATATTGGGGCGTCGCCAAGCGGTAAGGCAACGGACTCTGACTCCGTCATTCGGGTGTTCGAATCACTTCGCCCCAGCCAAAAAGACAAGCAACAGCTTGTCTTTTTTTGTTACGGCAACGCTTTTTTCACGGCGCAACAAAATTTATTTCCATGCGCAAAAAACTTTTTCAACATATTCGCCTATAAAATAAGGCGGGAGCAAACAATTCTGCGCTCCCGCCTTCCGTAATCTAAATATATCGGCTATATATTACGCCCCTTGCGCGTCGCCTGTAATACGGAAATTCACATTCGTAAATTCCGCCGAAATACCTCTGTTCGCAAACAGACAAACGTACATATATGCGTTATCCACGGCAATAAAATCGAAATCGGTATACGTTTTCGTGTAATTTCCGATTTTCACGTTCACCGCCTGCCCTATCCTTTCTATAGAAACAACAAACGTCGCCCCTACGGCTACGCCTACGCTGTTGCTTTCTTTAATGAGTTTAGTATTTTCCCTGCAGAATATCGCGCCGCTTCCGTCGCCGAACGCACCCGCGGCAACGTAATTGCTGTTTAAAGTAAGCCCATCGCCCTTAGTGGTTTTATTAATGTATATATCGTCGCGCAACATTATGCCGAAAGCCGATTGATTGGGCTTATTAATCCCTATCCCCGTTATAGTAACGTCGGCTGAAACGGTAAAATTCTTTTTCGCGTCAACCTGCATAAACGCCGCGCCGAAGCCGTCCGCCGTAGTATCGAATTTGCCCTTTCCGTCATCGACGGCAAAAGTAAACTTTTCGTTTGCGTAGCCTATCTTAAACGGCGTAACGCTCGCGCCGCCCAAATCCCCCATTGCCGTAGCATACCAGCCGTCCGTCAGCTTTTTCGCGGTGGTATCGGCAGGGTTGAAAGGCGAATAATCGGGTCTTACATATTCCGCCTTTATAGCGTCGGGATAATCAACGGCTTTTGTCGGAGCGGCGCTGTTGGTTCTTATATTGGCTTTAAGCGCACAATCCGAAGTCTTAACCGCGTCCGCAAACAAATACGCAACCGCTTTCGCTCCGAATTTGTTTAAATGCGTGGTATCTATCCCCGCGGGCTTCTCGTCGGGCTTTTCGCCGGAATACGTCGGATGCGCGTGGAAATATTTCGCCGTTTCGTTATCCGATTTATAAAGCTCCTTTGTAAGCGTCGTCAAATCAACCACCGCGGTATCCGTCGCCGCACCCAAGGCTTTTACAGCCGCCGCATAATCGCCCTTTATAGTAACGTGTACCGAATTGCCGGTATACGCTCCCGAGCCGTCATATCTAACTATCGGCGTACAAAGTATAGGCGTCGCCTGCTTTTCCTTTGCAAGCTTAACGTAGCTTTCATAAAGCGTATACTGGAACGAGGGTCCGTCCACCGCAGAGCTGTCCGTATAATCCTTCGACGGATTTGTATAGCGCACGGAATCATCATATTTTTCGTCGTTGTGCCCGAATCCTATAATCAGGTAATCCCCTGCGCCTATGCTCGATTTAAGCGTGTTATAATTTTCCTCGGTTAAAAAGCTTAAAGAGCTTCTGCCTGAAAGGGCTAAATTTACTATTTGGTTGGGTTCGCAGTTTATATAATTATAAAGCTGAGTGCCGTATCAGTAACGCGGCAGATAATAATTGTCGTTAAACCCGCACAGCGTGGAATCCCCGACAACATAAACTTTTCCGCTGAGCTTTTCCGAAGTATCAACAGCAGGCTTTTCCTGCCCGTCCCCGTCTTCTCCGCCGTTTCCGCCGCCGATAATTCCGTCGTTTCCGCCGCCGCCATCTCCCGCGTCGGAACCTTCACCGCAACCGGCAACCGCCGCAAATCCGCAGGACATTACGCCCGCAAGTAAAAGCGCAATAATTTTTTTCTTCATTTTTCTCCTCTTCCTCGGGGCGGATAAATTGCTTTGCCGCGCTTGCGCGGCAAAAGGGGCGCCCCTTTTATCGGATTAATTTTATAACATATTTTAAGCATTGTCAATACCCGCCCGGTCTGTAAAATACTTGACAATTTTATTTAATATATTATAATTTATATCGTCGGCTGCCACCGGGTAACCGACCTTCGCACTCGTGCGCGCCGTTAGGTCTTTGAAGGCGTGTTCGGGCGCTTTTTTTTGGAGATTAATGTATGAAGCTTCGCAATCCATTCAAAACTTTAACCAAATTCGAATGGGCGCTCTGGCTGTTTTCGTTAACCGCAATCACGGCGTCGTTTTTCGCCGTAGGCAATACCGATTACGCCGCGCTTACAACCTCTCTTCTCGGCGTAACCGCGCTGATTTTTATGGCGCACGGCGATGCGTTCGGCATGATGATTATGATATGCTTCAGCATTATATACGCAACCGTATCGTTTTTCGCGCACTACTACGGAGAAATGATTATCTACCTTACAATGCAGCTGCCGTGTTGCGTATCTTCGCTCATAAGCTGGCTCAGGCACCCGAGCGATAAAGGCACCTCCGAAGTAAAAATCGGCAAATTCAAAAAAAAGCATCTGTTTATTTTAATACCTCTTGTAATTGCGGTTACAACTTCGTTTTTCTTTATTCTCCGCGCGTTCAACACGGCAAATTTAATCCCCAGCACTATTTCCGTCGCCACAAGTATGGTCGCGCTGTATTTAATGATTTTGCGTATCCCCGCATACGCGGTCGCATTTATCTTTAACGATATCGTCCTTATAGTTTTATGGTCGCTCGCCTGCGCGCAATCCCTGAATTACCTTTCACTCGTCGTCTGCTTTTCGATATTTCTCATAAACGACAGCTATACCTTTATAAGCTGGACAAAGCGCAAACTCGCGCAAAAGCTACGGGAAGAGGCAGCCAAAGCCTCTGATCGGGAAAGCCCGCCAATTCAAACCGAAACAAATTAACCACAAAAATCAGAACCCCCGCGGACATCACTGCCCGCGGGGGTTCTTTTAGGGTTATATAGTAAAGGGTCTGAATTAATTACGGGTTAACTATGTTCCCGTCTTTGTCAAGCGTACCGTCCGAACACTCTACAACATATTTTTCCGCGCCGTAGTTCCAGCCGTCGCCTTTTATTATATTGTTCCACTCTTCCATCGTGCCTTCATAAGTTATCTTTTCAAGCTCTTCACAACCGTAAAACGCTTGATTTCCGATTATCTCGATATTTGCGGGGATATAAACATAATTCAAATATATGCAATGCTTAAACGCGCCTTCCGCAATATTATTTATCTGTACCTCAGGATATAAATTGTCGTTCACTCCGCTGGGAATTCTTACCGAGGTTAATCCGCAATTGTAAAATGCGTTAAAGCCAATCTCCCACACGTTGCCAGGAATTTCTATAGAAAGCCTTTCACAGTTTTCAAAAGCGCTCGCGCCGATAACTCTTATGTTATCCCCCATGCTCACGTTATAAAGATTGCTGCAATTTCTGAATACGCACACTTCTATAACTTCAATATAATACGGCAGCTTTACCTCTCTGAGGTAAGAATTGTTTTCGAAAGCCCCTGCCATGATTTGTGTTACGCTGTCGGGTATAACGATATTTTCAAAAGAACAAAAAGCAAACGCAGACTGCCCTATCGCTCCGGTGCCGTATTCGATAGATACTTCTACAAGCCCCCAACATTCCGCAAACGCTTCGTCGCCTATAATTCTTACCGCGGGGATTTCCGCCCTGATTAGATTTATGCGCCCTTTGAACGCTTCTCTGCCTATTTCAGTTATAGAACCGTCGGCAGGGATAACGCTTCCGTTACAGCCCACCCATAAACAGTCCGTGCTTCTCTCTATAATGCAATTTCCTTCGCTGCGCAAATATTGGTTATTGCCATGAACCGTAAGGCTCATTAACCTGTCGCAACGGTAAAACGCGTCCGCATAAACCTGCTGTACATCTGCGGGAATATACATCGAAGCAAGCATAGTACAATTTTGGAAAGCCCAATGGCCTATATATTGCAATCGCGAGCTGTCGTAAATATTTACGCTTATCAAATCGGCGCAATAAGCAAACGCGGAAGATTGAATAACGGAAACCTTATCCGGTATGCTTATTTGGGTAAGCCCAGAGCTAATAAACGCCGAATCATCAATTTTTTCCAAGCATTCGGGCAACGTTATCTGCAAAAGTCCGTCCATACCCGCAAATGCATATTTGCCTATGCTCAACACCTTTCCGTCAGCAGGTATTATACTTGTTTTACAACCGGCAACAAGCGTTTTTTCCGCGGTGTTTATAATGCAGTTGTTTATCCCTTTATAAACGCCGTTAGCTCCGTCCACGGTCAAAGCTTCCAGTGCGGAACAATACGAAAACACTCCGTTCCCTATGGAAGAAACGTTCGCGGGGATAGCCGCCGCCTTTAAATTGGAGCAACTCTGAAAAGCGTAAGCGTCTATACTTTTAAGCTTTTCGGGGAATACGATATTTTCAAGGGAATTACAGCCCGCAAAAGCGTACTTACCTATTGCCTCCGTGTTTTCGGGCAAATTAATTTCGGAAAGCTTGCTGCAATTTTCAAAAACGTATTCCTCTATTTTATCCAATCCGGAAGGCAGCTCAACCCTTTCAAGGCTTCTGCAGCTTGCAAACGCGCTCTTTCCGATTTGCGTTACGCTTTCGGGAATAACCACGCTCTTTATATCGTTATTGTAATAAAACGCGCTCTGCTTTATTCCAACCACCTTATATCCGTCGCACGTATCGGGTATAACGATATCTTCGGGGATTATAACTCTTTTATCAACGCCGGTAACCAGGCAGGTTCCGTCGTCTCTCAATTCAAACGTAAACTGTCCGTAAAGAACGCTCTTATACTTTTTCTCGCTTGTCTGAACGGCGCTGAACGCTCCGCTAAGTCCGCCGATATTGAAGTTTACGGTAAAAATCCCTTCTCCCGTGGGGTTTCCTATATTGAACGTTCCGCCCTCTTCTCCGTTTCCGCCTTTCATTTCAAGGATAAACGCGTCGCCGCCCGTTGCGGGCTTATGCGCCTTAGCTTCGCTTACGGTTTTTCCGCCTTTAACAACGGTATACGCATACTTCTTTAAATTATCGGCTCCGTCCGCCGCAAATTCAAGCTCCATTTTTCCGTAAGTGCTTTTATCGTCGATATCGGGATATACGCACATCTTCAACGCGCTTTCAGCCGAAGCTCCGGCAGCGTAAGTGCGTTCTCCCAAAACCGTAAACTGCCTTTCAACCTCGTGCCATACGGAAAAGCTCTCTCTCACGATATATTTTATGGATATTCCGCCTTCGAGGTAATAATACTCGTTGCCGCCCGTCGACTTGGCTAAATCCTTATATTCCGAGTAATAAAAATCGTAAGCTACCTTATCTCCGTTTGCAAGCTGTCCGCCTATAGTAATTTTAGTATCGTATTTGTCGCTTGCAAAAGGCGCTTTATCGGACGCGTTAACCAAATCCTCGCCGTAAAACGCGCCGAACGCGTCAAGATAATTATCGAAATAACCTATTTGATTTTGAGTAACCGCCGCCTTCGCCGCAGCCGCGCCGCGGGCAGGCTTTATTTCGGCAGAACCGTCGGGCACGAAATTGTTCATAAGCCTTGCCGTGGAAACTATGCCGGCGGCGTAATCCTCGCTTATATCCTTTTCGGATTTCACTTTGTCTAAAACAGGCGGAATAACAGGCCCGCCCCTTAAAATTATGGCAAGCCCTATAACTAGGCAAACAACGGCAACCACTATTGCCGAAGCTATACCCGCAATCCAGCCCTTTTTGCGCATCGCCAGCGAAGCCGCCTTTCCGTTTCCGTACGTCACCGTTTCCGAAGAGGGCGTAAGCTCCAACAGCCCTTCCGCCTTTGCGCGGGTTATAACCTTATCGCGCACGTCGGGAACGTTTTTCTCGCTTTCTTTATATATCTTTCCGATTAATTCTTCAAGCTCCATTGTTTTTCTCCTTATCTGTCTTTTAAGGCTTTGCGCATCTTCTCGGCAGCGCAGTTGAATTTCCACGTAACCGTAGAAACGGGAATACCGAGCATATCGGCAATTTCCCTCCGTTTATATCCGGCAGCGGCTACAAGCATAAGTATTTCAAACTCGTCCTGCGGCAGAAGCCTCCTCGCAAGGTCAGTCAAAAGCCCGTAATCGTCCGTTTGCGCCGTACCGAAAACGGCAAGGTTTGCCTTTTCGTCCACGTAAATCTCACGGTCGCGTTTTTTCTTTAAATTAAGCGCCTCGTTTCTCACAATCGAGGCAATCCACGCCATCGCGTTCGTGCCCGCACGGTAAGACGACGCGTTTTTTATTATGTTTAAATAAGCCGACTGCATTACGTCCTCGGCAAGCGCGCGCTCTTTTAAAACGGACAGCGCTATAAAATACGCCGTCTTGCGCGTTTGTTCATATATACTTTCAAACGCGGATACGTCTCCCGTTGAAAGTTTTTTCAGTTGCTTGTCAATCGTCACGATTTCCTCCGCCCGGGTAGGGAATATTTGAGCTCCGTTCATATTATAAAACAAACGTGAGCCGCGTTTTGTTGGTAAAATTTTAAATTTTTTATAAAAAACAAAAATTTGCCCGCCGTTTCGGGCTTGCCGCACATTATTTTGTCCGCACCCACCGTACAAAAAAACCGATATAGCCGCGCCCCGCACCAAAAGCCGTATTTTTTGCCGCTTTCGGCTTGTCGCACGTTTTTTGCCCGCACTCACCGCAAAATGCCGTTAAACCCGCGGACTGCATAAAAAAAGCCGTGCGTTACCACACGGCTTTTTATTCGGGTTCAGATTTCTATCAAAAACCCCGCTTTTCTGAGCTTTACTTCTATTTCGTTCAAAACTTCTTCGCTGTCGGCGGATACGGTGTGGTAATGATATCCGTCCGTCACGCTCATCAACGGCTTCGACGCTCCCGAAACAAGCGAGCGGTAAAGCTCTTCAACGTGCATTCTGTTGTATAAATCAAGCCTTGCGGCTATCCTGCCGTAAATACGGTGGTTTACAAAAATATCCTCTATTCTCCCGCCCGATTCTATTACGAGCGCACCCTCGTCCACGATTTGTTCAAAAGAGTGTCTGCACTTGAAAACCCTTGTGCACTGCGCTTTGGAATTTAAAACGTATCCCCGGTTGGTTGCCGTAATATCGTAACCGTTGGCTCTTAAAATAGCTATATCCTGAACTATCACCTGCCTCGATACGGCAAATCTTTCCGCAAGCACGTTGGCGGGCACGGGATTTTCGGAATTGCCTATAAGGCTTAAAATCTCCTTTCTCCGTATTTCCGCTTTCATCATTCCTCCAAAGGCTTAAGATTTTTGAGCGACAAATCGAGTATGGGCGCGGAATGGGTGAGCGCCCCGCTCGAAACGTAATCCACTTCCGTGGAAATTATATTCTTTATATTCTCGCGCGTAACATTGCCGCTGCACTCGGTAAGCGCTTTTCCTCCCACAAGCTTAACCGCCTTTTTCATATCTTCTACAGACATGTTGTCAAGCATGATTATATCCGCGCCCGCCGCCAAAGCTTCTTCGCACTGTGCAAGGCTTTCAACCTCGACTTCTATTTTTCTCACAAACGAAGAATACTCCTTCGCGGCTTTTACTGCCTGTGCAATTCCGCCCGCCGCTCCGATATGGTTGTCTTTGAGCATTACCCCGTCCGAAAGATTGTATCTGTGGTTGTTGCCTCCGCCGCAGCGCACCGCGTATTTTTCAAACAGCCGCATATTCGGCGTCGTCTTGCGCGTATCCAAAAGCTTCGTCTTGCTTCCCTTCAAAAGCGCGGCGACCTCCGCGGTATAAGTGGCTATGCCGCTCATTCTCTGCAAAAAGTTCAAAGCCGTTCTTTCACCCTGCAAAATCACGCGTATATCGCCCGTTACCTCGGCAATATGTTGGGTTTTAGTAACCTTCTCACCGTCCTCGGCAAAAAACCTTATCTCCGTATCAGGGTCTAAAATTTTGAAAACCCTTTCAAACACTTTAAGCCCGCATATAACGCCGTCCTGTTTGCATATAAGGTCGGCTTTGCCCTTTTTATATCCGCGCATTACCGCGTTCGTGCTTATATCCTCGGTGGAAATATCCTCCCTTAAAGCCGCTTTTATAAGCTGGTCTGCGTTAAGCGCCAAAGTTACGGGGTCAGTCATGATTTTTTCTCCTTTATCGCGTCTATCAATGTTTCTTTATAGCTTTTAAATATCTTTTCACGGTCTGCATACTGCCGCAAAAACGCGTTGTCTTGGCCATATCCGCGGGGCAATCCGCAAAACGGCTTAAAATTTCCGCCTATATCCCGCGCCGCGCGTTCGGCAAACAGCAGGCTTTCCAAAAGCGAATTGGAAGCAAGCCTGTTTGCTCCGTGCACGCCGTTGCAACACGTTTCCCCTACGGCGTAAAGCCTCGGCGTCTCGGTTCTTCCGTTCAGGTCACTGCGCACCCCGCCCATAAAATAATGCTGTGCGGGCACTACGGGGATACACTCGTTAAACACGTCGTAGCCCTCTTTCGCGCACTTTTCTACTATGCTTGGGAAATGTCTTTCTATCTCTTCCCTGTCAATCGGACGCATATCCAGCCATACGTGCCGCGTTCCGTCTTTTTTCATCTGTCTGTGTATTGCCGCCGTCACAACGTCGCGCGGCTGCAATTCGTCGGTAAATCTTTGAAAATTCTTATCCAGCAAATGCGCTCCCTCTCCGCGCACGGATTCCGAAATAAGAAAGCATCTTTCCCCCTTCTTTTCCGTGTAAAGCGTCGTGGGGTGAATTTGAACGTAATTCACGTGGTCTACGGCAATATTGTGCTTCATGCAGACAGCAACGCCGTCGCCGGTCAGAATACGGAAGTTCGTGGAATGGTCGAACACTCCTCCCACTCCGCCCGTCGCAAGAACGGTATAAGCCGCGTATATTTCAAAAAGCCTGCCGCTCTTATTTTCCTGGGCAACTATGCCGAGGCACTCTCCTCCGCGGCAAATCAAATCGAGCATTGTGGTCTGCGGCGCGATTTCAACGTTTTTCCGCGCACGCACGCCGCGCATCAGGCAAGACGTTATCTCTTTCCCCGTGCAATCCTCATGGAAGCAAATCCGGTTTCTCGAATGTCCTCCCTCGCGCGTCACGGAAAGAGAGCCGTCCTCTTCCCTGGCAAAATCCACGCCGATAGAAATAAGTCCGTCTATAACCGCGGGCGAAGATTTAATCATGCACTCCACCGCGGCAGTATTATTCTCTCCGTGCCCCGCGCGCATAGTGTCGTCAAAATAACTTTGATAATCCTCTTCTCCCTGCAAACGGCATATTCCGCCCTGCGCCAGATAGCTGTCGCTCTCCTCGGGCTCTCCCTTGCAGATTATAAGAACTCTTTTATCTTCGGGCAAATGCAGCGCGCAATTCAGCCCCGCCACGCCCGAACCGACTATAACAACGTCGTATTCTCTTTTCAAATTTCGCCTCTTGAATTATGTTAAAAAAAGTTTACACTAAAACTTTACACCTGTCAAGTCATATGTAAAGGTTTTTATATTATATGCCTGTCAAACGAAAAACTTCCCCGCAAAATTTTCGCACAACAAAAAAACTGCGCGGCGCTTCCGCCGCGCCGCCCCTCTCATAAGCTTAATACTTCCCGCCGCCATAAGCAAAGATTTTTTGTCCTTTGAAATCACAAGCGCAATAAAAAAGCAATTACTTAGTTAAAAAATAAAAAACGGCTTGTTTTTCAACAAGTCATACGCCCCTAATCGGTGGCAAATATTTGCGCTTGGCTTAAAGCCTACGCTCTATAAACTATTTATTCAAAAACTGCTAAAAGTCAATACTTTTTAAAAAATAAAGAAAGCGCCTCAAGCGCAATTTCAGCTCATTTCCTTAGACTGCAAGCAGTAAAACAAAAACCGCTAAGGCAAGCCGAACGCTTTCTATATATTTAATATACGGCTTTGCTTGCCGTAAGCCGATAAAAAAGACAAGCGGATTTTTCAAACAATTGAATTCAAATCGACAAAATTATATATTTTTATATGCGTATTATATGTGTTACCGGACGGCGCGGCGCAATATTATAAAACGTAAGGAGATTTAGTATGAATATTTCGGAACTGTTCGGTAAAAAAATCGTAAGCACGCAGGGCAAGGTCGGATATATAATTTCGGTTTACGGAGGCGCGGGGCGCGTCGAATGTCTTTTATGCGCCGACGCGGAAGAAAACGAGTTTACCGTAGACGTAAAAAACATAGTCAGCCTCGGTGAAAAAGTAATCTATGAAGACAGGGAAAGCGCCATAAAATCTGCAAAGCCTTTAAGGCTCGGGCGCGCCGTATTCGACGAAAAGGGTATATATATCGGCGACGTTGAAGACTATATTTTTGCCAAGGATAAGCCGTTAAAGGCGAAAATCGGCAAAAAAAATTACCCCGCGGAAGGACTTGTCTGCGGCGACGTAGTTATAGTAAAAAACACAAAACGGCTTAAAAGCGACGTATTAAAAAACGGAAAAGTTATAATCAAAAAAGGCACTTCCGTCACTAGCGAGGTGCTTTTAAAAGCCAGAGAAAACGGCGAATACGTTCAAACAAACCTCAAATCCATTTAACACGGCTATAAACCGAACACATAAAAGCCCGCGCGCCCGAACGGGGAACGTTCGGGCGCGCGGGCTTTGCCGCAATTTCAAGCTTTAAAAAACGTCAAACGTTATATTTTGCCATAAGCTTTAAAAGCGCGTTGAAATTCTCGTTTAATATTTCAGCCTCCGTGGGCGTAAGCGTTCCCTTTATCTGCAAAACCGCAAGCGTGTTTTTAAGCTTCTCCAAATCCTGTCTGTCCGTTTTGGATAAATTCTTCGTAAGCAGCTTATCTGTCACCGCCACCGCATGCTCCAATCTTACGTTGTTTTTCGCCGCTGGCGCAGGCGCCGCGGGCTCCCGCGCGGCTCTCACCGTCGGCTGCATAGGCGCGGTGCTCGTCATAACAACCTGTTCCGCCGTCTGCTTTACCGCCGGCTTCCGTACGGAGCACAAGCACATCAATCCGTATAACAGATACCCCGCCGCCCAGAAAAGCGCCGCCGTCATAACCGACTGGCTCAAATCCTTTACCGTTAAAAACAGCGCAAGCGTAACCGCAGTATAAGCGTTGGTAAGGCACATAAAAGGACGTTTTGAAGCCCTCCTCGCCCGCGCTGAAAACACGGTTGCAATAAGCGCAGCCGCAAACACCGCAAGATAAGACCCCCATACGAAAATAACCAGCGTATTAAAGGGTATTTCAGACATAAACGAATATAAATAATCCGATAAATTTGAAAACATCAGCTTAATTATATCCAAATTTTCAGCGTTGCGGCGGCGGATAATGTCGGAAAAGCACTGTTTTTGCCGAAATCAGTTGAGGTCTATCTGCCTTTTAAGATATATATTCACTATAACCGTTTTAATTTTTTCGGGCGGGGTTTTCATTATCAGCGCAACCGCCTTCTTATATAGCGCAAGCTGTTTTGAATAAGTCTCCGCCAAAGCCTTGTCGGGCTTGCGGGAATACTTATAATCTATTATCTTGATTTCGCTTCCGCCGTCCGCCAAAAGGTCGATAGCCCCCTGCACGAGAACGCCGTCCTCCGCAGACGTATCGAATATTTCGTTCGCGGGCAGTCTGCACAAAAATTCCCGTTCTCTGAAAAGCTTTGCTCCCTCCAAATCCGTAAACGCGGGCATTTTCAAAATTTCCTCAAGCTCTTCCGCATTTAAAAGCGCAAGCTGCCGCTCCGTAATCAGTCCGCTTGCCGCAAACTCAACAAGCTCCCTGCGTATTCCGTCTGCAGTCCTTATTTTAAAGTCGCAAAGCTCCAAAAATCTGTGGTAAGCCGTGCCGCGCTCCGTTCCCGTTTCCCCCTCTCCGCCGAAAAGACTGTGCGGCGCAAAATACGGCTCGTCCTCCCTTAACTTTAATATGGCGGAAGCCGAACTCTTTACGGGCAAATCCACGCTCACGGAATGGGAATAGCTCTTCATAAAATGCGCGTCTATTTTAGCGGCAAGCTCCTCGTCCGGCGCCGAAATAAACACGGTCTTTTCATTTTCCGCGGCAAACTCCGAATGAGGGCAAATCTCTTTCGGGCTGAATTTCGATAAATCGAACAAATCCGAATAGCGTTTTGCGTCCGATAAATCAATTCCGTCGAATTCGGGAACCTCATCGGCAAGTATATGCAAACGGCACATCGCCCGCGTACACGCAACGTAAAACAAATTCAGCTCGTTTTTCAGCTCCTCGCTCTCGGCGCGTATTTTCGCAAGCCTGCGCAAAATAGTTTTGTGCGCAAGCATCTTTTCTTTATCGTAGCACTTCGGCGCAAAGCCGTATTTTTCGTCAAACGGCGTTTCACCGTAATCCGTTCCCTTGAACGTCTTACAGATATCGGCAATTATAACCACGGGGAACTCAAGCCCCTTAGAAGCGTGCATAGACATTATTTTTATGCTGTCCGAAGAAGCCGCCGACGGCGCGGAAACGGAATATCCGCCCGATTTGATTTTTGCAAGAAAAGCGTTCAGCGGCAAATCCGCCCCCTCTTCGGCAAGGCGCAAAACGTTTTTTGCGCGCTGTTCGCCGCCCGCGCAAAGCGCGCTCTCGAAGCCGTAATTTTCCAACAGCTCGTCTATAAGCTCCCCCGCGTTCAATATCCCCGCCAAAGACCGCAGTTTTTCAAGCTTCCCCCTGAATATGCCAAGCTTTCGCGCAATCTCATCGCCGTTAACGGCATATTGTTCACAGCATTTACGGAAGGTTTTTCTCTCCTTTACGCCGTCTTTGTATACGGCGGGCAAAGCGTCCGCCCATATCCTCACCGCGGCAAGCTCGTCCTCACAGAACCCTCCCAAGGGGGATAAAAGCGCGGTAACCAACGGATAATCCTGCTCCGCGTTGTCTATCAAAGACAGAATATCCAGCATCTGTTTAACCTCGGGCAAGGCGCAAACGTTAGCCTCCTGCGCTCCGGCAACGGAATACCCCTCGTCCAGAAGCGCGCGCACTATCCCTTCGGTAGAGCCTCCCTTGTTTTTGCGGGTAAGTATACATATATCCCCCGCCTGCGTGTCGCGCCACTCGCCCGTTTTTAAATCGAAATGCTTTTTTTGCAGCTCGCTTTCCACTAAGGCAAGAACGGCAAGCCCCTCGCGCGTATGTCTGCTTAGTCTGCCGTCGGATTGCACTGAATATACTCCCAACCCGCGCTCTTCCTCTTCCTCTTTACCGAAAATATGTATCTCCGCCGCGCCGCACCCCTCGGGATATAGCCCGCCGAACCGCATTTTCGCGGTATTTACGTAATCTATTCCGCAAAGCTCGGGGCGCATTATATCGGAAAACAATCTGTTCACAAAATCCAATACCCCGTCGGCGCTGCGGAAGTTTGAAGAAAGCTTAAGCGCGCTTCCGCCGCCTCTTTCAAAACCCTCGAATTTCTCGGAAAAGAACGCCGATTTACTCCCGCGGAAGCCGTAAATCGCCTGCTTCACGTCGCCCACCAAAAAGACTTCTCCGCGCAAGGCGGAAATTATCTCTTCCTGCACGGGGTTAACGTCCTGATACTCGTCCACGAAAACGTATTTATATCCCGAAACAATCTCTTCCCTTATTTCCGCGTTATTGAAAAGCTTTAAGGTAAGATGCTCCAAATCGTTGTAATCCAGCTTGTTCTCTTCCGCCTTAACAGCGGTATATTCCGCGTCGAACCGCAATAAAAGCCTTATAAACGCTATCGCGATTTTCCCGCTTTGCAAAAATCTTTCAAGCTCGGTCTGCCCGTCCGCAAAATCCCCGCAAAGCGCGGCGTATTTCTTGTTTATTCCGTCCTTGAACTTCTTGAAAGCCTCGCCCGCGGGCTTATCCTCTTCGCAATCCGCGGGTTTGCGCGTAGCCGTAAGAGCGGGGTGCGGAGTAAACGGCGAGCACTCGGAAGAAAACTTCAAAACGGCTTTCATCTCTTCGAAAATCGCGTCGTACGTCTGCTTCTTCTTCGTTTCGGGGAATTCGGCTTGAAACTTCTCCACCGCCGCAATCAACCGCCCGTACTTGGGCTTTTGAATATCGGTAAAATCCGCGCAAACCTTGCCGAACCCCTCTTCGCAATAAAGCTTTTCCGCCTCTTCGAGATACCTCTCGTAATGCGCAACCGCACGCAGCTCCGTATGCGCCTCCGCAACAAGCTTTTTAAAATACCCGTCGTTACGCTTTTTCATAAAACAGGAAAGCAAAAGCCTGAACTCCTCGCCGTCCTCCTCGTAAAGCCTGTCGAACAGGCTTTCCATCGCTCTGTCCTTAAGCTCGCGCGCCGCCGCGTCGTCCGCCGAAATTATATCGAACGAACCGTCCGTGCCCAAAGCGTAAAAATAAGTTCTCAAAAGCTTTGCGCAAAACGAATGTATGGTAGAAATGTTCGCGGAAGAAATTTTGGAAAGCTGCAATTTCAGCCGCGCTTTTTCTTCTCCCGCGTTTTCGATTCTCTTTACAAGCGCCGCGCGGAGCTTTTCTTTCATCTGCGCCGCCGCCTTTTTAGTGAAAGTAACCGCAAGCACCTCGTCCAGGTCGGCGCCGTTCACAACCGCGGCAACAAGCTTTTCAATCATTACAAAGGTCTTGCCGCTGCCCGCCGAAGCGGAAACGATAACCTTACCGCGGCTCTCTATCGCCGCTTTCTGCTCGTCTGTCAGTACCATCGCCCCTCTCCTTTCTCACTATTTCGGCAATCTGGGAGCATTTCACCGATTTTCCCTTTCTCTCTTCGCCGTCTTTGCCT
>CAMWMZ010000017.1 GCA_947175485.1 uncultured Clostridia bacterium
CAAAATACTTAGGTAAAACCACCTTGTAATTGTGAAGTTCCACCGCTTCCATATCTGCTTTGGTCGCAATAAATTCTTTACTTGTAGCAATACCTTTAACGCAAGCTATTGTGTATTTTTTCTCTGAATTGCGCTTTTCCGCTAATCCAATCAATTCGCCGAGCTTATATTTAGTCAATGCCATAGCCTATCCCCTTGAAAGCAACAGAGAGTAACTCTTGTGACTCTTTTTCTTGCTTTATGACATCCGACATTTCTTTTTGGATACGTTGCATTTCGGCATGATAGTCTATATCCAAGTCATGGTCGATAAATTCGATATACTTGCTCGGCATAAGCGCGTAGTTTTGCTTTTCGATTGTTACTACGCCGTTTGCTTTTTCTTCTTCGGTTAGGTCGCTTTCATTGATTTTAACAGACTTGCAAAATTCGGGCACGTCGGAATAAAGCGTTCTGTCAACGCTTTGCCAATTATTGTAAACTTCTTTGATTTTCGCAATTTGGCTATCATACAAGACGGTTTTCTTTTTGCGCTTGCCTTTGTCTATCGTAATTTCTTCTACGTTGTTATCCCAAGTGCGCAAATCCATAAACAGCACTTCGTGTTCCCTGTTGCGGACTTTTCTGCCGTTTACCGTTCCCGCGCCCTTATTCATATTGATAATCCAAAGCGTAACGGAAATATCGGTAGTGTAGAACATATCGCGCGGAAGAACGATTATGGCTTCCACCTTGTCTTTGAGCAAAATATTTTTACGGATTTCGTAATCGTCCATATCGCCCAAAGCACCGTTGGCAAGCAAGAACCCCGCAATGCCGTGACTTACGTCAAGCTTGCTGATCATGTGCAATATCCAGGCGTAGTTGGCGTTCGACTCACGCGGCGCTACTTGTGTGCCGCAATATCCGCTCCAACGGAAATCGTTCTCAATCTCTTTCGTTCTCCACGGTTTAAGATTAAAAGGCGGATTCGCCATTATGTAATCTACTTTTGTGTCTTTGTGCTGATCTGCGGTAAACGTGGAAGCGTTCGTCTTTCCGAGATTATGAGCAATGCCGCGAATGGCAAGATTCATTTTGCAAAGTCGCCAAGTTTCCTGTACGCTCTCTTGCCCGAGAATAGACACTTTGTCGCGGTTGCCGTTGTGCTTGTCCACAAATTTCATAGACTGCACAAACATACCGCCACTGCCACAGCAGGGGTCATATACTATGCCTTCAAATGGCTCTATCATTTCGGCTATAAGCTTAACGATGCAAGCAGGGGTGTAAAACTCACCGTCTTCTTTCGTTCCCGATGCGGCATAAATTTGCAAGAAGTATTCATAAACTCTGCCGATTAAATCTTCTTCGTGAAACCTATTTTCGTTGATTTGATTGACGTTGTCAATAAGGCTTTTAATCCTGTTTTTATCTGCGCCGAGTGTAGAGAATAGATTTTTAGAGAGTGCTCCTGCAAGCTGCGGATTGTCGGATTCGATGTCCGACATCGCTTGATCAATAATTACGGCAATATCGTTTTGGCTTGCGTGGCTGACAATATAATCCCAACGCGCAGTATCTTTCAGATAAAATACGTTTTCCGCATTATAGAAAGTGGGGTTTTCCAAGAACGCGGGATTATCTCCGAATTGCGCTTTGATTTTCTCACGCTCTGTTTTGAATTTATCTCCGGCAAATTTTAAGAAGACAAGGCTGATAACAGCATCACGATTTTTATCTAAACTGCCGACGCCGCGCAAAGCTACTCTGCATTCCCAAAGTACGCTTTCAAGTGATACTGCCTTTTCTTTCTCTTTTGCCATAACGAATTTTCCTCACCGTACAAATTTTTATCTATACATAGTCATTATAACATATTTCTTTCAAAATTCATAGTATTTCGACAACTAAATAGCGAGCTAACAAGCCAAAAATGATGACAAATAACATGACCGACCATAGGGCTGTATATACTGTTCTCGTCCACATTTCGACCACGTTTCACTCAAAAACAGATAAAAACAGATAATTTCAGATAAAATCAATTTTGACTGGATTTCCACAATATATTGTGGTTTTTAATTTACAAATAGTTATAAATTGTGCTAATCTAATGTGGATAAAAACACCCAAAATCCGTGGGCAACAACCCTATGGTCGGCGCGACGGTTGCAGTTGCAGTTGCCGTTCAGGAAGCTATGACGAAGTAAAAAAAATATAATAAAAACAGAGTGCTTGGCACTCTGTTTTTTTATTAGTTGTTTAATTAAAAGAATTCCGAGTAACGCTCTATAAGTTCGCCTATCCTTTCATATGTTATAAGTCCTTTGCCTATTGCCACTTTAAGATATTCACCGTTGAACGCTTCAAAGACTTCTTCCGTTACAGGATACATTTCATAGAATTCTTCATACGTAAACAATCCGTATTCTTCAATGTCTGCCGCCATTGCCTCTGTGTCATAAGTAAGCGTTTCGCCGTCTACGTCAAAGATATTGAATAAACCGTTTATTCCGCCCGGCATTGAAAGCATTCCGTTTACAAAGTAACATAAATGTCCGTAGGTTACAGGACTCCAAGCAGTTGTATATTCCTGTGTGAACGTTACTTCCGTCAACTGAACCTTTTCCCAAGTGTAATTGCCTGCGGCATCCGTCGTTTGTTTATTGAACCAATGTCCAACGTATTCTTCGGCATTCTCGTCCAAATATACATAGCTATTCAAATCGAAATCCCAGAAACCGTGTTCGTATATCACTTTTACTGTGGTTTCGTCTGAGAAATGTAAGTTTATTATATCGTTCGTATGTATCGGGTCGCTATCTATAAACATTATAGGCGCAGTATCAAACATTCCCGTTTTCATATTCCACACAAGCAACATTTCATTACCAGTAAGCTCTTCAACTGCTTTTTGGCTGCCGTCCGCAAGAGTGATTAATGTTCCCGCTGCTAAACAAGAATCCTGTACAGTAGTATCTTTCGTATTGCCTTTTGCGGTCATTGTTCCCGTTGTAGCATTCAGGTTATTTGCGTAGAATATCTTTCTATAAATGCCGTCCATATAACTAATAGTTATACTTGTTGCCGTTCCGTATTCTGATATGTATATAGGCTCTACCGTTGTCGCCCCGTTTTCCAAAAATCTTTCCTCAACGTGTGAAAGACCTGTCCAATTTTGAGCGTCACCTTCAAAGCACATTCTTGAATTATATTGAAATTTTTGTGGTTTACCCGTGTTGTTTGTTAGCTCGATTACCCAAGTACCACCAATTTTTTCAAGAATAGCAACTTCTATTCCGTTATATGTATAATAATGTATGGCTTTATATGTTCCGTAACTGGTCATTGTCCCGTTCGTACTAAGATTATAAGCATAGAAAATACATCTACCGGCACTACCATCTTTATATGAAATAGCAATACTGGTTGCCGTTCCATATTCCGATATTTCTATTAGTTCTGTTGCTCCGTTTGAAATATATATCTCATTTTGATGGGCAAGACCTTTCCAATTTTTTGCATCATCTTCAAAACACATTCTTGAATTATATTTAAAGTAACGCCCACTGCCTGTGTTATTTGTTAATTCAAGTAACCAAGTGCCTCCTCTCTTGCCCACTAAACTAACTTTCATTCCTTGGCGAGTATAGCTATTCACATTTTTAGAACTATACCTAACATGCAAACTTCCATTGGCATTTAATTTATCCGCATATGTAATATACCTATTTCCGTTACTTATATAACTTAAAGCAATAGATGTAGCAAAAGCATTTTCTGATATAGTAATAGTTGCTGAACTTCTACCTGATAATGTAATTCTTGATATATCTGTGAGCCCTGTCCAATTTTTAGCATCATCATAGAAACACATCTTTGAATTATAATATGCAGTTACAGAAGTATTCAACAAATTCTCTACTCTTACTCGCCACGTACCACCATTTTTCTGAATGCTTGTAACATTAAGATAACTATGATTAGGTGCTTCATCTGTCCTATGCCCACAATCGCGACATTTATATTCTGTTCTTGTAGTATTTGCAATTTGTCCTACTGTGTAATAATTATGTTCATGATTTATTTGTAAAGATAAGTATGTATAATACCAAGCTGAGTTAGTCCAAATTTGATTACTACTTGAAGACCAACCAAAATGAACCACATAACCTAAATAAGAAGTACCATCAGAATATGGAGCCAATGTTTGATATCCATAAGCTAACACTGAATGATTAAATTCACGAATTGGACTATTCGTAGTTCCATTTAATTTATCTGCTGTGGATAAAACAACAGGTCTATTTTGTCCCAATTCCGCTAAAACTTTTCCAGCATTTAACGCATTAGGATATGTATCTTCGCATATTAAAGTATAATCTAATTTTTTGTTTAAAGCAGAATTACGTTCTTGTAAACATGTATCAAGTTTATTTTTGGCATCTCTTAGAAGTCCAGTTACCCCTTTTTGAAACAAATAATCATGATAATTTTGATTACTTCCCAAAGTCTTAGATGTGAAGAGCATAGGGTCTGTACAATAATTGGGATTATAGTTCGGATTAGTCGTTTGTGTACCATTCAAATATTCATCAGGTATCAAACGCCTATCATTGTAGTAATTATGGTAACTTAACATTAATTGTGTTGCACTGTAGTACACGATGTTCCGTTATTTTTTCCGTGAGTTGGATCAGCAAAAAAATAATTACCATTTTCAATATATGTTGCCCCATTTGTAGGAGAAATAAGGTTATTTTCATCCAATGGCGGCACTGCGTCAGGGGCATTCTACTCTATTTTTTCTTGTATATTAGCTGTATAATTAGACTCGAATAGTTTTCTATTGTTTATTGTATTAACATCATTAAACAATGAACGAGATAAAGCCGATAAATTATTTATTTCAGCTGTTTCGATCGTAATTGTTTCATCAGTATTAATATCAACAAACATATTTTTATTTATTGCCGATAAATAAGTAGCAGGCCCACCATATATAATTGTAGCTGAATCATTATCTAATTTATCATCCAATATATCAATATCATAAGGAGAATATTCTATTAATTCATTAGAATACGCAGAAAAAACAGCATATCCGCCATCTAATAATTCAACATAGATATAATCTGGGCTACTGTCATAATTATATAAAATTTTAGAATCTTTGACATTATTATCAAGAACTGTTTTTACTTCTTTATTACTCTCACTTATCTCATTGACTTTTTCTGCATTATCAATACTTGAAGCATGAGCAGAAAACGATTTCAATATTCCCATTGGGATAAAGAATATTAGTGCTAATAAAAACGCAACAAACAAAACGACGATATGCTTATTTTGATATGCATTTTTTATTTTTTTCATTTTTAATCTCCTTATTCATAACTTAATTTGACATTTATATCTTCATATTCACAACCGGTTAATTTAACTATTAGGCACCTTTGTGTAGGCAACGAAGTTTCAGGGGAATGACCTTGCGGCATTTTATGCAGAATCTCTATTGTTACTACATTATTTTCGCTTGATATTGTTTTTAATTCACAATCAAAGCCATAATAAATATCAGTAAACAAATAAACAACCAGAATATCCTGCGAAAAATTATTATCTTCCGGAAATGATTTGAAAACATTATCAAAATCCGTATCAGTACTAACTATCCGACATCTATATTCAGGCAAGTTATCTGTTTCGAATGGATAATGTGTTTTATTGTCCGCCAAAAACTTTTCCAAAAACCAATTCTCCGCTTTATCATAAAATTTAGCGTTATACGGCAAATTGGGCACACAAGCACAACTAAACAAGACAAAAATTGATAAAACAATCACTGAAATTAATCTTTTCACTTTTAACCTCTCGACTTTAAAAAATCATAACTAAAAGCGCAACGAAACAATATGGTTCATTTGCGCCTTTAAACTAATATAACCATCGGAGTTACCTCCTTATTAAATTTTAAACTATATATTAACGGTTTAGCCCCAAACCGTACCGAATTAATTACGATTAAATATTACCATAATCCGGCAATAGTGTCAATATCGGTTTTTGAACGTTTTATAAGAATTTGAATTCTATATAATGAGTTTTAATTTCGTCTTTTTTTAATAAAGGTTTTTCAAACCCCGACATATTAACTGCGTTAGGACAGAACTGCGGTTCAAGGCAAAAGCCCGCAAACCGGTTGTATATTCCGTTTTTGCCGACAACATTGTCAAGCTGCCCGCCGGAATAAAACTGCAAGCACGGCAAATCCGTGTAAAGGTCCATTTTTATTCCTGTAATTTTACTTTCCGCATGTGCCGCGTGCGCGCCGTTTAAAATATAATTATGGTCATAGCCCAAAGTTGATTTAAGCTCGTCTTTTAACAAATCCGTGCTTATTTTTTTTGGTTGCGTAAAATCGAACGGCGTGTTTTTAACTGCAAGTTTTTCCCCCGTGGGGATTAGCCCGCCGTCTATCGGGGTGTAATAATCTGCGTTTAAAGTTAAAATATTATCGGTGCTGTTGCCGCTCGCCTCTCCATCGAGATTGAAATAAGCGTGATTAGTGGGACACCAAAAAGTATCTTTATCCGACGTTGCGGAAAAATCAATTCTGAAAGAATTGTTTTCGACTGTAAATTTAACCGTAAAAGTAAGATTGCCGGGATAATTTTCTTCTCCGTCGGGACTTAAATATTGCATTGTTACGGAGCTTTCTGTATGCGCGACAACCGTAAAGAGCTTTTTATCGAAGCCTTCGTATCCGCCGTGAAGGTGGTTTTCTCCGTTATTTTTGGCAAGGCTGTATTCTTTGCCGTTTAGCGTAAAGCTTCCGCGGGCGATACGGTTGGCAACCCTGCCTATCGCGGCGCCTGCATAGCAACTGCTTTTCAGATAATCGGAAACGCTGTTAAAGCCGAGAGCTATATCCACTCCGTTTATACTCAACGCATTAATTCTTGCGCCCGCATTGCAGATATCGGCTTCAACGTTTCCGTTTTTTAAAGTATATAAGAAAACTTTTTTTCCGTTTATTTCGTCGTATAATTTTTCAGCCATAAATCAGTTAAGTTTTTCAACCGTTATACCGTCGGAAACGTCGGTTTCGTAAAATTCAGCTTTGTAGCCCGTTTCATTGTAATAAGAATTATAAACGAACTCTTTGAACTCGTCTGTATCTTTGGTTTTTACAAGCGAGATAGTACAGCCGCCGAAACCGCCGCCGATAAGACGCGAGCCGAGGCAACAAGACCGGCTTTGCGCCGCCTCCACAAGAGCGTCGGGTTCCTTGCCGGTTACTTCGTAGTTATCGCGGAGTGACGCGTGCGACATATTCAAAAGCCTGCCGAGCATTTCCATATTGCCCGCCTTTAACGCAAGCGTGGCGACGCGCACCCTTTCGCATTCGGTTACAACGTGTTCGACGCGCTTTCTTATAACGGGGGGCAAAACAGTTGCAAACGTTTTAAACTGAGCAACGGTTAAATCGGCAAGGCAGCTTATATCCAGCCGCTGTTGCAAAAGCTTTAACGCGGTTTCCGTTTCTTCCCTGCGCTCGTTATACTTGCTTTCTATGAGGTTATGCGGCTTTTTGCAATTTGTTATAATGAGCGAATAATCGCCCAGCTGTAGCGGTAAATATTCACATTCCAAGGTGTGGCAGTCCAAAAGCATTACGCTGTCTTTTTTGCCGCAAGCCGAAGCATATTGATCCATTATTCCGCAGTTTACTCCTGCGTATTCCCTTTCCGCCTGCTGAGCCTTTAAAGCAATTTCCACGTTATCGAGCTTTTCGCCCGCTATTGTTGCAAGTGCGGCGATTATTGAAACTTCTATAGCCGCCGAGCTTGAAAGTCCGCTTCCGAAAGGAACGGTGCAATCCTGTAACATATCGCAACCGAGGATTTTACGCCCTGCGCGCTGCCACATTAAAGCCGCGCCAGCCTGATAGTTTCCGTATTTCAAAGATTTATAGCTTTCGAGCTTATCTATATCGAGAGTTACTTTATCCGGCAAAGTAGTCCAGCTTAAATTGATTTGATTAGTGCCGTTGGGGCGGATATATACCGTGTTTTTGAGCGACAGCGCCGCGGGCATAACTTTTCCGCCGCAATAATCGACGTGTTCGCCTATGATGTTTATTCTGCCTGCCGCAGTTACTTTAAAGGAGTAATCTTTCATATCTCAAATCCTGCCGTTTTTAAAAAGTTTATCAAATCTTTTTCTTTTTTAAACACTGCCGTGTTTTCAAGTATTCTGTAACAGATACTTCCGAGTTCTTCCTGCATTGCCGCGTGAACATCTTTGAATTTACCGCTTTTATATAAAGCCGCCGCTTCGTCATAGACAAGCTTAAACGCTGCATATTCTTGGGGCAATTGCTTTTTCGCCTCTATTATCCTCTCTACTTCGGCAAGCTCTTCTTCCAACCGACCGGGAAGAATAAACAACCCCTGAGCTTCTATCAAGCCTATACTTTCTTTTTTAATCGAGTGATATTCGGGATGCGCGTGGAATATTCCGTCGGGATAATTTTCATCCGTTATATTACTGCGGAGAATTACGTTCATTTCATAACCGCTGACCGTTTTTATCACGGTGGGGCTTATTGCGTTATGTATTCCGTCTTTATCTTCAGAAACAATACCTATTTCAGGGGCGTTGTAGCTTGCCCAGGCTTGCCTTATTCTTTCGGCAATTTCTATAACCTCGTTGCGCTTATCGCTTTTTATACGGATTACGGTACCGGGCCAATCAAGCACGCCGACACGGACGTACGGTAATTTTTTATCTTTTATCCTGGTTTTTATCTTTGCTTTATGTAACGGAAGAACCTCTCCGCCGCCCTGATAATGATCGTGAGCCAATACGCTTCCGCCTATCCTGGGCAACGGCGCGTTACAGCCGATAAAATAATGCGGGAATTTATCCACGAAATCCAAAAGATTTACAAGAGTATCTTTATCTATATGCATCGGGATATGTTCGCAGTTGACCGCTATGCCGTGTTCGTGAAAATATCCGTACGGCGAATATTGCCAGAACCAGGGTTTTCCGCCGAGATTTAACGAAACCGTGCGCAGATTACGTTTATTTCTTACGCCGAAGCCCTCGTTTTCGCGGCAGATTACGCACTTTGCAAAGCCGCCTTCAACCGAATTGCCCGCTTTGGCTTTTTTGGGGTCGCGGAATTCTGGTTTTGCTTTATTTATCGTTATAGTAAGACCGTTCGACGTATCAAAACGGGGGTTTTTATCGAGAACGGACTTTTTGACGTACATATTTTTTACGCAATAATTATACAGCCAGTCCGTAGCCGCCTTACTTCCGTCCTGCTTCAATATTCCCGAAAAACGGTTATCTATTTCCGACGGTAAAAGCGAAAGCTCGCCGTATAGAGCATCCTCCAAATCAGAGCCTTCGAGACCGCTTTCGATTATTTCCTGCAAGCGGTTCGATTTATATATTTCGTCCCTTTCTTTTAACTCGAGATGTTCTTTTGCGTACTCGGTAAGGCGCTCAATATCCATAATAATTTCCCGTTCCAAAAATATTTTACGTATAAACGCATGAAGTTTTTTAAAGCCTCATCGCCGTTCGCAATGCGTTTTCACAAATGATAGGTTATATTTATGCTATCACACTTGCATACTTCTTGCAAGTGTTTAAAATTATATGCTAATCTTTTGATTTCCGTGCCGTTTTTGACAAAATTTGATTGTATTTTGCTTTGTGCTGTGTAATTTCATGCATAATAAGCATAAGAACGAGAAAAACGGCAAGATATAGAGGCAAAAGCTCCTGTGTGATATGGTTGGCGATCAAACCGAAAAGCGGCGGAGCTATACACGAACCTACATATGCGCTTGCCATTTGCACGCCTATCATAGCCTGTGATTTGTCTTCGCCGAAGAGCGCGGGCGTCATATGGATTATGCTTGGATATATCGGCGCGCACCCTAAACCCAGAATTATAAACCCCGTGACGGTTAGCGCGCTTATATCAGGAATGACTATAAACACGATACCGACCGAAATTAAAACCTGCCCCGCCCTTATCAAAGCCTTATCGGAAAATTTAAGCGTTAAAAAACCGTTTACGCCGCGCCCGACGGTTATTCCTATAAAAAACAAGCTTGCGAATTGTGCCGCCTCTTCTGCGGATAATCCGTTGTGGCTAATCATAAAGCTGCTTGCCCAAAGCATAGTTGTCTGTTCGAGCGCGCAATAACAAAAAAAGCATATAAAACAAGCCGCAGCGCCTTTGATTTTGAAAATTTCTTTCAAGGAAACGGCTTTTTTACTTTCTTTTGATTTATCAAAAGCATTTGCAAAAGTTTCGTGATTTGCGGCGGGCGCGTTAATTGCGGTATTTGCCGTATATGTTTGTACGTGCGTTGCGGAATTCGATGAGTTTGCCGTTTCGGTTGCGGTATTTTCGTTAACTTTTGCGGCGCTTTTTGCGGCGGCGCGGTTTTCGGGCTTTTTCCATAGAGGCAGACTTATGAAAATGGTTGCGGAAAGGCAAATCTGAATTATTGCTATAATGAGGTAGCCTTGATTCCAACCGCTGCCGCCGTTTATTGCATAACCCATAATATACGGACTGACGGCGGCGCCCACTCCCCACATACAGTGCAGCCAACTCATATGCCTGGCTTTTAAATGCAGTGCAACGTAATTATTCAAAGACGCGTCTACTCCGCCCGCGCCCAAGCCGTATGGGATAGCGCATAAAATAAGCATCCAGAATTGCGTGCTTATAGAAAACAAGAATAACGCTGCCGCCGTCATACATACGCTGACAGCCGTAACAACTCCTGTGCCGAATTTTTTGGTAAGCCTTTCGCTGAGAAGGCTTGAAATAATCGTTCCGACGCAAATTATCATTGAGATAATCCCCGCAAACGAAAGAGGAACCCCGAAATCCGCCTGCATAACAGGCCAGGCGGAGCCGAGAAGCGAATCGGGCAAACCTAAGCTTATGAAGCTGATATAAATAATAGCGACGAGTAATGCGAACATAAATTTTTTTCCGTTTACGGAATTATATTACCGTGACATAAAATTGGCAAGTGATTGAAGCAAAATTTTATTAATTATTTAATGCGGATAAATAATATGCGCGCGGAGCAGAACGCTCCGCGCGCATATTAAGGTTGGAAGAAAAATATAAAAAATCAAAAAATCGTTAAACTCCGGAATAAGCGGAAAAACCGCCGTCTATCGGCAATACGATTCCTGTGATAAAGCCGGCGGCTTTTTCGGAAACAAGGAACAACACAGAACCCAAAAGCTCTTCCGCCTCGCCAAATCTGTTCATAGGCGTTGCGGCGAGAATTTTACCCGTACGCGCCGTAGGCGTTCCGTCGGCGTTCCATAATAATGCTGCATTTTGTTTTGTGGAGAAAAATCCGGGCGCGATTGCGTTTACGCGTATTCCGCATTTTGAAAAATGAACGGCAAGCCACTGAGTGAAGTTTGAAACCGCGGCTTTTGCTCCGCTGTATGCGGGAATTTTGGTTAACGGGGTATAAGCGTTCATACTCGAAATATTGAGTATGCTGCAGCCCTCCCTTCCGAGCATGTCTTTTGCAAATTCCTGTGTAGGCAGCAACGTGCCCAAAAAGTTGAGGTTAAACACGAATTCAACGCCTTTATCATCCAAATCGAAGAAGGATTTTGTATCCGCGTCGATATCGCCGTTTTCGTAGTATTCTTTATCTGTTTGCGCCTTGGGATTGTTGCCGCCTGCGCCGTTAATTAAGATATCGCATTTACCGAAATCCGCAAGAACCTGCCTGTGGCACTCGGCAAGACTTTCTTTTTCAAGTACATTGGCGGCATAGCCCTTTGCAATTCCGCCGTCGGCTACGATGCCGTCGGCAAATTTTTGAGCAGCTTCCTGATTTCTGTCAAGCAAGGCAACTTTTGCGCCTGCCGCCGCCAAGGCTTCCGCCATAAGCGAGCACAGAACTCCGCCCGCGCCCGTGACAACGGCAACCTTTCCTTTTAAATCAACCCCTATGGGCAACATATTCTTTTTCATAGAAAACCTCTTATTTTTTAATGTATTGAGCGGCTTCGAAAAGTCCGTTTATATATGCGGCGCCCAAGGCTCTGTCATATAAGCCGTAACCGGGCTTGCCGCCCTCGTCCCAGATATTTCTGCCGTGGTCGGGACGGACGTAACCGTTGAAACCGTTATCGACAAGCGCTTTGACTATAGCCGCCATGTTCAGGCTGCCGTCTTTGGAGCAATGCCCAACTTCACAAAAGCTGTCTTTATCGTCGGTCCATAATACGTTCCTGAGATGAACGAAATGAACGCGCCCCTGCGCAGTGTATTTTTCCGCCATGCGAACCAAATTGTTTTTTCTGCCTGCGCCGAAAGAGCCGGTGCAAAGCGTTAAGCCGTTTCTTGTAGACGGAACTGCGGCAAACAATGCGTCCAAATCTTTTTCGTTTGAAATAATACGGGGAAGCCCGAAGATGTCCCAGGGCGGGTCGTCGGGGTGTATAGCCATATTAATACCGACCTCTTCACAAACCGGAATAACCTTTTTGAGGAAATAAACGAGATTATCGAAAAGCTGAGCGTGTGAAATATTTTTATAAGCTTTCAACAGCTCCTGCAATTCTTCGGGAGTATAGCTTTCGTCCCACCCGGGCAGGTGAAGATTGTTGGGGTCTACCTTTAAAAAATCTTCATAAGAATAGGCAAGAGAATCGGAACCGTCTTTGTTGGGGTGGTGCATTGTAGTTCTCAGCCAATCGAATACGGGCATAAAGTTGTAGCAAACGCATTTTACGCCGTGTTTTGCGACAGTGCGGATATTTTTGCAATAATTTTCAATATAGAGATCGCGCTTGCCGCAACCCATTTTGATATCTTCGTGAACGGGAATAGACTCTATAACTTCCATTTCAAGCCCGCTGCCGACACAAAGCTCTTTCAGTTTGGCTACCGATTTATCGCTCCATGCATCGCCTACCGGCGTATCGTAAACAGCCGTTACAACGCCGCTCATATTAGGTATCTGGCGGATATATTTCAGCGAAATGCTGTCTTTTTCACCGTACCAACGGAAAGTAAGTTTCATTACTGTTCATCCTCCTCTTTTACCGCAGCAGCTTCTTCCGCGGGTGCGGGGGCAGCCTCTTGCGCGCTAACGCTTGCATAAAGCGCTTTTATTTCTTCCGTTCTGAACTCTTCGGGAATATCTATTGCGTTGGAAGAGGGCTCGCCTGATACCTGCTCGCGTTTGGTGAATATTTTGTTGTAAATTTTATCTATGAAATTTTCTTTTTCTACTATTATTTCGCCTGTCTTTTTATTTATGCGGGGTTTCTGCTTTAAAACAAACATATCGGGCACCTGGTCGATGGTCTGCCAAGTCTGCATCGCCGCTTCCATAGACATACCGCCGTTTACCGCAGCTTTTCTTACTGCGTTTACCGCCTGAACTTCCTGAAGCTTTCTGCCGGAAAGTCCGTATCTGGTCATACAGAAAGTAGTAACGAGCCATGCAAGCATAGGCAATACGCAGAAGCATATTATGCACGATAACTGCATTCCCTCCATATAAGGAGTGCTTTCGCCGGGCAATGCGCTAAGTCCGGGAACAAGAACGACTATGAAAAGCTGCAAAAGAAGGGTCTGCAAAGACGAAATGAGCTTATCTACAAGCGAGAAAATCGTTCCCATAATACCGGGGACGTATTTTCCCGAGCGGTAGGTTTCATAGTCGGTGCAGTCCGCCACCATGGGTATCGTAAGATTATCACAGCAGTTGAATGCGCCGTAGCCGCAACCGTAAAGAATAATAAAGAAAATCGTATAAGCGTTTATAGTCAGCGTGAAATTGCCGTCGACTATTTTAAATAGCGAAAGATGAGTAGCCGCGTTGTTCGGGTCGAAAATGCAAAGCATTATCAAAACCCCGATATAGAACAGGAACGCAAAAACGGTGAACTGTGCAACGCCGCGTTTCTGACCTTTTCTGCCCGCCGTTTTCGAGCCCCAGAGGAAGAAAGCCCCCATGAACACAAAGCACAGCGCATAGAAAGGTATATACAGCCCGTTATAATCGCCCATAAGGCAACCGTATAAAAGGAACGCGACCGTACCGCTGGTTGCTACCGTAGACGCAAGCTTGTTAAGCCCTGAAGAGAGAACCAGCCAGCGTATTTCTTTATTTCCCTTTAATATACCGATATAATCCTTAATTTTAGCAGGTTCGCTTGCAACGCCCCAGAATTCGGGTTTATCCTTTTCCCATATAGCCGCAACAGCCATAACCGTGTAGACTGCCGACACTATAACGACGAAAGGAACCATTATATCGTAGAACTGCGAGCCGTAAGCCGCACCGCGCAAGTAAACATAAGTTGCGTCGGGATTTAACGAATTTATAACGTCGGCATATTGAGCCGCGCCTGCGCCAAGCTCTTCTATAATAGCGGCGACTGATTTACCGCCGTTTGCCACAGCTTCTTCATAGAAGATAATGCCTTTTTGGCAAATCGCCTCGTTTGTGAGAACGCCGCCCGCCATTACGTTTACAAGAACGATAGAGCCTATCATGCCTATCATGTTCCATATAACGAACTGCGAACGCTGTTTAGGGTCGTTGGTAAGGCAAGTCTGACCCGCCTTGGTAACCGCACACTGACAAGTGTATCCGAGCACGTAAATTATATAGCTTATTATATAGAAGGTCCATTGAAGCCACGAAAGCGTGTTGGGAACAACGCGGGAAATAAGCATCATTAATATGACGGAAAACGCGAGCATAATATTGCCGATTATCATAAACGGACGGAATTTGCCCAGCTTTGTTTTTGTTTTATCCATCATACCGCCCAAAACAGGGTCGGTAACGCCGTCGAATATACGCATCAGGGGCGCAAAAAGGCTTGCGAAAGTGCTCACCGCAATGGCAATTACGCTTGATATCACTACACCGCCTATAGCCGTGCCGACGCTGCCCGTAAGATAGAGCACCGCCCAGTACACAAAATAGTTGTAAAATGCGAAATAGACGTTTGTAGCCGCGTTATTGAACGGAAAAAGCGCTATCTGCCAACCTTTTGCGCGGTTTACCGCCACGTTTTGAGTTGAACCCATTTGTGTTTTCCTCCCATAAAAAGTTAATTTATATCATTCTGTCTTTATGATACACTATTGCAAAAACATTTTCCATTGCAATTTTTTTGAAATATATTGCAATTCTTCCACTTTTCGTTTATAATGCTTATATGTTCAGTTATTTATACAACAGCATTGATTTTGCGCATAAGCTTGACGGGCATACCACGCCCTCTGACGACTTTAAAAAGCACATGCACGACCACTATGAGCTGTTGTATCTCGTTCGCGGAAAAATCAATTATACGATAGAATCGGAAACAAAGCCGCTTAACCCCGGAGAAGTTATTTTAATAGCTCCGGGCATGTTGCATTTCGGCACGGTGGACCCCTCCGCGTCTTATGAAAGATACGTTTTGAAATTCCCCGCAACCATTTTACCGCAATTTATGTTAAAAAAATTAGAAGCGCTTAGATTTTGCGGAATTATTCCCAAGGTGCAAGAGCTTTTCGACGAGTTGGATTTTATTTACGCCACGCATACCGATGACGAATTGCATTTGCTTATGATTACCACTCTTTTACGCATACTTATTTGCGTTTACAAGGGTGAAAATCATAATCTGGACGAACAGATATCCCATAATACCATTATTGCCGAAATAATAGAATATATTAATAAAAATATACGCAAGCCCATTACTCTTGCGGATATATGCAATGATTTACACTTTTCCAAATCGTATATAAGCAGTGAATTCAGCAAAGAAATGAAAACGCCTATTATGACCTACATAAAGCACAAAAAGGTTATTGCCGCACATATGCAGATTACGGAAGGCAAAACGCGTATAGCAAACGTTGCGGAAGAGTTCGGATTCGAGGAGTACTCCACCTTTTACCGCAATTATAAAAAAATTATCGGTTATCCGCCGCAAGAAGGTAAAAAATAAAAAAAATAACGATAAAACCGAATACGAATTGCAATAAAACACAAAAATAAATGCAATGGATTTAAAACGTTGAAAATGTTACAATAATATATAATCGGGGGTTTTGAGACCGCCGTTATAAATTCGAGTATTCGGGGGAAGTTAATTTGAAAACAATACAGAACATCAACGCCGGCTGGAAATTCATATATTCCAAAGACGGCAGCGAGCATAACGTAGACCTGCCGCACACATGGAACGGCGACGACGGACAAGACGGCGGAAACGACTATTACAGAGGCGCCTGTACTTATATAAAAAACCTTGACAAGCCCGATATCCCCGACGGCGGGGCGGCTTACCTTGAATTTAAGGGAGTTAACGCTTCAGCACAGGTTTACGTGAACGGTGAGCTTGCATGCGAGCACGACGGCGGTTATTCTGCTTTCCGCTGTGACATAACAAAGTATTTAAAAGATAAAAACGAAATTAAGGTTATTGCAGATAATTCCGTAAACGACAGAGTTTATCCGCAACGTGCGGATTTCACATTTTACGGCGGCATATACAGGGACGTAAACCTTATTTGCGTTCACGAAAGCCGTTTCGATTTGGATTATTACGGCTGTAACCCTATAAAAATCGACCCTGCCGTAAAAGACGGCGACGGACACGTGACAATCACGGCTTATAACGTAGGCGGCGGCGAAGTCGAAATAGAAATTTTCGACGGAGAGGGCAATAAAGCCGCATGCATTGAAAACGGCAAAACCGCGGTTATTAAAGGCGCGCATCTTTGGAACGGCGTTAAAGACCCTTATCTTTACAAAGCGGTTGCGTCGCTTAAAGTAAACGGTGAAAAGGTTGATGAAATAAGCTCTTACTTCGGCTTCCGCACTTATAAGGTTGACCCGAAGAAGGGATTTTATCTTAACGGAAAGCTTTATCCTTTGCGCGGAGTTTGCCGCCATCAGGACAGACCGCATATAGGCAACGCCCTGACGAAAGCCGAGCATGACGAAGATATGGCGCTTATAAAAGAAATCGGCGCAAACACATTAAGGCTTGCACATTATCAGCACGACGATTATTTTTACGAATTATGCGACAAAGCGGGACTGGTTGTATGGGCGGAAATACCATATATTTCCAGACATATGAAAAACGGAAACGGCAACGCTAAAAGCCAGATGACCGAGCTTATATTACAGCAATACAACCACGCTTCTATCATATTCTGGGGAATATCCAACGAAATCACAATGATGAAAACCGATAAAAAGGATATGCTCAGAACCCACAGAGAGCTGAACGATTTGTGCCATAAATTAGACCCGTCGCGTCTTACCACGTTAGCATGCTTTGCGATGTGTTCCTTCGGAAACAAGTCCGCACATATCACAGACGTAGTTAGCTGGAATCTTTATTTGGGCTGGTATGTTCCCGGACTTTTCTTAAACGACGTATGGCTGAAATTCTTCCATATGCTTTACCCTAAAAGAGCGGTCGGCTATTCAGAATACGGCGCTGAAAGCATGCCTAACCTGCATGCGGCAAAACCCAAGCGGTTTGATAACACGGAAGATTATCAGGCGATTTACCACGAGTATATGCTTGAATTTTTTGCACGGCACCCCTACCTTTGGGGCACGCACGTTTGGAACATGTTCGACTTTGCCGCCGACGGAAGAAATCAGGGCGGCGACCCCGGCATGAACCACAAGGGACTTGTAACGTTTGACAGAAAGACGAAAAAAGACGCGTTTTACCTTTATAAAGCATACTGGTCGGACGAACCCGTAGTTCATCTTTGCGGACAGCGTTATGCTCACCGCACCGGCAAAAAAACAAGCGTTACAGTTTATTCCAATGTCGGCAAGGTTGAAATTTATAACAACGGCAAGCTTGTTGCAACGCCTAAAGCGCAACGCGGCGGAAAGGTTTATAAATGCAAGATAAAACTTAACAAAGAGAACGAAATCGTTGTTAAATCCGGCGGTTATGAGGACCGCGCGGCGTTTATAAAAGTTGATAAGCCTGACCCCTCGTACAAGGTTACGACGGGCAACAGCATGAGCTGGGAAAAATAAAAAAGTAAAAAAAGGCTCCGCACAATTAGTGCGGAGCCTTTAAAATGATTTTTTACCGTTTTAAAGGCAATAAAGGCGCGAAACCTTTTTGTTAAAGGATTAAATCTTAGTGATAAAATTTAAAAGCCGCGGTTTAAAACCGCGGCTTTAATTTTACCTTAATCTTCTTTTTTGAAGATATATTTGTCAACGAGCCTCCATGCAGTCATACCGACTACGAATGCACAGCTCAAACCGAATATTACGTCCACCGTTATGGTAAACGCGGGAAGCAACGCGTCGCGCGTGGTATACCAAAGGGGATCGAAAGTATAAGTTACGGTGCTGTCGCCGTAGAAGTTCATTGCGTTGCTGTTTGCAACCGTATAAAGAATTCTTGTTGCGGCTTCGACCAGTCGGTTATTGTACCTTGCATCGTTAGCGTTTCTCGAATAACCGTCGTTAACGTCGCCGTCCAAAAGACATGCACCGGAAATTATTCCGTAACCGAGGTTTTCACCCTCTGAGCCCGCATAGTCGGAAATTGCAAATCCGCGCATACCGGCTTCTCCGCGGAGCCATCTTGTCATAAGATTATAATTACTTCCGGTCCAAGCATCTCCCAATTCGTTGAACGCAATCATGACGTTCATTGCATCGCCGATTTCTATCGCCATTTCGAAAGGACGGAGATAAATCTGCCTGAAGGTCTGCTCGTCAATCCATGCACGGTAGGTGGTTCTATCCGTATCCTGATCGTTGAGAACAAAGTGTTTGTTATAGACGTACAAGCCCTTTTCCTGCGCACCCTTTGTTTCGTATGCGCCCATCATTCCGGTAAGGAAAGAATCGTCTGAATAGAATTCGCCCGCTCTGCCGTGGTAGGGATTTCTCTGCAAGCCCAGACCAAAGCCGTATATGCCTGCCGTACCGCCCCAAAGAGCGTCTTCGCCTATCGCCTGACCGACGAGGTAAGCAACATAGTTATCGAACGAAGCTGCAACAATTCCTTCGCAAGGATATCCCGTGGGATATGCGATTTTAGCGTTTTTATCGAATTCGCGTGCAAAGCCTGAGTTTATTGCTTTTGCTTTAAATGTGCCGTCACTCGTATCTCCGTCGCCCAATCCGAAAGCCCATTCGAAACCGTTTGAAGCGTTTTGGTCGTTTGTTGCGGGTTTACCAATACTTTCTACGCCGAGAGTTTTGCGAAGCCCTTTAGAGAATAACAAATCGAAATCTTTGTCAGACATCTGACCGACAAGTTCTTTCCACTTTTGAACGTCTTCTTCGCTTGCGCCCCTTGCAGGGTCGTATTCAACGCCGATTAAATCAATAAGCTTCCATTCCGTGTTGCTCCAACCGAATACATAGGGAGTTTCATCAACTTCAACACCGTAGTAATCAATATAAGCTGACATCTGTTCTGAATTTATAGAGCTGCGCGAGTCAAAATTGTTGGTTTTGCCATCCGCGTCGCCGGTTACGTTGTTGCCGTATAAACCGATTCTGCCGTTGGATTGTATAGCCGCGGTTTTATTCCAGTCGTAACGCGAGAACACCATATCGGTATTCGGAGCTACGTCGCTGAAAAGGTTATGGACATCGTCCGTTGCGCCTTGCGTCCAATATTTGTAGCTTGCCGAACGGCTTGAGCTTACTTCTACCGTTTTAACGTTTTCAGCCTTACCTTCGCCGTATTCGCCGTTGAAAGCGTCGTTCTGACCAAAACCCTTGGATTTATAAATGCTGTTGACCGCCTCATGGCTGTTTCTTGCCGCCGCGAGATAATAGCTGCCTTCGGAAAGAACGTATCCGCCGACAACTTCACCGCCGACTTCAAGCTTGCTGTCGTAAGCGGCGAACCATTTGTTTGCGTCGATTTTTATTTCTATAGTTTCTTCCGCATCGGGAGCAAGTTCGCTCGTTTTGCCGTATCCAATAAGCTGAACCGCAGGTTTTTGCACGCCGTGCAATTTATCCTGTTCGGTTATGGGCTGTTGCAGATAAATTTGAACAACCTCTCTGCCCGACCTTTCAGTACCGGTATTTCTAACGGTAACTCTTACGATAAGATCGTCGCAATCGCCGAGATTTGCACCCGTTGCGCGTTTTTCTTCATCGGGGCGTTCAAGATTGTTTCCTTCACCGTCGCAGTATTCGCACTTATGGTTAGGATCGTTCGAGGACATAAGCCCGCAAGTGTAATAGTTTTTAGAAGGGTTTTCGTCTTTCACGATTTCAACGTTGGTATAATCAAAAGTCGTATAAGAAAGACCGTAACCGAAGGGATAAGAAATCTGTGCGCCGTAATCGTAGGAGCCCGCATTTGCAGATTTTAAAAGAGTATCTTCGTAACGGGTTTCGGCATAGCGGTAGCCAACGTACATTCCCTCCATATTGACTACGTTAGGTTGACCTCTTCCGCTGATAGCATAGTTTTGCGTAGAAGGGTTGTTGTTGCGCGCCGTATACCAAGCCGCCGAAAGTCCGCCGGAGGGATTTATTTCACCCGTTAAAATCTCCGCAACGGCTTTTATACCGTCGGACCCGGGGAAACCAATCCAGAGCGCCGCTTCTATGCCGCATTCTTCCAAAAGCGCGGGGATATCTTCCTGCGGGGCGTTAGCCTGGTTGAAAATTACTATTACTTTATCATAATTATTACCGAGTTCGGTTAAAAGATTTTTTTCGTCTGCGGTAAATTTAAGATAATCGACATCTTCTTTGCGGCCGTCGTTATTACCGCCTGAATAGGTTGCCGTTGATCCTGTTCCTTCCGGATTCAAGTCCAACATTTCATTCGTCATTCTGCCGGTAATAAATATCGCGGTGGAATCTTTGCCGAAATTCGTTCTATCCTTGCTGCTATCGGGTATTTCGCGCCAATTTGCTTCTGTAAGAGCGGGTACTTTACCATTATCGTTGCCGGAATAACCGAAACTGTTATATCCCCAGAAACCGACTTTGTCGGCTCTTCTGTATCTAAGCCCCTCGGTGCTGTTATACCACTGTTCGAGGGATTCGTTCATCGTGAGACCGACCTTTTCGAACTCTTCATAGAAGAACTGTCTGCGGTAAACTTCGGACTTTCCGTTATAAGCTCTGGGATCGTTTATTTTGTTGTTTCCCGCACCGTCAAGGCAATACATGGGGTCGTACGCGGTAACGCCGTATAAGCTTACCTTTTCTCCTGCACTCAAGGGAAGCGCGTTTTGTTCGTTTTTAAGAAGAACCGTTCCCTCTTTCTGTGCGTACCATGCTATTTCGCCGTTACCGTTTAAGATGTCTTCAACGGAAGAATACCATGTTTTATATCTTATAGGCGCTTTACCCGTGTTAACTACCATATCTTCGGGTTTGTCTTGAAAAACAAATTGCGTCAAAAGGTTAGATACGTTCTGGTCTGTAAGCAAAGCGTTTACTATTAAGGTAATTCCGAACAGAATTGCCATAACGTTAAACAAAGCGATTGAAACTATGTGAAGGATTTTTTTAATTTTTTTAATTTTCATCTGTAACCGCCTCCGCTTCAATTACTTCTTTTTTTTGTTTTTTAATTTTATCGTTTTTATTGAGCTTTAAGAATGCAAGCACGTTTGCAGCAATCGCGCATACAAGGAACAAAACCACGCACGCGATAAGCGTACTAAAGCCCTGCATAGCGCCCAAATCGAAGCCGGTCATTGCCTGAGACTGAATTTCAGTGAGGAAATGTGCGTATAATTCGCAAAAGGTTGCAATGAGTGCGCCGTAGCTTGCAAACGCCACCATGCCGGCGCCTATTTTTTCTTCGCCGAAGAGCGAGCCGACGATAAAGACGAGACCGCCGAGGGAAACCAAAACCATAGGCACCGCGGACGCGCCCGCAAAAGCGAGGCTTGAGGTACAAACTATACCCATAATCCACGCGATAAACGCTACGCCCGATGCAATGTAGTAGGCTACAGTTCTAGTTTTTAAGAAATTCAAAGTAAAATTCTTTACAAAATCCAAAACTTTTTTCATTATCTTTTCTCCTTATGCGGTTACTTCCTTTACCGACATCGAAACGCCGAGCCGCATATTGGCAATTGCTTCGTTCATTACAAAGTACGTAAGCGCATTACCGTTAGTCGCACTAAAAGCGATGGTAAGTTCTGCAGTTGCCGTTTCGCCTGCGGCAAGCGTTATTTCTTGCTTGGGTACGCCGTCGGTATCGACTGCGCTCCTTACCTGATAAACAGTAAACTTCATTACGCTATCGGTATAGTTCGTAAATTGATACGTAAACTTGTAAGTTTTAGCCTGCACAGAATACGCGGTTTTGAAACGGAAAGCGTCAAATTTCGACAAGTTGCCGTTATAGCTTAAAACGATTCCTACTTCATCGCCGCCTATGGCGTTGGTTGTTTTAGAGAAGTTACCGTTAAGAGATGATGAAGAGAGTTTATCCGGACCGAAAGCGCAACCGTCTTCGGTTGACGTCGCCCCGCTCAGCGGAGTTAAAGCAGTTCCGTTATCAGCCGCGTGGGCAAAATAAGGAGCTATCGTCATTTCTCCTAAAACAATGGTATCTGCCGTAACTTTTACTCCCGTAGCGGTATCGAACCAACCGAGATGCGTTCTGCCGTCCGTGGTGGTTTGAGTAAGTTCGGGGATATCTTCGAGCCTAGCATGAGATACGCAGCTTGTTTTGCCGCCGGCAATGGAAACTCCGTTGTTGGCAAGCCAAGTAATTGTTACAGGAACAGCTAAAACAACTTTAAGAGTTGCGCCCGACGAAGGAATTAAAGCGTCGGTATACCTTTGTGTAGTTTCGGGCAAATCGTAAGCCGTGCCGTTTATGACTATCTGCCATTTTGCAACATCTACTCCTTCCGGAACGACTATGTCTTCCGCTCTGGGAGCTACGGCAAACTTACCGATTTTTTGGTTGAGATAACTGTCTTTTACGGTAATTCCGCTGTTTTCTTCGGCGTTATAATTAAGCTTAACAGTGTTTTCAAGCTTATTACCGACAGCATAGTTATCGTTATCGTAAGAAGTTACCTCTTTTACGCCTATTGCAAAACCGAAGCTGAACGAATCTACGTCTTCTTCAAATACGATATAAGTGACCCAGTTGCCGTTCGTTTGACCCGTGAAATCGTACTGGCCTATTACTACCGTGCTTTCATTGGGATCAAGCTCTACGTTCGTACGGTAGCGCTCGTCTTCATAGCGGTAGTAGCTTCCGCCAGATTTATAATCCCCGCTTGCATTGATTTGATAAATGCTGAGGTGAAGCTTTGACGTTCCTTTGTTTTCTACCGAATAGCTGAATTCGTATATTCCCGCGCCGCCGGTACGCTTGGAGTCGAAACGTATTGCCGAACCCGCCTGTACAGGAGAGCTATCCGAAAGCACCGAGCCGAGTACACGATATTTTCCGCCGAATACCAATTCCGCAGTACCGTTAGTATAGTTTGTACCGCCCTTATGTCCGCTGTATCTTACGCTTCCGGTAGATCCGGTTAAATGCTTGGCGATATCGCCGGGCAATTCGTCGTTATTGTATCCCATTTCCGCGCCGCTGCCGACCTGAACATAAGTATATCCGCCGGCAGTCTGCCAATAAGGAGCAATAGTGATATCGTCGCTAAGAACCGTTTCGGCAGTTACGATTGCCTTTGTGGCAACGTTATACCAACCGGCAGGCGCGCCCATATTTTCAGGCGTTGCCGTTATTTCTTCGGCTGAAGGAAGAACGATTGTTGCCGTTTTTGCCTGTTGCGTTTTGAAGCTTTCGCCTACGGTCATACCTTCGGGAAGCTGTAAAGTTACGGTTACCGCCTCGGGGAACACAGGTTCGAGAACAATGCTTTCAACATCGACAATCGTAGTATTAGTAAGTTCATTACCGGTGTTCGCGTCTCTCCAACCGATTACGGGCAGACCCGTGTTATTGGTATATTCGCCTTCTGCGGGAACCGTAAAGTAACCGCCGACGAAAATCTGTTTATTTAAATAATCCTGCGACAATTCAAAGTTTTCGATTTGAGCAGCCGTGATTTGCACGGTAGTATTCGTAACCTTTGAGAACTTGGCTTTAAGCGTTGCGCCCGCAGAAGGAATCTGCAAATCCGTCCAGTTGTTTCTGTTTGCAGGCAAATCATAGGTTTTACCCTTTATAACAAGCTGCCAACCGAAGAAAATAACGTCTTGAGGAATTACAACTTCGCTATCCGACGGAGCAACGATAAATCTACCAACACGGCGGTTCAGGAGATAACTGTCTTTAACCTCTATGCCGCCGTTCGCCTCTTTGTCGTAAGAGATATCCACGGTTTTATCGAGCTTGTTTCCTATAGGATAATTTTCACTATCGTAAGCGTCAACCTGTTTATAGCTTGCGGCAATACCGAAGATGAACGAATCTACGTCTTCTTCAAACACGATATACGTAAGCCAGTTGCCGTTTGTTTGACCCGTGAAATCGTACTGACTTATTGCCACGGTGCTTTCACCGGGGTTAAGCTCTACATTCGTACGGTAACGCTGGTCTTCATAGCGGTAGTAGCCTCCGCCTGATCTATAATCAACGCTTGTGTTGATTTGATAAATGCTGAGGTGAAGCTTTGAGACGCCTCTGTTTTCTATAGTATAGCAGAACTCGTATATTCCCGCACCCGCGGTACGCTTGGAGTCGAAACGTATTGCCGAACCCGCACGGACGGGCAAGCTATCCGAAACCACCGAGCCGAGAACGGAATAACCGTTTGCTCCGCCGTTTACTACAACCCCTTGCGTGGTTTGATTATATACGTTACCTTGATATGAAACGCTGTTAGTTCCGGCGCGAATGTGTTTTAATATGTCGCCGGGAAGCTCGTCGGTATTGTATCCCGTACTCGTACCGCTGCCTATATCTATGCGTCCTTCATAATCGTTAACCTTTTGCCAGTAGGGAGCAATTGTCATCGAACGGTATACGGTTGTGTTTTCGTTTACGGTTTTACCTGTTGCGGTATTGAACCAACCGAGAATTTCACCCATTTCTCCCGCTTCTTTTATTTGGGGAAGAACAAGCTTATCGAGTGCGTTCACTTCCATTGCGTAACCGTTTTCCGACGATACGTATTCGCCTTCTTCTATCGTTACCCCTTCAGGTAAGCGAACGGATACCGTAGCAGGACCGAGAACGGTGCTGTCTTCTACGGCGAAAGAAACGCCGAGAGAAAGGTTTTCGACGTCGTCGTTAACTTTTATTACGGTAATAACGTTTTCGGCCGCAACGTTGTTTTCAAGTTTAACGGAAACTATTTCGCTGGATTCACCCGACTGAAGCGTTATGGTTTCAACGGGAACGCTTGTAACATTATTATCCCAACGATAGCCTTCGCGCATCTGATAAACGTCGAAAGAAACAGCGGACTGACCGTTATTTATAAATTTATAGCTGTAAGTGTAGTCACTGCCTTCTTTTAAATTATAAGGAGTTAAGGCTCTGAACGAGCTGCCCGCGGCAAAAGTGCCAGCAATATCGATTTTATTGCTAAGCCAGCCCTCAACTACCGAAACGGTATTATTTATTTCAACAGTTTCCGAAAGGTCGTTGAAAGCCACGTCGTGAATCCAGTCTCCCAACACGGTTGCGCCGAATAAGCCGTCTTCACCTTTATCAAGAGAAAAGAAAGGCAATACCGTGACTGCCTCGGTGGGAAGGAATTTCTTTAACGTAAGAACTTCAGTTATATTACCCGCCTCGTCGAGTACGGCAACGCCACCCACGTTACGTCCGTTCAAAGACGACTGGTCAAAGTGCGACGTGGTGAGCATCTCTCCCACAGGCAGACTTAAAGACGACTGACCGTCTTTAAACCTGATTGACGAACCTTCCGCTATGGTAACCAATGCATCTTTAGCGGGCGGCTTAGGCTCGTATCCGCCGCCGAGCTCGGGGCGGTTAGAACCGGTTTCATCCTCGTTCCAGTCGTAAGCGTCGTTTATTATGACTTTATCGCTGCTTTCGGGCGGGTTAAACGGTTCCGGCGCTTTTACACAACCGGCAATGGGAACCAGCATTCCGCCGAGAAGCAATCCCGTAAACATCAGCTTACCAAACTTCTTCATCATATTTCCTCCAAAAAACTTATTTCGGGCTTTTCAGCCATTTCTGCCATTAATGATTTTCTTGCCGTTATAACGGCAAGAAAGGGGCATGCCCCTTTGCTTTGTGTTTTGCTTTATATATATTAGGTATAGCTTTTTTTTAAAAAATATTCAAAAACCGCGACCGCAGCGGCTATGGATAAAAATTTCATAAAATGATAAAATTTATCACTCTATACCATAATACAATAATAAAACCCGATTTTCAATTGCATTTAGTCCTTAAAAATATTGCAATTCGTACACTCGCTCATAAAAACAATATAAATAATGAAAACAGAAAAACGGCGGGAAAAAACCCGCCGTTTTTAATACCGTTTCGCCGCCGCCCCCGTTAAGAGGTTACCACACCATTTCATTATTTCCACAACTTTTTAAGATTGTTCGGGGGCGGCGGCTTTACGGCATATGGGCAACTCCGAAGAGTATTCCAACAATTTGATTATTCGCCGTCTACGTTATCATAGAAACCGTCGTTATCCGCGGCGGCTTTACGCTTTTTAATAACTACCGCAAGAATAACTATGATTAATACGAATACCGCGCACGCGGCGACGATTACCCAGATAAGCCACGAAGGCAAACCTTCGGGAACCGTTAAAGGTCCGTCCATTGAAATGGAAATGGTTTTAGCAGCGTTTTCGATGTTGAGCTTGTAATTTGCGTTATCTACCGAAACAACAAGCTGATGTCCGCCGTTGCTTGTAAAGTCATACTGAGCGTCGGCATTTACGGAAACGGTGATATTGTTCTGTCCGTTATCCGCAAAAGAATAAGTCATCGTTTTGCCTACTTCAAGCCCGTTGAGGTCAAGCGACTGTCCGTTTACCCAACCGCCGAGTTTGACGTTTTCAGGCATATGAACTTTTCCGTCGTACTTGAATTCCGTTTCGCCCCAGTCAACGGTAAGCGTTCTGGGATTGATAACGTATCTTCCTTCGTTTGAATCCGCATCCGCATTGCTGCGCTTGTAAATTACTTCGTAGTTTGCGGGCACGGAGCTGTCGAGCTCGAAATAAATCGAATATTTACCGACGTTAGTCAAGGAGTTAACGTTTTCCTTAGAGCCGTTAAACGCAAACGCAGTGGAAACCCTCTTCAGATCGGCAACAGCCAAAGGCCCGCTGACGGTTACGTAACCGCCGTCGATTAATTCTTCGGCAAGATTTTCGGGGAACTCGTCGCCGTAGGTGATTTCGTAATTCTTCTGGAAGATAATAACGACATATTCGCCTTCTTCCTTAATGAGAACGAACCACTGTCAGAGGAGTTCTTCATGGTTTGCAATATTTATGTTTTAGTTTACGACCACTGCG
>CAMWMZ010000018.1 GCA_947175485.1 uncultured Clostridia bacterium
AAATATTTATCCAAATAAACATAAACCAAAAACAATATTACCTTTAATTTATTATTTCTTAATAAATTATATACCCCCCCCCCCCCTTTTTTACAACGCAGGCGGCGGGGGGGGTTATAAGGTTTTATTTAAATAGCTTATGACACTATTTGTACCTTTGTTTGCGTGAGTTTTTATTTAGAACCTAAGCAAATAATATAAAAACAAAAAGCAGTTTCAATTTTCTCTTCCTAAAATAAAGTCCACTCTGCAATCAAAAAAATCGGCGATTTTTTTGATGCTGTCGATTGTTGGAACACTTTCGCCTTTTTTCCACTCAAAAAAAGTACTTTCAGGTATTTTCACAGCGTGGTAAAACGCGTAATAAGTTAATTTAAAATATTTCGTTAAATATACCAGCTGTTGTGAAAACGGCGGACAGGGCTTAAATGTTAAAGCTGTATTCTGTTCTTCTAAGCCTAACAAAAAATCCACCGAACAATTAAAATAGTCCGCCAATAAAACAAGATTTTCAACCGTAGGTGTCCTTTCCGCTCTCAAATATCTTGTAATTGTGGGCGCGGCAATGCCCAAAGTATTAGCAAGCGCTTTGCCGTTAATATTGTTGTGCTCAAACATAAGACCGCTAAGAGTTTCCGCAAAATTTGATAAATTAACCATAAATTAGACCTTTAACTACAAATTATTATCTCTGTCGTTGGTATTTTTTTCTTGCCAAATACCAACAGCGGAGTGTATAATATTACTACGGTCAAAGGCGCGCCGAACTTATTAAAAGGAGGTTTAATATGGCAAACGATAAACGGCATATGTTTTCAACACAAACCGACGGGGCAAAATACGAGCTTAATTACAAAATAGACGATTTGGGCATTTTACTTGATTTAAAGTTTCTGCTCGGTGAGTACTACGCGGCAACTTTCTCGCCCGAAGGCAACGCTTTGTGCCTTTCATTTACAAACGGGCAAAAGTTCCGCATTTCCGTAACGGAAGTCTGAAAAACGCAAAATATGACAGCATTTGCCTTTGCTGTCATATTTTTATTGTTTCACGGCGCAGGCTCGTCTTGACACAGGGTTGTTTTTTGTTCTATAATATAAAATAGAGTTAGTATCCCCAATTTGCGGTATTCGCACAAAAAACGTCTGAATTACCGCGCTTTATGCGTTCACGGCACACTTTCGGAGGCAAAATGTTAGCAAACGAACGGCTCATAATCAAAATGTCGCTTGGGCAAAAGGTCAGGCTTATTACAAGCCCCGACCTTTATAAAAGCTCGCCCGCGGGAAATTACGAATTCCCCGTGTTCACTCTGTCGCCCCGCCCGTCGGATAATTCGGGCGGCTTTTTTGCCACGCAGTTTCCCTGTGATAAAACGGTTGCAAATTCGTGGAATATGCCTCTTATTTCCAAAGTTTACCGTAGCGCGGGGGCGGAAACCCGCTCTGCGGACGGCTACGCGGCGTTCAAAGTAACCGACGGGGTCAAATCGGAAAATTTCACCGATGATTATTTTTATCACGGCAAATTTTCGGCGGCGAAAATAAACGGGCTTAAAAGCTGCGGGCAGTACGCCGCGTTTGAAAGCTTCCCCGCCGAAGAAGAGCTTATGCAAAGCTCAAAGCTCGTAAAAGACGTAATTTTAGCCGATAGCGCGCCCGATTTCGCCGTTTTCCGTTCTGCGGAAGATTGCGCCGACTGCACTAAACAATATAAATATAAAAATCTTTTGTTCGGTATCGCGGAAAACTGCGAACAAGCCGCGGCTTTTATATTCAACGGCTGTTCTCTCGTATATCTCACGGAAGATTTCACAGAAGGTCTGATTTCTTATTTAACCGAACTTACAATAAACTGCCGCGCGGCTTATGCGGATTATAAAGCGGGCAAAATATCTCTTTGCGAATTCGACCGCCGTTGCCGCAGTCTTGAAATTTTAGACGAAGCCCTTATAGACGCGGCTTGCGATAAAATAATTTCTCTTCTTCTGCAAATGAAAGAAAGAGCCGAAGCCGCATCAAAAGCGGAGGGCGGGGCTTTCGATAAAGCCGCCCACGTACAAACCGCGCTCAGTGCGGCAAGGCAGTCCGCCGTGCTTTTGAAAAATCAAAACGTTCTGCCCCTTTCGCCCCTTGTAAAAATTGCCGTAATAGGCGGTTACGCAAAGGAAGAAAGCTATCAGGCGCAGTTCTTTAATTACCGCCCCGCAAAAATCCAAACCGCTTTCGAAGAAATAAACAACTACGATATTTCTGCGGTGGGCTATGCTGAAGGCTATGCCGAAAGCCAAAGCGGGCGCGCGGATTTAACGGCTTCCGCATGCGAGCTCTGCTCCGCCGCGGAGGCGGCGCTCGTCTATCTTTGCGCGGATAAAAACGCAACGGCTTTACCCGCGGGGCAGACGGAGCTTTTAAACGCGCTTTCCGATAAGGGCGTAAAAATAATCGCCGTAGTTGCGGCAGATAATTGCCTTGATTTTTCGTTTGCGGATAAATGCGCCGCCGTACTGTTTACGGGCAGGGGCGGGGAAGAAGCAACCCGCGCCGCGCTCGACTTAATCTGCGGCAAAGCAAATCCGTCGGGCAGGCTCGCTCTTTCTTCGCCTCGCTATCCTTTCGGCTTCGGGCTTTCCTACACGCAGTTCGAATACCGCAATTTAAAAATAAACGAACACGGCGCAAGCTGTACCGTAGTCAACACAGGCGAGCGCGACGGTTACGCGGTCGTTCAGCTTTACGTAAAAAAAGACGGCTCGCAAAGCATGTTTAAAGAAAAGGTCTTGCGCGGTTTCGCAAAGGTGTACGTTAAACGCGGAGACGCGGTGCGCGCCGAATTTCCGTTCGACGTAAACGCCTTTAAAGTCTACGATACAAAGAAAAAGCTTTACCGCATAGAGGGCGGCGATTACTCCGTTTACGCGGGGGAAAACATAGACGACGAACGTCTTACGGGCGTGATAACGCTTTCTCCGTATGTTTTCAAAGACGCTCCCGCAACCCAGACGGAATGTGCAAACGGAGAAACGGAGTTCTCGCCCCTGCAGGAGCCGGAAGAGGTGTCAAAGGCTAAAAAACAGCTCTCCTTCGGGCTTAAACTCGCGCTTGCGCTAATCCTCGCCATATACTATAACGCTATGCTCGCAGTGTTCGCGTTTACCGATATCGTGCCTTATAAAGATTTGCTCTTTTACGCGGTAATCGGCGGTCTTGCCGTCGTGGCAGACGTGTTAATTATAGCATATATCGCGGTCAATGCAAAAAAACGGCGCAACCAGAACTATCTCGCCGTCAACGAAGTGCTCACGGATATGGTGAGCAACGTCGCCGAATTTGACGAAATCGCAAAAACCACCTACATAGAGCCGGTCAAAGAAGCGGAAGAACCCGAAAAACAGGAAATCTCCGTCGCCGAAGCCGAGGCGGTGAAAAAGGATTATGATTTGAGCCTTGCGGAAGAAGAGGAATTTACCGCACCCGCGGAAAAGCTGTCTATGGAAGAGCTTTGCTCGCTATTCCGCGCATATTGCCGTATAAACGGCGTCGCGGCAGAGCAGTCCACAGTCCGCGCGGTCGTTGCGGCTTTCGCCTCAAATAAGATAATAGTGCTAAGCTCTAAAAACACGGAATTGCTCCCCGCGTTCGCGGCTGCCGTAAACGGATATTTCGGCAGCTTCCCTATAACCGAGGCAAACGAAAGCTGGGCTTCGGAAGCCGATCTTCTTTGGCGGCAGCAAGAAGATAAATTCGTTGTGTCCGACTTCGCAAACGCGGTATATTCCGCGTCTAAATCGCCCGATAAGCTTTGCGCGGCGGTTATCGGCGGAGTAAATTTTGGCGCAATAGGCGGCTGGTTCGGCGGGTTTACCGATTTTGCAAACCACCCCACCGAAGAAAAGCTGCTCACGCTCGGGGAAGAGCTTTCGTTCCCCGTTTCGGCTAATATCCGCTTCGTGCTCGCCGCACCCGAAATTGCCGATAAACTCCCCAGGGAGATTGTAAACGCGTGTATGTTTATCGACGCGGTTATAAGCGCGGCGCAAATTTCAGAAGAAAAAGAAGATATAGAAATAAAGCCCGTTTCATATCCGCTCTTTGAAGAAACGGTTACAAGCTCGCGAGAGCGCAATTTCATCAGCGAAAAAATCTGGAAAAAGCTCGATTCCCTTGCGGAAGCGGTCAACGCGGAGGAAAGATTTTCATACGGCAATAAAAATATCCGTCAGCTTGAAAAGTTCACCTCCGTTATTCTCGAATGCGGCGGCGACGAGTCGGAAGCTCTTTCTTCCGCGCTCCTTTGCAAAATCGTACCGCTGTTGAAAGCTACCAAACTCTATAAAAAAGAGGGCGGGGCAAAAACCTTGTTCGGCTTTATAGAAAAGCTCTTCCCCGACGGCGAGCTTACGAAAATACAAAAAGCTCTCTCTGAGCAAGGGGGTAACCGCGTTGAATAACTATATCGCGGCCTCAGGCGGCTTCGCTCAAAAAATTTGGGAGGCGCTCACAAGCAGTACGGCGCTCATAATTTACGCGGCTGTAATTCTCGTTCTTATACTCGTTCTCGCGGTTAAACTAATCGTAGGTGAACAACGGCGGGTTGCCGAAATAAAGCGGCGGGAAGAAGAAAACGGCAATATGGATGAAAGCGCGCTTGACGGAGTAAAATCCGCAATCGAACAGCTTGAAAATAAGGTCGCGTGCGCTTCCGCGGCGGGCAATTCCGTAACCGTTCAAAGCAACGCGGCAAATTGCGGCTCACAACAATTAAAAGAAAGCGAAGAAAACGGGTCAAGGTTTTATATGCTTACGGAAATAGATAAAGAATACGAAACATATGAACGGCCCGAATACGACGAAGAAATAACATTGAAAGAACTGTGCGAAGAATTCAGGAACTTTTCGGCAGGGGAATTGAAGCTGTATTACGATATAGAAGATATAAGAAGATTTATCGGCGCAATGGCGGTAACAAAGCTTATAATCCTGCAAGGCATGTCGGGAACGGGAAAAACGTCACTAGCGTACGCATTCGGAGAATTTCTCGATAATAAAACGGTAGTAGTGCCTATACAGCCGATGTGGAAAGAAAGAACGGATTTGGTAGGATACTATAACGAATTCACAAAGAAGTTCAATGAAACAACGCTGCTGTATAAAATGTACGAAGCGAATAATAACGAAGAAATATATATAACGGTGCTTGACGAAATGAATATAGCACGAGTGGAATACTACTTTGCAGAATTTCTGTCGTTGCTTGAAATACCCAATCCGGACGGAAGGAATTTAGACGTAGTGGCAGACAGAAGAGAAGACGACCCTAAACTGCTGCAGCATAACGGAAAGCTGAGGCTGCCAACCAATATGTGGTTCGTGGGCACGGCAAATAACGACGATAGTACGTTCTCTATATCGGATAAGGTATACGATAGGGCAATGGTGTTGAATCTGGATAAAAAGGCGATACCGTTCGAAGCAAAGGGGAAAAGCAAAAAGATATCCGCAACCCACCTTGAAGAACTGATGCAAAAAGCGCAAAGGGAATACGGAATATCCGACAGGAACATGAGAAGGATAAAAAAGCTTGACGAATATATGATAAAAACGTTTCATATAACGTTCGGCAACCGAATAATGAAGCAGATAAAAAGCTACGTGCCTGTGCTGGCGGCGTGCGGAGGAACAGAACTGGAAGCAATGGACGATATCCTGGCAAGAAAAGTGTTCCGCAAGCTTGAAAGCAAAAATCCGGTGTACGTAAAACAAATGGCGGACGGAGTGTGCAACTATCTCGACGAGCTGTTCGGGGAAAACAAGCTCCCTCTCTGTAAAGAAACCATCCGTTTAATTGAATTAAACGTGTAAAACTTTTATGGAAATCACAGATATTTATTATCGCGCTTTCAAGGCTTACCGCAAACAAACCAAAGACAACACTGCGTGTGAAAAAGAAAGACGCGCCCTCGCGGAAGCCGATAAAGAGGCGGATAAACTCATTGCAACCAAATATCTTTGCAGAATAGACGAAGACTGGATCAAAGCCATAGAAGAGGGCTTGGAGTTCGTTGAAAAGGCTGTCGCGGAAGAAAGGCAGTTTATAAGAACGAACGGCGAAGTCGTGCCCATAGAAAAGGTAAGAAAAATTTCCAAAGATTCCGTCGAGCACCTTGCAAAGCACAGCGATATGATAACGCACGTTCCCGAAGAAGAGGACGGTTTGCTCGTGCCGGATAAGCTCTATATGGTTGAAAAGCTCAGCGATTACGCCGTATACGAAAACAGATTTCTCTATATGATGCTCACTTATATCAAAAGCTTTATAGAGTTCAGAATAGAAAAAATCGAAAAATTGCGCCGCACATATGTGGGAGATATGGCGGTTAACAAAGAAATAAAAACAAAAAAACGCACTCTCAGGATAAAAACGGAAATATACGAAGAACGAACGGATAACCCTTATCCCGTGCCCGATGAAAAGAGCGCCGGACTCGTTAAAAGAATTCATGATTGCCGCAGTATAATAGACGCGCTTTTAGATACCGATTTAATGACGCAGGTCGCCAAAACCCCTATGATTAAGCCGCCGATTGTAAAAACAAACGTGCTTAAAATGAACAACAATTTCAAAAACGCGCTCGCCCTTTACGATTATATCGCGTCTTATAAGGGGGAGGGCTTCACCTATGAAGAGGTCAGGCTGGATTTTTCGCCCTTTTCCGAAAATGTCGCCGACGAGCTTGCGGAAGCCACGAATTTAACCTCCTTTCTCGCATACAAAACGGGCAACGGCATAGAAAATCTGTTGCAGGCTAACTATGAAGAAGAGGAAAGGCGCTTAAAGGAAGAAGAGGCGCAAAATCTCTTAAAACGCATACAAAGGCTCAAAAAACGCGCGTTCGAATCCAACAAAACAATGGAAGAATACATGCTCCTTCTGGAAGAGCGCAACCGCCGTCTTGAAAAGGATAACGAAGAGCTTTCCGCCCTCCGCCGAGAGGTTGAAACGCTTAAAAAAGACGTGGAAGCTCTCGTGCAGGAAAAGAACGAGCTTAACCGCCAAATGGAAGAGCTTTCGTCCGCGCTCGAAGAAAAGGAACAGGAAATAATCCGCCTGAATCAGAAGTATATCGAGGATATGTCCGCGGCAAAAGCCGAACACGAGGCGGAAACGGCTAAAATCGCCGCCGAGCATGAAGAGGCGGTAACCGCATTGAAAGCGGAATTTGCCGACGAGCTTTCAAAAACGATAGAAGAACACGAAGCCCGCGCGGGGCAGCTTAACGCGGAAATAGAAAATTTAAATACCCGCCTCGCCGAAACCGTCCGCGGCTGTGACAACAAAATCGCGGAAATAAACGGCAAGCTTTCCGAATTGCAGGATATAGAGGGCAAGGTCGCAGGCGAATACGAAATAAAATACTCCGCGCTCGAAAAGGAGTATAAACGCAACGTAAAACAACTCAAAGACGAAACCGCGCTCATTCGCGGAGAGCTTGACGGCATACGCGCCGAACAGGGCAAACTCGTTCCCAGCGCCGATTATTCCTCGCGTGAAAGGTTCGTCGAGCTCGAAAACGCATATATGGCTTTCCACAGGTTTTTCAAAGCTCAGTGGGAATACACCAAAAAAGAAATAAGAAAAACCATTCTCTGGACAAAACAGGAAAAATCCAAAAAGAAATAAAGGCGGCTTATGAAAAGAAACGGCGGCGGAAAATTCAATATCGCGCTTGTTTTGCTGATTATTTTTATAGTCGGCGTTTTCGCGCTGTTCGTCGCCGCGCTCATAACGCAATACGCGGTCTACGGTGGAAAATTCCCCTCGATAGGCGCGGAGATAAAATACGTTTTTATCGCGTTTATAATCGCGTTGCCGGTGCTGTTGGTTTTTCTGCTTATCGCCGCGTTTTCAAAAAAGCGCGATTGCAGTCTTGTAACCCCGCAATACTTCGGGGTTGATTTTGAAAAGGAAGTTCAAAACAAACCTAAACTCAAAGATATGTGCGGGGCAACTGTAAAACCCGACGTATTGCAGTCTTTTGCTCGGGTCGGCGCCGATTTATCCGAAGCTTCACAACAATTAAAAGAAAGCGAAGAAAACGGGTCAAGGTTTTATATGCTTACGGAAATAGATAAAGAATACGAAACATATGAACGGCCCGAATACGACGAAGAAATAACATTGAAAGAACTGTGCGAAGAATTCAGGAACTTTTCGGCAGGGGAATTGAAGCTGTATTACGATATAGAAGATATAAGAAGATTTATCGGCGCAATGGCGGTAACAAAGCTTATAATCCTGCAAGGCATGTCGGGAACGGGAAAAACGTCACTAGCGTACGCATTCGGAGAATTTCTCGATAATAAAACGGTAGTAGTGCCTATACAGCCGATGTGGAAAGAAAGAACGGATTTGGTAGGATACTATAACGAATTCACAAAGAAGTTCAATGAAACAACGCTGCTGTATAAAATGTACGAAGCGAATAATAACGAAGAAATATATATAACGGTGCTTGACGAAATGAATATAGCACGAGTGGAATACTACTTTGCAGAATTTCTGTCGTTGCTTGAAATACCCAATCCGGACGGAAGGAATTTAGACGTAGTGGCAGACAGAAGAGAAGACGACCCTAAACTGCTGCAGCATAACGGAAAGCTGAGGCTGCCAACCAATATGTGGTTCGTGGGCACGGCAAATAACGACGATAGTACGTTCTCTATATCGGATAAGGTATACGATAGGGCAATGGTGTTGAATCTGGATAAAAAGGCGATACCGTTCGAAGCAAAGGGGAAAAGCAAAAAGATATCCGCAACCCACCTTGAAGAACTGATGCAAAAAGCGCAAAGGGAATACGGAATATCCGACAGGAACATGAGAAGGATAAAAAAGCTTGACGAATATATGATAAAAACGTTTCATATAACGTTCGGCAACCGAATAATGAAGCAGATAAAAAGCTACGTGCCTGTGCTGGCGGCGTGCGGAGGAACAGAACTGGAAGCAATGGACGATATCCTGGCAAGAAAAGTGTTCCGCAAGCTTGAAAGCAAAAATCCGGTGTACGTAAAACAAATGGCGGACGGAGTGTGCAACTATCTCGACGAGCTGTTCGGGGAAAACAAGCTCCCTCTCTGTAAAGAAACCATCCGTTTAATTGAATTAAACGTGTAATGCAAAAAACAACAAACAATCCAAAAACAAAAATTTTCGGCTGTTCTGCGGCTCTCCGCGGAGGTAGTTATGGGTAAATTCAAAAGCTCGGTATTAATAATAGGAATATTCGTCATTATAATCGCGGCGTCGTTGCTCACGGTTTTATTGCTGTATTTAACGGGCGGAATAGCCGCAGACCCCATACAACTTGTCTATAAGGTTGAAAACGCGGAAAAAACCTACGACGGAACTCCCCTTTCGGCAAAAAGCTACACGCTTGTTTCGGGCGAGCTTTTAAAAGGGCATTCCGCCGTGGCGCAGTTTGAAGGCGAACAAACCGAAGCGGGCGCGGGGCTTTGCGGTCTCTCGGTAAAAATTTACGATAAAAACAACTTTGAAGTAACAGATAAATACTCCGTAAAAACGGAAAAGGGTATTTTAACCGTATTTCCAGAAGAAATCACGGTCGTTTTGAACGATAAAGAGGTAGTTTATAACGGCGGAAAAATTCTTTTCGACGATTATTCGGTAACGGAAGGCAAGCTCGTCGCGGGGCATAAAATTGCAGGCAGCGCTTCGGCGGAGCTTGTAAACGCAGGCGACAAACTGCCCGCGGATTTAAAGCCTCTCGTCTACGACGCGGCTGGCAAAGACGTCACCGCAAATTACAGCGTCAGATTTATAGCGGGGGAAATTTCCGTTATTCCCCGCCCGATTACGGTCAAGCCGCTCGATATGAAAAAGGTTTACGACGGAACGGCGCTCGTCTGCACCTCGTACGAGCTCAAATCAGGCTCGCTTGCGGAAGGGCACTCCGCCGCCGCGGAAATAGATTACGGCGAAGCGGCGCTTACCGAAGCGGATAAAATCATAACGGAAATCACCGATTTCATAATAAAAGATTTAAACGGAAAAGACGTAACGGATAATTACGACATAACCTGTCTAAGCGGCGCTTTGGAAGTAACGCCACTGAATTTGACGGTTTACTGTAAAACTCTGCATAAGGAATACGACGGCGCGCCCCTTTCCGATTTGTTTTACAATTCCAATATTTACGATATAAGCCCCGCTTTGCCGCAAGGCTTCACGCTAAGCGGAAACAGCGGCGGGGTGGAGGATTTAACCGACGCATGCTCGGGCTCTTATACTCTTTCGGATATAGTCGTCTCCGATGCGGACGGAATAGAGCGCACGGGCAACTTCAATATTTCCGTTATAGGCGCTTCGTATAACGTCTCCAAAAAATCCGTGTCGGTTAAGCTCGCCGACGTATCGCGCGAATACGACGGGGAAGCTTATGAAATAGACGTGCAGGCCGCGTTCCGCGGCGCGGAGCTGCCTGAACCGCTCAAAGAAACGGATTTTGAAATCGTTCCCCATTCGGAGATGAAAAACGCGGGCAGATACACGTACTCCGCGCGCCTTTTGAACGCAGACGCCGCTAAAAATTATCAGCTCGATATCGCGTCAGGCAGGGCGGAAATCACAAAAAAGAACGTCGCCCTCTCGTATAACGGCGGCGACATAATAAAGGTTTACGACGGAACCCCCGCAGAAATCGACTGCGCGTATCTTTCCGTGGATTTCAACGGCTTCCGCGTAGCCTCCGCCGAATACGAAAAGGCGGTAAACGTTCTCAACAACGAAGATATCCGTCAAATCGCGGTTTTCGGCGCGGTAATAAAAGATGCAAACGGCGCGGACGTCACCTCGAATTTCAACGTGGATTACGGCGCGGCGCTGATAAACGTAAAAATTACCCGCCGGCAGCTTATTTTAAGCCTCGACGATTATACCCACACGGGCGAAGACTATCCCAATTATATAGAAGACGAGGTATTGTTCGGGCTTGTCGGAATAACCGGCGGAACGTCGCTTGCCAAGGGCGACAGCATACGCTTTACCGTTGATTATTACAATAAAACGATATGGCTCGAATTAACGGGGATAGTCAATTCCGAAAACGTGGCGGTAAACAACAATTATTCTTGTCTTAACACGGCTATATCCAAACAGGTTATTTTAAATAAAGTCTCTTAACTTTGTCGCATTAAAGGTATTTTATGATTTCATACGATAATTATAAAAACCGAATAGAAAAGCTCGCAAAAGCAAAGAAATTTATTTTGAAATTTAAATTTCTTATTTTAGGCGTGCTCGCGCTCATTATAGCGGGCGTGACCGTTATCCTTTGCATAAAAGGCACGGTCACCGCGCCGCTCGTTTTGCCTGCCCGGATTGTTTACGGAGAAAGCTACGAGCCTGTCGGCGCTTCGGCTATTATGAGCGGAATAACCTACGAATACCGCGCAGAAGGCGGGGAATGGAAAAATGAAAAGCCCATAAAAGCGGGTAAATACTCCGTAAGGGCGGTATCGGAAAAAGCTTTCGGCGCAAAGGGCTACGGCGAATCCGTAGAATACGAAATTCTGCCCAAAGAAGCGCAGTTTACCATAAACGACGATTCTTTAATTTACGGCGACAATCCCTCGGGGTTCACGCTTTCGCCCCTCGTTTACGGCGATAAGCTCCAAAAAGAAAGTCTGTCTTTCGATTTCAAAGACTTTCTTACCGAAGAAACAGACGTAACCGTTGATATAAGCTCCGTTAAAATAACCGATATAAACGGAGGGGACAGCTCGTCTTGCTACAAAATAACCGCCGACGCAAAATCGGTAAGGCTGATTGAAAGAAAGCTTAACGTAAAACCCGCGGCGCAGACGTTCGTTTACCGCGGAGAAGAAATCTCCTTTGAAAATCTTGCCTCGCAAACAACCTTGTCCGCTCTTGCAAAGGGAGATACGCTTTCATTCGATACCGTCTTGAAAAACGATAAAGGAGAAGAAATTTCCAAACCCGAGTATGCGGGGATATATACTTTGGAGGCAGTCCCCCAAAGCATTAAAATCTTCAAGGGCGAAACGGACGTAACGTCCCGCTACGGTCTTTCCGCCGCAAAAGAAAGCTTAACCGTAACCCCCAAACCCATAACCGTAAAAACTGCGGGCAAGTCAAGGGAGTTCAACGCAATGCCCCTTTACGACGCAGGTTACACTCAGCAAGGGCTGATAGAGGGTCATTCCCTCGTGCGCGACAGTGCCCCTTTGATTTCGATAACGGATACCGACAGGGCGTTAAACGTTCAAAAGTTCGCCATATTCGACGGGCAATCCAAAGAAGTAACGCAAAACTACGCTATAAATTACGAATACGGCACGCTTGAAATTACCCCCAAAACGATTAACGTAACCACTGCGGACGCGCAAAAAACTTACGACGGAATTGCGCTTAAAAACAATAATTATCAAGACGATTTAAATCTTAAGGGTTATTCCCTCTCGCTCGCAAGCTTTGCCCAAAGGAAAAACGCGGGGGAAGAGGATAACGTTTTAACCTTTTCCGTTTCCGCGCCCGACGGAAGCGACGCGTCCCGCAATTTCAAAATTAATTACAGATACGGCAAACTCACCGTAAACCGTCGTGAAATCACAATAAAAACAGAAAGCGGCAGCGCCGTTTTCAACGGAAATTATTTTTATAAAACAAACGGAACCGTTATTTCTGGCACTCCGCTTGCAAGCGGACAGCAAATAGTCTGCGCCGAGCCGTTCGGGATAAAAGACGTCGCTTACAACGTAGAAAACAAAACGACGTACAAGGTCAAAGAAGGCTCGCTCGACGTCAGCGGAAACTACGTTATTTCCTACATATACGGCGCTTTAACTATAACGCCCCGCCCGATTACCGTTATCACAGCTACCGCAGGGCGCGTTTATAACGCGCAGGAATTTTCCGACTTCACATATACAACCCGCCTTTATAACGGTACGCAAAGCGGACTTGTCGGCGGTGATACCCTTTCCGTTGTCAGTTATGAAAAGCTCGTAAACGCGGGAACTGTAACCAACAAATGCGTATATAAAGCGCCCGACGGAAATTACGAAATAAAGAGCTACGAATACGGCAAGCTTACCGTTCAGCCCAGACCCTTAACGGTTGTCACGGCAACGAACTTTACGCATATATACGACGCAACCGCGTTTTCCGATACCGGTTATGAAACGTATTACTACGGCGATACAACCGAAAAAGGGCTTTTGAACGGCGACGCGTTAACGCTGCTCACCAAAACGGAAAAAACAAACGCGGGCAATTATCAAAACGTTTGCTCATACGAAGAGCCTAACGGAAATTACGCAATAAGATATTACGAATACGGAACTCTCCGCATACAGCCCCGCCCGCTCACCGTCAAAACGGCTGACGCGGAAAAATTTTACGACGGCTCGCCCCTTGCCAAGCCCGACGGTTATTCCGTAGAATATTACGGCGATGCAACAAAACAGGCGCTTTTGAACGGCGATAAAATAACCGCCGTGTCTATCGCACAGGCTACCGACGTTTCCGAAAGCAAGCCGAACTCCTGTATTTACTCGGCGCCGTCCGATTACGTAATAAAAAGCTACGAATACGGCAAGCTCACCGTCAATCCCCGCCCTATAACGGTAATAACCGCAACCAATTCAAGCCATATATACGATGCAACAGCGTTTTCGGATACCCGCTATCAAACGCATTACTACGGCGATACAACCGAAAAAGGGCTTTTGAACGGCGACGTGCTTTCAATCACAAGCTATACGGAAATTATAAACGCGGAAACTAAAATAAACTACTGCGATTATTTCTGCGGTTCGAATTATGAAATCAAGCAATACGAATACGGCAAGCTCACCGTCAATCCCCGCCCTATAACGGTAATAACCGCAACCAATTCAAGCCATATATACGATGCAACAGCGTTTTCGGATACCCGCTATCAAACGCATTACTACGGCGATACAACCCAAAAAGGGCTTTTGAACGGAGATACGTTAACGGTAAAAACCTTTACCGCCGTAAGCGAGGCCTTGCAGCCCGCGCAAAACGCCTGTACGTATGCCGCAGGTGCAAATTACTTAATAAAAGACTACGAATACGGAGTGTTAACCGTTCAGCCCCGCCCCATAACGGTGCAAACGGCGGACGTCACTAAAATTTACGACGCAACGCCCCTTTACGGAGGAGCAACGTATAATACCCATTACTTCGGCAATGCGGAAGCTGCGGGACTTTTGGGCGGCGATAAGCTCACTCTCGGCTTTAACGACAATATAATAAACGTCTGGGAAAACAAACCCAATGAAAGCACGTTTACGGAGCCGAATAAAAATTACGTTATAAAAGACTATGAATACGGCGCGCTTACAATAACGCCGCGCCCTCTGCTCGTCCAAACGGCAACCGCTTCGCACGAATACGACGGCACGGCTTTCACATGCCCGCAATATAGAACTTATCTGCATGCAGGCGGCAACACGGCGGGGCTTCTGGGCAAAGACGAGCTTGTTTTACTCGGCGCCGCCTCCGTAACCAACGTCTGGGAAACGCAACAAAACAACAACGTGTGTTCATTCGCCGTCCCCAACGCAAATTACGAAATAAAAGAATACGAATACGGCACCCTCAAGATAGAAAAGAAGTGGCTTTCGGTAATCCCTTACGATTGCAATACTTTATACGGCAGTGAAAACACCTATTTAAAAGGGCAGGATAACTACATTGTCGGTTATGAAGACGATATAACCGTAAGCGGCGAAAAGCTTGAAATAGAAGTTTATTTCGAAAACGCAAACGGAGAACAGGTTACGCCCAAAAACGTCGGGCAGTATAAAATTTTCGTGAACGGGGAAAAGGGCAAAATCTATAAAAACGGCGTTTATTTCCAAAGAGGAATAGAAAATTACCTGCTGTGCCCTGCTGATACAGGCGTTCTTACCGTCAAACCCCGCCCGATTACCGTAAAAGCTTTCGACGTCGCCGTCGATTACGGCACAACCGATATATACCCTATAACGCAAAACAACTTCGCAAATGCGGAAAGCTGCGGGCTGCAATACGGAGAAACTCTTCAGATAATCGTTTCGTTTATGCAAAACGGAAATACCGTAAGCCCCAAAAACGTCGGGCAATACGGTATCCGCGCCGTCGAACGGCTTACTCTTATAGAAGGCTCAACCGATACAAGCAACTACGATATAACTTATTTAGACGGCGCGCTCACGATAAACCCCAAAAAGATTACCGTAGAGCTTTTGTCACAGTCTTTCTACTACGGAGAAAGGGCGGAATACCCCGTCTATGAAAACAACTTTGCAAACGCGGCGGATTGCGGATTGCAATATAACGAACGCTTAACCGTTTACGTGCAATATAAGCAAAACGGCGTTGCGGTAACCCCTAAAAACTGCGGGCTGTATTTTGCCTCCGCAATAGAAAGCCAAACGCTGATAAACGGAATTGCCTGCACCGATAACTACGATATAACGTACTCGGAAGGGATTTTGCGCATACTTCAAAAACAACTCGATATCACGCTTTTCGATATCCCGCCAGTAACTTACGGCACGCGGCTCTCTTATCCCTCGGGTATCGGCAACTTTGTCAATCCCGAAGGCTGCGGGCTGGTATACGGAGAACAGCTTGAAATAGAAATATCCTTTGCCGACGGAAAGGGCGGCTCTTCACAGTCCCCCAAAAACGCGGGCAAATACTCTTATTCGCTTTCGTCTGCGAATATCTTCGATAAAGACGGAAACGCAATTCCGCAGGGCGGGTTGAATTACGTTTTCTCCGTTCCCGAAAAGCAAACGGAAATCCTGCCCAAGGCAATAGAGGTTCAGCCCTATTATTATCTGGGTTCTGTCAGCCATCCCGATTTGGGTGTTTTCAGTTACCTTACATACGGTGATAATTTCACTTATCCTTCGGGCGCGGGTAATTTCAGGTTTGCCGCAACGTGCGGGCTTGAATACGGCGATGAACTCGAAATTTTTGTGGAATACGAATATCTTGATTACCCCGGTTATTTCTATTCGGATATTCCGCCTACGGACGCGGGGATCTATTTTATTCGGGCAAAAGAAAGCGCAACCCTCGTAAACGGAGTTGCCGATACAAGCAATTATGATATAACTTATAAAAGAAGCCAGTTAAAAATCCTTCCCAAACGAATAGAAGTCGAGTTAAACGATATTACCGCCGTTTACGGCGAACCTCTTTTATATCCCGAATATAACAACAACTTCAAAAACGCGTATAGCTGCGGACTTCAATACAATGAAGCTCTGCAAATTATAAACGCGTCGTTCGATACCGCCGAAGCTGTGCCTGGCGTCGGCAGCTACGCAATTTCCGCAAGCGAAGCGCGCGTTTTCAATGCGGACGGAACGGAAGGCAAAATTTCAAATTACAATGTAACTTACGTCGGCTCAACGCTCACAGTAATTCCCCGCCCGATAACCGTCGTCACCAACAGCGCCAAAAAAACCTATAACGGACTTGCGCTTTCCGACGGAGGCTGCAAAACTTATTTATCGCATCAGCAGGAAAAGTCGGGGCTTTTGAACGGCGACGTGCTTACCGCTCTGTCGGTCAAGGAAATCGTCAACGTTTGGGAAACTTATTCTGGCAATAACGTTTGCGAATACGCTCTGCCCAACTCAAATTACGAAATAACCGAAATTATTTTCGGCACGCTCGAAATATCGCCCAAACCGATAGCAGTCGTTTTGAACGATATCTCAACGGTTTTATACGGCAGTGCGCTCGTATACCCCGCGGGAATAAACAATTATTTGAATACTTCGTTTATTGGTCTTGAAAACGGGGAACAGCTTGAAATTTCCGTCGTCTTTTCCCAAAACGGTTCACCCGTAACTCCCAAAAACGCGGGGGAATACGATTACTCGCTCAATTTGGACGGAACAACGGTTTACGATGCCGATAACGCGGAAATTTTAAACGGAATAAACAATTACTTGGTAACCTGCCTTGACAAGACCGCAACTATATCTAAAAGATACGTGCGTGTAAGGCTTACGGGCGTTCCCGATACCGTTTACGACGGTTATCCGCATCCCCATCCCGCAAGCGGCTTCGTATTTTCGTCAGGAACGGGCACCGCTTATAACGAAGCTTTGACGCTCGGTCTGAAATACTATTCCGACGATGCTTTGACCTCAGAAACGGCAATTCCTAAAAACGCAGGCAAATACTACGTTTACGTAGATGAAAGCGCGTGCACCGCAAGCGGAGAAAGCGTCTATCCGGCGGCTCTCAATTACCGGATTTCGTGTGAGGGCTGGGTTTCCTTTGAAATATTCAAAAAGGCTTTAACCGTCAATCTCGGCAACGTTTCAAAAGATTACGACGGCGAAATTTACGATTTCAATAACGCGCCCGCTTCCTCTTTCTCGGTAAACGGACTTTGCGGCGCGGACCAACTCAAACGCACGGTCACCTATTCCGATACTCCCTTGAACGCGGGAACGTATACGGTTACATTCGATAATGCGGCTTTCGAGCTTTCAAGCGGTTTAACGTCCAACTATTATCTGGATACCTCGTCGGGCAGGCTTAATTGCTCGCTCACAATAAACAAGCGTAAAATTTACATCGAAGTCAACGAAAGACAAACCGAATTCAGCGGCTCGCCCGTAAATCCCGCGGAAGAAAGCTTCCGTTCGTATTATGCCGAAAACAATGCGTTGAGCGGTTTCGTCAAAGACGACGCGTATAACGCAGGGGCGGTTTACCGCTATAACGGAAGCTTAACGCCCCCCTCGGCAATAGGCAGATACGTTCTTTCGGCGGAGTTTACCAATACCGCGGTCACGGATAATTATTTTATCGTTACAAATACTCCCGCGGAGCTTGTTATAACCGCAAGAAAAGTCGGCGTAACAGCCATATATAAAAACGGAACATTCTATTACAACGGCGAACCGGCGGCGATTTCGGATTTCGGCTTTGAAAGCTGGCACGATATAGAAAATCCCGCCGAAGGCGACGAATACGGATTTGCGGAAGAGGATATCCCGCAAATAGCGGCGTCTGCTAAATTCACGTTTACCGATAAAATCAGCGGCCGCGTGTATAAAGACGGCGCAACTCCCGTAAACGCGGGCGAATACAAGCTTGAAATTTCCGTGGGTGGCTATAAGGAAAGCGAATATTTCGTAACCTGCTACGAAACGGAGTTTATAATTAAAAAACGTCCCTTAACAGTAACGTTGGGCAATCTGGAAACGGTTTACAACAATAAAATGCCGGACATTCTTCCGGAAATAACGGATAAATTCAGCCTCGATACCTTGCAGGACGGTCTGCTTGCAAAAGACAGGGCAAGCTACTCTATAACCCATAAGTTCGTAACGGCTTCGGGCAGTGCAATTCAACGCTATAACGCGGGCGCTTACAGTATTACCGCGGTGCTTAACCGCCTTACTTCGGAAGATAACTACGTTATCCAAACCGTAAACAAAGGAACGCTTACGATTAATCGGGCTGTGCTTTACGTTAAACCGCAGGACAAATCCGAATATTACAACGGCAAAAACATCACAATCGGGGCTAAAGACTACGTGATTTTCGGCTCCGATGAAAACGGCGCGTTTGCCCTCGCCCAAGGCGATTATCTGTTCGTTAAAGCGGATACCGAGCTCACTTCGGCGAAAGCCGTTCAAAAAGTCGTTATAGAAAAGGCCTGGGTGCGCGATTACGACAGCTCCGACGGCTCGTTCGGCGCCGATATCACGGCAAACTATAATATATATACCGCGTATTCGGACGATATGGGGGAAGAGTATTTTAAAAACAGCTTCTACGGATATCTCGCTTATATCTCGCGTAAAGTTATGTTTGAACAATACGTTCCCGCAGGGCAAAGCACGTTTATATACGACGGAGAAGCAAAATCTATTACGTATTCAAACGAAAATACGCTTTATAAAGACGTGTCGTCGGCTAACGGCGCAATCGGCTTGTACGCGGGGCACCGCCTCGCCGTAAAATCTACAAAAATCGGCAAAGAGGTCGGAATATATAAAGACTGGCTTAGGTTAAAGGTTTACGACGCCGCAAGCGGTGCCGACGTTACAAAGCTTTACAATTTGGAATGCGTCAACGGAGATGTATCCGCGGCGGAAATTAAAGCAATCGAAGCAACGCTTACGGTCAATTCCTCCGTTACGGTTGCCGCGCTTGACGGCGGTTCTGTTATTTCCGTATCGGAATACGGCGGTTACAACGTTTTAAATTCTTCGGAATATTTTGTAAGCGGTCTGCCGCAAGGCTATTTTGCGGAAATAATGGTGGAAAAAGAAAGCGGCGGCTACACTTTCAAAGTGCTGTTGTTCGAACTGAAGGAAAGCTTCGGAACAGTTACCCGCAAAGAAAAGTCGCATTGCTTCGATCTTTCGGTAAACAAACCCGCGGGGCTTACGGTAAATATCGTCAAATCCGAGCTTCCGCGCGCGTGAGTTTAAAATAAAAAACAAAAAATACAAATCCGCAACTTCAATGGAGGCAGCTATGAATCGGGGATTTTGTTATTATTACGGCAGGGCGGTTAAAAAATCCGCCGCCGCAATATATAAGAACAAAGGGTTTTTCAAATATTATATTTATCTTTTCATGGAACTTCTGGCGCGCTCCACGATAATTTTCAGCGCGGTTTTCGATATCTCCGATATAAGATTTGCAAAGTACGCCGATAAGCAAAAACTCACCGTAACGCAAAGCTTTACGTCGGCGGGGCGCAAGGGCGCGCTTGGCACGATGATACTTACGATTATACTCGAAGCGTTTTTATTTCTTGCCGGTGTAATGCTGATTTGCGTTTTCGCCGCACTTTTAGGGGCGGTTGGCTATGCGGTCAGTTTTGCGGTGCGTTCCGCGGATTACAGAATTTTTATTGCCGCGTTCGCCGCTCCCGCGGCGCTTGCGCTCGTTGCGTACGTTGTAATTTTACCGATTTTGCTTGCCCCCACGCCCTATATAATAGAAAGCAATCCCGAAGTTACCGCAGGAGAAGTTATTGCGCTTTGCATGCAAACCATGAAAACCCGCGGCAAATGGACGCTTTTTATGATTGTTTTCGTAACCGCGCTTGCCGTCGGGGTTTTCGGCGGTCTGGGCTACGGCGGATTTTGTTTAATCGAAGAATTTTTATTCGGCACACGCGCGTTTGAAGCGGTGTTCATTATTTGGGAGGTTGCCGTATTTATCGCTTTCGCGTTGGCGTTCCCTGTTTTCGACGGAGCAAGGAGAATTGCAACCGTAAATCTTTTCGCCGATATATGCGCTGGTAAAAACCGCATAGAAGGGGTCAACATAAAAAGATGCAAAGGGATAAAAATCGATCCTGAAGAAATAGAAAACGGGCTTTCGGAGCTCTTTGACGAAACGGAAGAAGAAATCGTGCCCTTGCCTGAAAAACCCGCGGATAAACGGCGCAGAGAACGCGAAGAACGCGCGGCGGCAAAACTAAAACAAAAAGAAATTTACGAACAGCCGCCAAAGCCTGTAAAAAATGAAGCTCAGCCCGCAATAGAAGAATTACCGCAGGTAAATCTTCAGCCCGCCGATGAGCTTACCGCGATTGAACAATCCGAAGAACAGACGGAACGGGTTGCGGAAGAAAATGCGGCGGAGCTTGAAACGCACGCGGCGCTTGATTTAGAAGAACAAAAGGAAGAAACCGCAAGCGCGGAAGCCGCAGCTGTTACGGAAAACACAGCCCTCGGCGAACCTGCCGAAGCCGATGAAGCCGCGGAAAACGCGGAAGGACGGGAATGATATGACTTTGTATTTATGGAGAATTTTATGCCTAGCTTCAGCCGCGGTCGTCGTTGCGGGGGCGTTAATTCTGCTTTGTTTACGGCTGCTTAAAAACAAATATTATTTCGCATATCACGACGACGAGCTGATAAAAACCGAAAAAACTTCAAATTCAAAAAATTCCCTTTATCTGACTTCAGGGGAAACCAAAAAGTTTATAAAAAAGTACGTTATTTGCAAATCTGCTTACGACAGATATCTGATATGCAATTACGCAAAAGAATTCAACGAAATTATATTTTACGTAATCCAGTACACCGCGCGCAAAAAAGTGGCGGGCGTTCTCCGCGTAGAACAGTGCTGCACTGAAAAGAGCTCCAAAATAATCGCATTGCGTAAAAACTGCGCTTACGTAAACGTTATCATCGGTTCTGCGGACGGCACGGAGATAAATTCCGCCGTTATACGTCCTTTGCCCCAATCGAAATTACGGCTTAGCGCGGCGATAAAAAGCGTGCTGTTGTTTGCGGGCTTGTTTGTAGTCCGCCATGCTATAATAGAACTTTTCGGCGGAATTTATATAAAACAGTATCTGGATAATTTATTGAATTACGCGGCAATCGGCGGCAGCTTTTTATTGTCGATAATAAATTATTTCATTACGGTTTTGTGTTTCCGCTCCAAAAACGCAAAAGAAAGAAGCGGAGGTGTGATCGAATATGAGTTCGTTTAACAATATCCGCAAAATAAAATATACTCCGACAAACGGCGAGGTTGTGTCTTTGAACGAATATATTCTGTTCGAGGACGAGCGCGCGGAAGAAAAATACGCCGTTTTTAAATTCATAAACAACGTAAACCAACAGCTTTTGGGGTTTGAGTTCGAAGTAAACGAATACAATTCGGACGGCGAGCTTGTGGAAAAAACCGTAGTTATTTATAATAAGTTTTCTGCAAAAGCTCAGCAGGCTTTTGTGCCCAAAGCAAAGCTGAAAATAAATTACGCTTGCCATACGCTTTCCGTAAAATTAAGGAAAGCCGCTTTCGACAGATTTATCTGGAACGACGGAGAGTATACGGATAACAGCTATAAATTCACTCATTACGCAGCGGACGAGAAAACGGAACAGGAAAAGCGCAGAAAATATCAGAAACCCGTAAAAGAAAAGAAAAAGCGGGAAGAAGCGCCGGAAAAGGAAAAAATTTACGAGCCTTATGTGGAAATTAAGGACAAAATGCGTAAAAACATCGCGAAATTCCCCGTAGTTTTCAGTGTTTTCATTTGTATAGCGGTCGTAGCGTATATCGCCGTTTCGTTATTTTTGTTTGCCAAAAAATCAAACAGCTTCACTTTGGAAGGCTTCGATTTGCGGATAATCGGAAATTCGGGGACGGAAGTAAGCGTTTACGGATATGAAAGCGAAGAAAAGGCTTTGATTATTCCCGAAAAAATCGGCGATTACAGAGTGACCAAAATCGAGACGGGAGCGTTCAAAAACACGGATATTGTGTCTGTAACGCTGGAAATGCCCTATATATTGATAGAAAGCGGAGCATTCGAGAATTGCGGGAAGCTGAAAACGGTTTCGGCGACGTACGCGACGAAAGTGGTTATGTACGAAAACAGTTTTATCAACTGTAAGCCTTATATAAATTTACCTAATTGTGAAATTTATCCCGCGGAGGACGCGGAGAACCAAAAATAGCAAATATTCAGCAAAAAACAGTAAAAAAAAGGAGGTATAGGAATGAAAATTTCAAATATTGCGGGAATTTCCGCGGTTTTCGAGTTTATTTTTTCAAACTGGATTATTCCTGTTTCCGTTTTTATAGCCCTTTTTATGCTGTTTACGGTGCTTTTCAAGGGCTTTAAACGCGGTTATAAGCTTTTAATTTTTGCTTTAATCGTTGAGGGACTGTGTTTTACAGGCTGGATTTTCACCAAATTTTCACAGAAAAACGTCATAGAAATTATAGATTTTTGCATAATCTGGGGACCTACGATACTGTTCGGATTTATAATTTTAACCTCAACTTTGGTCAACGCGAAGCGCGGATTGAGAAAGAGCTTAGTGCTTTTGCTGCACTCGGTTTGCGCGGGCGGAGTGTGCCTTGCGTTTTACTTTGTTTGCATCAAAGCTCCCGCCGCAGACGAGCTGACTTTGCGTTTTGTAAATCTGATTGCGGGCGAGAGCGGGCTGCAAACGGCTTTGGGCGTGAGCGCGGACTGCGATACGCTGAGAGAGGTTTTCATTGCGTATCTTCCCACGGTTATTTCGGGCAGTTCGGATATAGGAATACTTTTGAGCGAAAACGCGGCTTATATTTATACTCTTGCGGATATGGCTTACCGCCTTGTTTTTGCGGCGGTTTCAGCTGTTTTGTATTTCGTGCTAGTATTCATTCTTTACCTTATTTATCATATGGCTTATTCCGAGCGGAAGTACAGACGGCGCAAAAACGAGAGCTTCCGTAACAACGAAACGGACTCGCCTTATAAAAAGAGGCACCTAGGCGGAGGTGCGGTCGGGCTTGTGCGCGGAGTTACCGTAGGGCTGTTATCCCTTTCGTTTATAGGCAGCGCGCTTTTTATAGTAGCGGGCACGGGCGACGGAAAATTCAAGGATTACGATTTTGCCGACGACAACGCGGATTTTGCTTACCGTATTTACCGCTCTATAGAGAGCTACGGCACACAGGGGATTTTTAAGGTTTTGAACGCGTTCACGGACGTGAACGATACGCCTTATTATCTTTTTGCCGCGGATTTAATACTTTCCGGCGAAATAACAGACGACGAAAACGGAATAAGCGAAAACGTAAGCTTGCGCGAAGAGCTTGGCGCGTATACGGGCTTTGCGCGCGATACTTTTAATCTTTTGATGAAATACGGGGAAGAGGATTTGCTCCCCGTGATAAACGGCGCAGCGGAGAGCGGGTTCGATTGCGTTTTAAAGGTTATGAAAAACCCGCAGTTCCAAACCGAATTCGACGATCTGATAAACGAATTCGATTCTAAAACATACATAATTAATTTTGCGGGCGCGTTGGCGAATTCTATCGCCGCGAATATAGACGATATGTCTTTTGCGCAGGACGTGCCCGAAACCAACAGAGAGCTTATAAAGATAATTTTCAAAAAGGGATATCTTTCCTACGCGTTGCCCGACGAGCGTATGCTCATTGAAAAATACGGCGGGCAGCAGGCTAAAGGGAAAGATATCCGCCCCTATCTTTCCGCGGCGCAGATGATTAACAAGGACGACGCGAGGATTATGCTTAATATAGCGTTTTCCTTTATTTCCGAGGACGCGGAAGAAAAAGACACTCTGGAAACGGTTAAAGAGCTTATGCCGCAGGTGCAAAAGCTTTCAATGCTCGGCGACAACAGAAAGCCGCAGGTAGACCCCGTTTTAGGCAGAATTTATTGCTGGATTGAAAACGAGTATCTGACGGCAGAGGGCGAGGACGGAACGTCTTATAAGGATATAGCCGCCGAAAACGTACTCTGGGCGGAGGAAATTCAGACGCTTTGCGGCGCGGCGCAGAATATTATACGTCTTTACGGAAACGTTTACAGGGAAGAAGCGGAGGCTTTGGATATATTATTTTCCGTGTTCGACAAGGAAAACGCGGATTACGCGGAAAATATCGCGTATTACGACGCCGTTTGTTCGGCGGCGGCAAATTCGCGGGTTTTGGGCAAGGCTCTTTCCACAAGCTATTTTTACAACACGGTTTATAACGCGCTTTTACAGGTTTCCGAAAATATTTATATCAAAAAAGACATAGTTTACGAAAACGTATACGACGCGGGCGGAAAGCTTGTTCGCCGCGGGGAAGCATTCAACGTTTTATACGGATTGAAGGCTTTGGGCGGGAACGGCGAGCTTTTGAAAACGCTTTTGAACGCGGACGGCGATACCGACGTTTCCGAAATTATAAAAAGCATTTCCGCCGCCGCGGCTGTCAAAGACGGTTTCGGCTATACTTTATCGGATTATTTAACCAAATCTTCGCTGTTGAGGGCGGTGATTTCCGCGCTTATGACAGATAACGGCAAGGATACTTTATACGTGCCGCGCTCTTCACTGGAAAAGAACGAGTACGGCTCATACGTAAATTTAATTAACGAGAACGAGCTTAAGCTTCTTTTAGACAACACCGAGGTTTTTGCGGAGTTCGTTACTCCTTTCGTCGAGGGGAATTACCTTGATACCCTGGATTCGTTTTTGGAAAACGAAGAGTTTTTAAAGCTTTTGGAGGAGAGCAGGATTTTCGAGGGAACGGCTTCAAATCTTTTGAAAATCAAGCTTATGAACAACCCGACGGTGATTTTGCCGCAAAAGCTTGTTTACGACACGAACTACTGGGTAACGGACGGAATTAATACCGGCGAGCTGAGAAATCTTATAGCCGCGCTTAAAGCGACGAAGCTTCCGCTTGCGGAGATTATGCAGGGTAAGCTTGAAAAGCAGGAAATTTACGATTGTATACTTTCCGTAACGGCGGACGGACTTAAAGCCGTTTTCAAATCGGATATAATGCATTATACCGTTTCAAACTATCTTTCGGACGGAATTTACGAGGCGGAGGGGCTTATGTTGGTTATACCCGCTTCGGCAAAGCAAAACCTTAAAGACGACGCGTTGAAGAGCGTTATAAAGAAAAAGGAGCTTATTTCACTTTTCGGCGAGTTTTCAAGCCTGGGGATAAGCGGCGGAACGGATTTTTCCGAGATACTTGTAAAGCTTGCAAAAAACAGGCGGACGCTGACGGAAAGCAAAATAATATCCGCTTCGATTGCGCACACCGTTGCGAACAACGCAGATTTAAGCTCTTTGTTATCGTTGCCGCAAAAGTACATAGACGCGGGGCAAAGGAGCGCTTTGGAGCAGTTCGACAGCGGCAACCCGTGGAGCGCGGAGCTATCCAGACTTCTGGACGCGCTTGACGAAATTTTAAATCTTTCGGAAGCGGACGGGGATTTCGTTATTTCGCAAGACGCTTTCGACAAAGCGGTATCGGAGCTGTTGACGAGTTTGAACAAGGCTTCGGCGGTAAAGCCCTCTTCAACGAGGCTGCGCGTTTGTTACTCTTCGGAAATAATACGCGGAAGCATAACGCGCGAGATAGACAGGGCTTTGGACGGAGCAATCGAGGAGAGCGTTATAGCGCAGACCAAAACGGGCGGTTATTACAGGGTTACCGAGCTTGAAGCGCTTTCGGACGCGTTCGATATATTCGGGCTGGATATAAAGGAGCTTGACGGCGATACGCTGAGAGAGAGGGTTTCCGATAAGATATTCTTATTGAACGAGCCTTTGGAAAGCTACGGCGGACGGAGCACGCTCAACGTGGTTTATCCTTCGGTAATAATAAGCAGTATATTCACTAAGGAGCTGGACGGCGCGCTTGGCGCGGATTTGATTTCTGCGGACGTTTTAAAGCAGATTAAGCGCGGGCAGAGCGTTTATCCCGAGGAGGAGATTGCGGATTTCGTATCAGCTTTGAACGAGCTGGGGATATCGGATTTATCCGATCTGGAGGCGTATAACTTCAGCGACATATCGCAGTTTACCGCTCCGAGCCAAAACGAGCCCGACAAGACGAAGCTTTCGGTTATATTGAATTCTGATATCGCGGGCGGGGTTTTAACGCTTGCCGTACAGAAAACCATGAGCGGAAGCGGCTTTCTGAGAGACCACCCCAGAGCTTACAGGCAGGATATAAAGATATACAGAAAGAGCGAAATAGAGTGCATAGCGGAAATTCTGGACGGCGCGGAGCTGGAGGGCTATGAGCCCGACGTTGCAAAGGCGGGGCAGTATATCTGCGACGAAAGCGGGTATACGCGGTCTTTCCTTATGACGGCGGCGGTATCGGAAAGCTTTATAAACGGAAACAAGTTTATAATTCCGCAAAGCTGCACGGACGGCTACGGAATAATTTACCCGCACGAGATTAAGCCCGTTATAGACGCGTATCTGGCGCTTAAAGACGAGTACGGAGATACGGACTTCGACGAGTGGGGCGGCGAGGATTTAATGCTGCCCGACAAAGAGGTGCGCGAAATAATGTTCGGCAGCATAATATTGAGGGCGAAGATAAGCTATCAGCTTGAAAGGACTTCGGCTGCCGCAGTTTGCGCGAGGGCGGAAAGAATCGAGCGGGAAACTACGGTTAAAGGCAATTCGGTTTATATTCTCGGCGAAGAGGAGCTCAGGGCTTTATCGGACGCGCTGGATATTTGCAGCGGCGACGGCAGGTTCGACATACCCGAGTTTACGGTTGAACAGGTGGGCGGATACACTGCGGACGATCTGGATACGCTTTTCGAATCGGATATAATACGCTTCAGCATATGCGATTGCGTTTTAAGCAATCCTGCGGTTAACGCTTATATGATTCTGAAGGGTATCCGTGCGGACGAGGAAAGGGCTTTAGACCTTAAAACCTATACCGAGGGGATAAAAAAGGTTTTGACGGCGGAGAAAATAAAAGAGATTTTGCAGGAGCTTAGCGAGCTTACGGCAAACTGAAAAATGAAAAAAGCCCCGCGCCACAAGGCGCGGGGCTTTTAAAAAT
>CAMWMZ010000019.1 GCA_947175485.1 uncultured Clostridia bacterium
CCGTCCGCTTTTAAAAGGCGGGGCGGAGGCGAACCTGAAAAAGCTTTTGGCGGCACGGCAAAAAGTTTTTGAAACCGCGGCGGATTTTACCGTTGAAACGGATAAACTCAGCCCGTTGCAAATCGCCTTAAAAATAAAAGAATTTGCAGAGGAAAGTATATGAAAACTGCGCTCGTCACAGGCGGAACCAAGGGGATAGGCAAGGCAATCGCGCTTGCTTTTTTGCAACGCGGTTACGAGGTGGTTTTGAATTACCGCGACGACCAGCAAACCGCTCTCGCCGCGCAGGAAGAAATGAACATGATGGGCTATTGCCCGATACTTCTGCGCGCGGATATTTCCGACGAGCTTCAGGTTAAAAATATGTTCAAAGAATTTTTCTCGGTTTATGATAAGCTTGACGTTCTTGTGAACAATGCGGGGGTTTCAAAAGTAAAGGTAATTCAAAATACGACCGTCGCGGATTGGAACAGGATTTTCGATACGAATGTAAAGGGTACTTTTCTTTGCTGCCGAGAAGCGGCGAACAACATGATTTATGCGGGCGGAGGGTCGATAATTAACATTTCTTCCATATGGGGCGAAGTCGGTGCGAGCTGTGAGGTAGCGTATTCCGCGTCGAAAGGCGCGGTGATTGCTTTCACAAAAGCGCTTGCAAAAGAGCTTGCTCCCTCGAACGTGCGCGTCAACTGTGTGTCGCCGGGAGTTATAGACACTCAGATGAATTCGCATCTTTCTGAAGAAGAAATGGAGGATTTGATTTCTTCTATTCCCGTCGGCAGAATAGGTTTGCCATCGGACGTCGGTGAAGCCTGCGCGTATCTTGCCGAAAGCTCTTATATAACGGGAGAAGTCCTGTCGGTAGGCGGCGGATTTGCAAAATAAAATAATTTTTTTGCAAAAAAAAGTAAATTATAAAATATTTTCGTATTATTTAACTGTATAAGATGAAAACGTTAAAGCAGAGAACGTATGAAATAGAAGATAATTTCCTTTCCCATTACGCATGCAAATCGCAGAATACCAAAGGGCGGGAAAGGAAAGAAGCTCCGTGTGAAATGCGCACGGAATTTCAGCGCGACCGTGACAGAATAATTTATTGCAAAGCTTTCCGCAGATTAAAAAACAAAACGCAGGTTTTTTTCTCGCCTGAAGGCGACCACTACATAACTAGACTTACGCATACATTGGACGTATCGCAGATTGCAAGGAGTATAGCGCGTGCTTTGGCGTTGAACGAGGATTTAACCGAAGCTATCGCGCTCGGTCACGATTTGGGGCATACTCCGTTCGGGCACAGCGGCGAAAGAATTCTGAATAAGCTTACGGGCAACTTCAAGCATAACGTTCAGTCAGTAAGAGTAGTAGAGGTGTTGGAAAAAGACGGCGACGGGCTTAATTTAACAAAAGAAGTAAGGGACGGAATATTAAACCACCCTAAAAGCGGAACCCCCGCAACATTAGAGGGTAAATGTGTTTCTCTTGCAGATAGAATAGCCTATATCAATCACGACCTCGACGACGCTATCCGCGCAGGCATACTTAAAATCAACGACGTTCCGAAAGATATCACGGATGTACTCGGAAACAGCTCGCGTGAAAGAATTAATACCGCTATATCCTCGATTTACAGTACTTCTTACGAAAAAGATTTCGTTTCTATGGATAAAGAAGTGGAAGAAGCAAGCGGGGCTCTGCGCTCTTTTATGTTTGAAAAGGTTTATTGTACCGAAACCGCCAAGGGGGAAGAGCAAAGAGCGGAAAGAATGTTGACGGCGCTTTACGAATATTTTATAGAGAACTGCTTCTCTTTACCCGAAACATATGTAAAACTAATAGAAAAATACGGCAAAAAACAGGCGGTTAGCGATTATCTTTCGTCTATGACCGATAGATATGCCGTCTATATATTCAATAAAATTTTCGTTCCCAAAGGTTGGACTTTTATAGACGAAAACAACTGAATAACGCTATGGCTAACGATTTAAAAGAGTTTTTGTCAACTCTTAAAGAAAAACTTAATATAATAGACGTTGCGGGAAGTTATGTAACTTTGGAACGGCGCGGCGGCACTTATTGGGCTTGCTGTCCGTTTCATCATGAAAAAACGCCGTCTTTCGCTATAAACGAAGCCGACCAGTACTATCATTGTTTCGGTTGCGGCGAATCGGGCGACGTTATTAAATTCGTGCAGGCAATGGAAAACGTGGAGTTTATCGATTCCGTAAAAATACTTGCCGAGCGCGCCGGGCTTCAGATGCCGCAAACAGGGTTTGACAGTCAACAAACTGTGGAGCTGAAGCGTAAAAAAGACGCGGTGTTGAAAATTTTAAACGACTGCGCACACTTTTATTTGAATAATTTGAACGGCGGTAAAGCCGATAAACACATCGAATACATATTAAAGCGGAAAATTCCGTCCAACATAGTCCGTAAATTCGGTTTGGGGGCGAGTTTGAATTTTACCGATTTACCACGATATCTTTTATCCAAAGGCTATTCCCGTCAGGATATGCTTGACAGCGGCGCTATAAGCGAAGCGAACGGCAGGCTTACAGATGCGCAAGGCGGCAGACTTATATTCCCTATAATCAACGCTATGGACGAGGTAATTGCGTTCGGCGGCAGAATGTTGGAAAAAACAGATTTCGGTAAATATAAAAACACGCGCGATACGATTGTTTTCAACAAGAGTAAAACTCTGTACAACGTCAATCTTTTAAAAAAGCTTAAAAAAGAACAAAATATAAATAACGTAATCGTTGTCGAAGGATATATGGACACGATTTCCCTTTATCAGGCGGGGTTTACGAATGTTGTCGCAAGTATGGGCACGTCGCTGACGCAGGACCAGGCACGGCTTATGAAAAGGTATTCGGAAAATATCCTCATAAGCTACGACGGCGATTCCGCGGGGCAGAAAGCCAATATGCGCGGGCTTGATATTTTGAAAGGAGAGGGATTAAACGTTAAGGTTGTTCCTTTGACCGACGGGCTCGACCCCGACGACGTAATAAAACAACTTGGTGCGGAAGAATATCAAAGACGGCTTGACAAGGCTATGCCGCTCATAGATTACAAACTGAATTCGATTGCAAGAAATTTCGATTTAACAAAAACCGACGATAAACGGAAATATGTTTCCGAGGCTATTAAAATCATAAAAACGTCTGAAAGCGCAGCGGAACAGGACGATTTGTTAAAACAGCTGCGCGACGCTACGGGTATAACTTTCGAAGCGCTCAAACGCGATTTGAATTCGGTCCCGCAAGAGAGCGCACCGGTTCGGAAACTACCCGAAAGAAAGGATTCCTCTTCTATACAAGACAGAGCTTCGCGGTTCGTAATCGCAGCGTATCTGTTCGGTTCTAAAATAGCCGAAAACGTGGATATACAAAGCATTGTTTTTCAGAACGGCGTTCACGAAATAATTGCAAAATATATCCGCACTCAAAAAGAATTCGGCGATAGAATACAGCCGGCAGAGCTTTTGGAATTTTTTGACGAGGGTTCGGAAGAACATGCGGAATTAAATCGCGTTTTCGACTATTCCGACGGCGACAAACTGCGCGGTCAGGTTGCTGAAAAATATTTTTACGATTGCATCAGAACGTTGAAGCTTTCGGAAATAGACGCGCATATATCACGCGTTCAGGCGCAGGTTGATACTGAAACAGATGTTGTTAAAAGAAAGTATCTTGCCGCGGAACTTATACAGCTTACAAAACAAAAGGAAAAAATAAAAAGCGGAGATAAAAAATGAATTTATCCGAACAGAAATTAGCCGATATTTTAAAACACATTATCGATACCTATGGCGCAAAGGGTTCTATTTCCACAAACACCTTGTGCGATATTATGGAAAAGTATGAAACGACCCCCGCGCAAATGGATTTCGTTTATAAATCGATTGCGGAAGCCAGCATACAGATAATAGACGAGGCCGAAAGGGATAAAGAGCTTTATGAGCAAGCCCTTTCCGATATAGGGCTTGACGATCCGGTAAAGATGTATCTCAAGGATATCGGGCGTGTTCCGCTTCTTTCTGGCGACGACGAGATAGAGCTTGCAAGACGCATGCAGGAAGAGGGAGACGAAGAAGCTAAAAAGAAGCTTTCAGAAGCAAATCTCCGCCTTGTGGTTTCTATTGCAAAACGCTATGTCGGGCGCGGAATGCTGTTTCTCGATTTGATTCAGGAAGGTAACCTCGGCCTTATGAAAGCCGTTGAAAAGTTCGATTATCAAAAGGGCTTTAAATTTTCAACCTATGCAACGTGGTGGATAAGGCAGGCTATAACAAGGGCTATTGCAGATCAGGCGCGTACTATCCGTATCCCCGTGCATATGGTCGAAACAATAAACAAGCTTACACGCGTATCACGTATTTTATTGCAGAAGCTCGGCAGAGAGCCTACCCCCGCGGAAATCGCTAAAGAAATGGGCATAAGCGAAGAACGCGTTTGCGAAATACAGAAAATCGCACAAGACCCCGTGTCTTTGGAAACGCCTATCGGCGAAGAGGAAGACAGCCACCTTGGCGACTTTATCGAGGACGTAACTACGGTTACTCCGTCGGAGAGCGTATCCACTACTATGCTTAAGGAAACTCTTTTAGGAGTTTTAAACAGCCTTACTCCCCGTGAAGAAAAGGTTTTGAGGCTGAGATACGGAGTAGACGACGGCAGACCGCGCACGTTGGAAGAAGTAGGCAGGGAATTTAACGTTACACGTGAACGCATAAGGCAAATCGAAGCTAAAGCGTTAAGAAAGCTCCGTCATCCCTCGCGTTCCAAGCATCTTAAAGATTTTCTGGATACCTGATATTGATGGACAGAATTAAAAAGCTTTGTTCTTATCTCGATTGTTGCAAATCTTTTGCCGACGTAGGCTGCGACCACGGTTATTGCACATTGTATATGCTTAAAAATAATTTGTGTGAAAGCGCCCAAATTTCCGATATAAGCGCAAAATGTCTTGAAAAGGCGGAAAACCTTCTCGCGCCGTATATGATAAGCGGAAAAGTAAAATCCGTTTGCTGTTCGGGGCTAAAGGATATCAACAAAGATACAGAGCAAATTTTAATTGCCGGAATGGGCGGGGAAGAAATAATCCTTATTTTAAAAGCCGCGTTTATTCCGGAAAAGTTTGTGCTTCAGCCAATGAAAAACGCTCGGTTGTTGCGCGAATATCTTATTGAAAACGGCGCGGATATCACCGTAGACGAAATTTTTGAAAGCGGCGGTAAATTTTATACGGTTATTAAAGGCAAGCGTTGCGGCAAAAAAACGGAGTATACTCTTACCGAACTCAAATACGGAAAAGCGTTGCAATCCGAAGCAACCAAAAGATTTTTAAAATCAGAACTTGCGAAAAAGGAAAGATATCTGGAAAACCCCGTTAACGAAGCTGCCCGTAAAACGATTACGGAAGAAATCAACACAATAAAAGAGGTGTTAAGCGGTGACAACCGATAATATTTTAAAAAAGCTTGAAGAAGTCGCACCCGTAAAGCTTTCGGATGAATTTTGCAAAAAATTCAATATGTATGATAACAGCGGCTTAATAATAAACTGCGGCGGGGAAATAAAAGGCGCATTGTTTGCTCTGGATTTAACGCTTAATGCAGTGAAAAAAGCAAAAAGTCTGGGGTTTAATCTTATAGTTACTCATCATCCCGCAATTTACGGCGGTGTATCTCGTTTGGATTTAACCCGCGACCCTCAGGCAAAAGCGTTAGCCGAATGTATTAAAAACGGTATTTCCGTAATTTCAATGCATTTGAATTTCGACGCCGCGCCGCAAGGAATAGATTATTTTCTTATGCGCGGGCTCGGCGGAAACACTGCGGAAATTGCCGCGGAAATCCCGGGCGGCGGGTATGGAAGAGTATATGAAGTTGAAAAAACAAATTTTGCCGAATACGTTCAAAAGGTCAAAAAAGAATTCGGTGCGGACAAGCTGATTGCTTACGGCGATAAACAAAAAACAGTCAACCGCGTAGCGTCTTTTTGCGGCGCGGGCTGTGACGACCACAATATGAATTTCGCGCGGGAGCACGGCGCCGACGTGTTTGTTTCCGCGGATATGAAACATCACGAAATACTTGCGCTCACACAAAAAGGAATTGCCGTAATACTTCTTACGCATTACGCTTCGGAAAATTACGGTTTCAATAAAATTTATTTAAAAATTAAAGACGGATTAAACGTAAATTCCGAATATTTTACCGATACGGAATTGCTTTAAGCCACAAGGAGATATAAAATGGCACAGGTTGACAAACTTTTAAAGTATCAGCAGACGGATGAAAAAATGCTTGCTATCGAAAAGGAAACTTCGCAGTCTGAAGAAAGAAAAAACTACGTTCAGACAAAAGCGTTTTTAACCAAGGCGCCCGAAAAGCTCGAAGCTTTGGAAGCAAAGGCTGTTGAACTTAACGCACTTTTGGATAAGCTTAATAAAAAGTATGAAGAAATTTCCGAAACTCTTTCCGATTTCGACCATATGGACGAGCTTATAGACGGCGGCGCCGATATTTCGTTTTATAAGAAAAATGTTCTGCAAATCACAGAAAAGCTCAAAAGCATTAAATCGGAAGTTTCAGCGCTTTCAAAGGCAATAAAGGAAGCCGACGAAGAATATCAGACTATGAAGAAAAAGACTATTGCCGTGCAAAAGCAATACGCCGAGTATTCGGAAGTTTATAAAAAATATAAAGAAAGCAAGCTTGCCGAAGTTAATAAGGTTAAAAAGGAGCTTGACGTTCTAGCCAAAGAAATCGACCCCGAGGTAATGAAAAAATACGAGGAAAAGCGGAGCGAGCGGATTTTTCCTATTTTATGTCCTGTAAAAAGCGGAAGATGCTCCAAATGCGGAAACGAGCTTTCGCTTGTCGGCAAAGAAAAGCTTTCCGGCGGCGGGGTTACGGAGTGCGAAAACTGCCATAGGATTTTATATAACGAGTAAATTTTTGTATAATTTGCACAAAAATTGTCAAATTTTGTTGACAACGGATATTTTACATGATATTATTTAGTTCCTCTTTAAAAGAGGGCTATTTAAAACGGCGGTAAAGCTGTGAAATAATAGGGGAAAAGTAAATCCGGCGGATATTGTTTTCCGTCGGATTTTACTTTGCGGTTTTAAAATATTGTTTTATTTGTTGACTTTGCCGGTTAACGGGAGTAAAATACAGAAAGTTGATTTATACGGAGATATTTATTTAATATGACTGATTTTTCAACAAAAAGCCTTGCCGTTTTCGGCGACAGCATTATAAACGGTTCCGGCAACGATAATTTCGGCATCGGCGAATACCTCGCAAAAGATTTGGGTTTTACGCTTTTCAAGTATTGCGTCGGCGGAGCGAGAACAGGATATTTTAAAGGCAAAAACTGGATAATCGAACAGGTGCGCGCAGCTGTAACGGATAAAATCCAGCCCGATTACATAGTTTTCGACGGTTTTACTAACGACTGTTGTAAAACGGACGGGCTGAATTACGACGTTCCGCTCGGCGAATTTAATTGTGGCAACACTGTTGAGGACGTGTTTGAAGTCAAAGAAGAAAATACAACGTTTTCACAATGCTTTGAAATTATAGTTTGCGCATTCAAAAAGTATTTTCCGTCAGCGAAAATTATATTCGTCCGTCCTCATAATATGGGAAGGCGCGGCGAAGAAATTCAACGTGTTTACGGCGAACGTGCTGTTGAGATATGCAAAGCTTACTGCGTTGCCGTGGCGGACGTTTATAAAGAAAGCGATTTAAATACTTTTCTTTCTGACCACAGAGATTTATATACGGCAGACACATATAACTGGGGCAGAGGAGACAGTACTCACCCCAACGCGCGCGGGTATGCGGAAAAATACATGCCTGTAATAGAAAGGGTGATAAAGGAGCAAAAATGAAAGTTATAATGCTTAACGGCAGCCCTAACAAACACGGTTGCACTTATACTGCGCTTAAAACCATATCCGAAGAGCTTGCCGCGCAAGGAGTGGAAAGCGAAATTCTTTGGCTGGGCAACGGGCTTGTCCGCGGCTGTATCGGGTGCGGAGGGTGTAAAACCGCAGATAAATGCGTCTTTTTCGACGACCCTATAAACGCAATAGGCGAAAAGCTCAAAAACGCAGACGGCTACGTTTTCGGCGCGCCGGTACATTACGCTTCTCCAAACGGCGCTATGGTTGCCGCAATGGACAGGCTGTTTGCCGCTTTCGGCAACCGTATGCAGCTCAAGCCTGCGGCGGCGATCGTTTCCGCAAGGCGCGCGGGTACAACCGCTTCGGTTGACGTTTTGAATAAATATATACAGATAAACAATATGATTACGGTGCCGTCGACTTATTGGAACATGGTTCACGGTTCCAAGCCTGAAGAGGTTTTGCAAGACGAAGAGGGTATATGTATAATGCGGGCAATTGCAAGCAACATGGCTTGGCTTTTGAAACTTTTGGGTAAAGCGAAAAATACGCCGCTTGAAAAACCCGTAATAATACCTAAAGTCAAAACGAATTTTATCAGATAATTTTATAATAAATGTATTACAAGCTTGATAATTCCGGGCGTAGCGGAGTTGAAGGATTAAATAATAAAGTCGGCGCAGAAATCCTTGCATATACGGTATTATTTATATTCTGGTGTGTTGCGGCGGCAGTGACGGTCATTAATTTTAACGTTTTGTTTTCCGATACTCGCGTTACCGTATTTATTTCGATATTTATTTTTTTGCTCTCCGTTATCAGTGCGCTGTTTTTTGTGAAATACGTTCCCGTTTATAAAAAGAGAATAAATGCGCGCAGAATTTTAAAAAACTGCACCTTGACAGACGGAACCGTTACATCGGTAAATAAACAAAAAATATGGCATAACGGAACTCACCGCGGCTATTCGTATTACAGAATTTTCTTGGAATACAGTTATATCGGCTCTGACGGCGCGTTGTGTTGCGGAAAATATACAGGGAATTACAGTGAAATTCCGTTTTACGTCGGTCAAAACCTTATGATAGCCTTTAACGGTGCGGATAACGTAATTCTGAATAAATTTACCCTGAGTGAGGGCGCGGAAGAATTTGCCGCCGCCGAAGCAGAAAGGGAAAAGGCTGATTTTAAAGGATTAACCGGTAAATTAATTAAAGTCAACCTTTCGGAACCTATTAAAATTGCCGATTATTCACACTTATCGTTTCTCAAAACGGTAAAAAAAAGAAATAGGCTTAAACAGATTTTGAAAGACAATCCGCGCTTTACAACAGGAAGATTTTTTGTCAAAAAGAGCACTTATCGTGATAAAAACGTTAATAATAAGTTTTATTGCTATATTACCGAAAGCGGAATCAGGCGGGTTGAAGAGTGCGCGGGTATAGCAGGCTATAACGACGGCGACGAATTAACGGTAGCTTACGGCGGAGGTTATTCCGAAATTATTTCAGGCTATGCCTCGAAAAAATCATATAATAAGCCGAAAAAATAGATAACTAAAAGCAATATAAATTTATAGCGGCAGGCGCAAAATTGCGCCCGCCGCTATAAATTTATATGTTTTACCATATTATTGAATTGTACGATAAGAGTTACGTTTACGGTGAAACTCTGTTTATATCTCTGGGGAACATAGTCGCGTTACGCACGTTTTTAAATCCGAGCAAATGCATAGTGAGTCTTTCAAGCCCCAATCCGAGCCCGCCGTGAGGGGGAGCGCCGTATTTGTGGAGCATTAAATATGTTTCAAACTCATCGGGGTTCATTCCCATCTTTTTCATTTTTTCCACTTGCATATTGTAATCGTGGATTCTCTGTCCGCCCGAGGTTATTTCAAGCCCTCTGAACAAAAGGTCGAAAGAAAGCGTAACTTCGGGGTCGTCGGGGTCGTCCATAGTGTAAAAAGGACGCTTTTTGGAAAGATAATGCGTTACGAACAGGAAATCGGAATTAAACTGTTGCTTAGCCCATTTACCCAAAAATGCTTCTTCCTCAGGTTCGAAATCCTTCATGTCCGTAATGTTTTTCAATTTTTTAACACAAAGCTCTTTTGCGTCTTTAAAGCGTACGCAGGGGATAGAAGAAATTTCGGGGATATCCACCTTCAAAAGCTCGACTTCCGCGGCGTATTCCGTTTTTAACAGGTTCATTATATATTTCAGCGCGCCCGTTTCCATATTCATAATATCGGTAAAGCTTTCGATAAAGCCCATTTCGAAATCCATAGAAATATATTCGTTGAGATGGCGCGAAGTATCATGGTGTTCGGCGCGGAAAACCGGTGCGATTTCAAACACTCTCTCATATACGGGCACAAGCGCCTGCTTATAAAGCTGAGGGCTTTGCGCAAGATAAACCGTTTTCCCGAAGTAATCGAGCTTGAAAACGTTGGTGCCGCCTTCAGCTCCCGCAAAATTGATTTTGGGCGAATGGATTTCGGTGAAATTCTGGCTTTGCAGATATTCGCGGAATCCGCGCTGAATTCCTTCCTGAATTTTGAAAATCGCCCTTTCTTTGGGGTTTCTTAAAGTAACAGGACGGTTGTCAAGATTTACGGAAAGTTCGCACGTTACTTGCTTTTTCGATATAACGACGGGCGGAATTGCCGCGGGAGCGGATAAAATTTCGATATTATGAATTTGCAATTCGTATCTTTCGCTTCCGTCGCGTGTTTCGCTTTTAACAACTTTGCCGGTCACTTTCGCCGCCGCTTGCTCAACCACGTTTTCGCTGAGACGGAAGTCGGAAAATTCGGGCGAATACACGCATTGAATAAGTTCGCGTGCCGTTCTTACTAAAATAAACGCTATATCAGACATTTCTCTAATGTTGTGAATAGCGCCCTTTATAGTTACCACTTTATCAAGATTTTGTTTGAATTCAGAATAGGGGGTAGAACTTCTGGGGATTATTCCCGACATTTCTTCCATATATTTCCTCGCTTTATTGTGATTTACCTTATAATTTTACGGCTTTTATATTTAAAAATCAAGTAAATTGACGATATGCAGAAATTTAAAAAAATGTAAAAATTTTCTCCTTGCATTTTTTTGCGGTAATATGTATACTATATATTAGAATATAAATAATCGCGGGTAAATTAAATCCGTGTATATAAAAGCAAGTTATTTTGTCTGCGGTGTTCGTGGTATGGAAAATTCGTAATCCACAAAGTAAAAAAGGGAGCGTATCGTTCGCGGAAATAGTCAAGGTCTGGTTTCGGAAAGTACGATGTTTCGCCTCGGCGCACCCACCTGCGAGATGCGGGTTAATACTTTTTCATATCACGGCACAGGCGGATTTTTTTATTGTAAAGCTTCTTTAAGGAAGCTTTTTTGTTTTATGGAAACTATTTCCTTATTCATGCCGATAATGAAAAATACTTTCAAAAAAAGAAATTTTTTTTAATTTACCGCCTTGACAGCAATTTATAAAAATGATAAAATCTATTTGTTGCGGTATATGCAAAAATCTGCACGGTTTGTAACCGGTTTTGCATAAAGTACCGTAAAAATCGGAGGAAGAGATGAAAAAATTCAAACGTTTATTGCCATTGCTCATGGCAATCGTTGCGGTTTTTGCGTTCGGCTTTTCACTAGTCGGATGCAGCAGTTGTAACGATGATAACAGACGTCTCGTAAGTATAGATTTCGATACGTCCGATACCCAGCTGGAATTTAACGTCGGTCAGTTGTTTAATTCCGAAGGGCTAATCGTTATAGCAAACTTCGAAGACGCAAAAACAAAACAAGACAGAATAAGCGCGGATGATAAAAATGTAAAAATAGACAGCTCCGCCTATAATAAGGATGCGGAAGGTACTTACTCCATTTCCGTTTCGTATACTTATAACGGTGTTACGCAGTCTGCCAATTACGACGTAACCGTCAAATATCAGATCGGCGGTCTCGACGTAAGATTTAAATCGGGCTACGGTGAACCCATAACGCTTTCGGCAGATAAAAAGACTGCGGATTTGTCGTCGGTCGCAAGCTGGATAGAAGTAAGACATCCCGACGCGTCCACAGGCGTTGCGGATTTGAACAGCACGCCGATCAGCGCAAACGAATATACCGTAAAGGTTTATAAGGAACAGACTGAATTAACAGACCTGTCAAGCCTTAAACGCGGCGCGTACCAGATTTGGGTTTCCAAGTACGACGCTAAAAGAAAGTTTACATACGAAGGCTTTATTCTTTATTACGTTGTTGACGAAGTTCAATCCATTGCACTTTCAGGCGGCAATACGGTACAGGAAAGAAGCCTTAAAGATAAAATTACTCCTACGTGGCAGTTTACCGTAACTTATAAAAGCGGAGACACGGCTGTAGTAAACAAATCAAACCGCTATCTTTCCATACCGATGATAAACACGAACGCAGACCGTAACGCCGGCTCTGTTACGGTATCGTATAACGAGCCTTTACCCACCGGCGAAGCTCAACAGGTAACGGTAGAAGTGGGTTATCGGCTTACCGGTGCACAGGTTGTTCCCGAAATGGCGGTATTCAATCCCGGCTTGCTTACGGGTGTCGACGTTACCGTAGAAACGGAATTCATGAATTTCGATATTATAAAGGGCGGAATAACCGGTATTTCCACCAATGCGAGCGGCAACGTTATCACCAACAGAGAGGCTGATATTACTTTACCCACCGGTATAGTAATCGACGGCAAATCATCCGTTCACGTAGCGCATGCATGGCAGTCTGGCGGCGCAAGCTCCGAAACGGATGGGAGATTTATCAGGTTTACGGCAAAAAGAAATTTCGATATTTATATTTACGCAAACGCAAACGGCTCAAATCCCGGGCGGCAAATGTCGCTCACCACTCTCGACGATTATGTCGTTATGAGCAGTATCGACGGATACAAAGCAATTGATAACGTAGACGTAGAGTTATCCGGCAGCAACTATTCCAGGCACGCACAAAGCGTTACGGAAGTGTCGCCCGTCGGCGTCGATTTCTCTATTTCGTTCAATCAAAGCATAAACGTATTCATGGTGCTCGTAATATTCGAGGAAGAATAAGGGGAGGGATTAACGATGAAAAATTCTAATTTGAAAAAATTTCTTTCGGTTGCCGCGGTGCTTGCGGTTTCGGCAACAGCCGCTCTCGCCGCTATACCGTTTGCGGCGTGCTCCGATAATAACGGCGCGTCACAGCCTGAGGATAATGGAAAACTTATTTCGGCGGACAAAAATCACAGCGCGGATATAATTTCAACGGCACAGGGGGACGTCCGTAACCAAAGCAGCGGAAGAGTTTATTACGTTGCACCGGACGGCAGTATTGCAAACGACGGTCTCTCGTGGAGCAGTCCTTATTCCATAGTGGAAATACTTAAGGGCGGCGATATAACTTTACAGCCGGGCGATACGGTTTACGTTAAACCGGGCACTTATTCCATAGTCAACATGGTAACCGCTCCCGCGGAAATTTCCGGCGCTTATAATAAATATATAAGAATTGTAAACGCGGCGCTTGAAAAAGAAGAAAGCGGATATACCGGCAGTGAAACTCTCGCAACGCTTGATTTCAGCGGTCAGAACTTCGGCAGCGCAGAGCGCGGAGTTCAGCTTTACGGTAATTATTTCTATTGGTACGGCATCGACGTTTGTGGCGCGGGCGATAACGGTCTTTATATCGGCGGCAGCTACAACACGGTGGAATATTGCGAATTTTATAATAACCGCGATACCGGACTGCAGCTCGGCAGAGCCGAAAGCTCTTTGAACTCGATAGACCAATGGCCCAGTTACAATTTGGTAAAAAATTGTACTTCGCATAATAACTACGATAATGAAACCTACGGGGAAAACGCCGACGGCTTCGCTGCAAAGCTTACGGTCGGCTACGGTAACGTATTCGACGGTTGCATAGCCTACCGTAATTCAGACGACGGTTGGGATTTATATGCTAAAACCGATTCGGGAAATATCGGTTGCGTAATTATATATAACTGCGTAGCGTTTGAAAACGGTTATCTCGAATATACTCAGGCGGATAATAACGCAAGGTTCCCCAAATTTAATAAGGATTACACCGAAATATTCAACGAAGGCGATGACGTAAGATATTTCAGAACGCGCGACGGCGACGGCAACGGCTTCAAGCTCGGCGGTTCGGTTATGGAAGGCGACGTTGAAATGTATAACTGCCTTTCGTTTAATAACAGAATGCACGGTGTAACCGATAACTCCAACCCCGGTTATCTAAAGGTTGAGGGGGTTACAAGCTACGATAACAGCGCGGCCGTTGACGATGACCCCAACAGTCCTACTTTCGGGCAGATAATCAAAAAGGAAAACGTAGGCGGAACACACGGAAACATTGACGTTTCGCGTCAGACTTACAGCTATAACAGCGTAATAAATACTCTTTCCGTCAGCGGAGGAATAGCCGTTTCGTTAGACGGCGACGCATATCGCGGTTCGGTTACGGATAGTATTTTGTGCCTCGGTTATAATGCTTTGAAATCCAACCGTATACAGGGCAGTATTGATGCGGATACAAAAAATCCCGGCGGATTGACAAATACGGATCAGATTACGATTCCCGCAGCGGCGGACATTTTCAAAACGCTTCCCGTAGTGCAGGAAACGGAAGGTTATAAATTTAACCTTTCCGGTCTTTACGACCTTTATGAAACCGGCGTGAACGGCGCTCTCAAAGCGAAAAGAGTACATATGACGTACCGCAATTCAGACGGCTCTATTAATATGAAAGATATTCTCGCCAAAAAAGACGGCGTTGACGGCAGTTTGATCAGCGGTAAAAATATCGGTTCAACTCTCAACCTCAACAGTTGGGGAGATTATAAACACTTCTTCGCCAACGATTACACAAACGGCGGAGCGGCAAGCGAGGACGAAGCAAAGCTTGCGCGTGCGTTGGAAACGCTCACTATAAACTGCGACGCAAACGCTGTTTATCAGGATTTTGAAGTTCCCATAAAATTAAACGGCTGTACCATAGAGTGGTCAACCGAAAACGAAGAACTCGTAGCCGTCGGAACCGACGTAGAGGAATCTATTTCAAGCTCCAAATATATTTCCATGCTCGTTTACCGTCCTTTGGAAAACGATGCAAAAGTTAAAATTACCGCAACGGTAACGTGCGGTTCGGCCGTAGGTACCAAAGATTTCAATCTTACGATTAAATGCGGTATCCCTTCGATAGGACAAATCGCAGTGCTCACGCAAAACGGCGAAATTGTAAATGAAGGCGGCTCATATGTCGTAGACCAGTTCAACGTATTCAGAGAACCCACGGTTCTTGTTGAAAACGGGCTCGATTATCACGGTAAATATCTTACGCCTTCACAATTTACTTGCGAAACCACGTATTTATACGCAAAGGATAAAGGCTCTGCATTTATAGAAATCAAAGGATTTACCCCTTCGAACGCGGGCGTTTATCAGATAACTAAAACGGTTAAGCTTACGAGCGACCCTTCGCAAACCGCGTCTATGAGCTATACCGTGTACGTTTCAAGCTTGGGCTCGCAAATAGACTTTATGAACGAGTCTAACGCAATTGTGGTTAACCGCGACGGTTATATGATTTCTGGCGAACTCAGCAACGCAACTGGCAGAATATACGCAGTATCTTCTACCGAAGAGCTGGATATTACCAAAGACAATATCAAAACCGTTAACGGTGTTAAATCGTATGAGTTCAGGGGAGATAAAATCAATTATCAATTCCCCAATACCAACGGTGAAGCTTATAACATTTATTACGCGTTGACAAACCTTAACGGTGAAGTAACCACGCAAATATATAAAGCCAGTGTAGGCGTTGTAAACATTTCTACCCCCGCAGAATTCAAAAAGATTGCAAACGGAGAAAAGATAGGGGAAGAAGCTCCCGCAACCACGATTTATAAGTTAAGCGGCGATATAGATTTCAGCGGAGTAGCCTGGGAAAGAAAGGCAACCGAAAAGCCGAGCGCGTTTACAGGGCTTTTGAACGGCGCCGGATATACCGTTAAAAACGTTAGCGTAACGGGAGATAATCAGGTTGCAGGCTTAGGCTTGTTCTACAAAGTGGAAGGCGGAACAATCGAAAATATCAAATTCCACAATATCTCTATTGTCGGCGGCAAGCAGCAATGCGGTATTATAGGTACCAGCAGCGGCGGTTATTATCATAACATTGCCATAACCAATATAAAGGTAGACGGTGCAACCCGTTCGGGCGGACTTATCGGGCACGCTTTCGAATACTCGCTTCCTACATATATCAGCCAGGTTTCTGTTGTAAACGAAAACGACGAAGATTACTTCATTTCCGCAAATACCGGTCACCGCGCAGGCGGAATAGTCGGATTTATTCAAACCACTTCCTCTCCTGTGCAAGACGTGCGCGTTTATATTTCGGATTGCTATGTAATAGCTAAAATCAGCGGCGCACAGCAAGTCGGAGGAATTGTAGGCGGCTTTGATAACGCTAAACCTACCGTCGATTATTATCTAGAAATCGACAGATGCTACTTCGGCGGCGTTGCGTTGACTACGTATACCACCCCCAGAGTAGGCGGTATAATAGGTTATCAGTCCGGTAATATCGGTTACTTCAATATCAAGCATTGTCTGTCTGTAGGAACGCTTATAAATCAGGGCTTTGTAATAGGCGCGTCGCTTAAAACCGCGTCGCTCATAGTCGGAGGTTTTTCAAGCGCCGCTATTAACGTGGTCGAAAGCTGCATTGCAACAATGGAAGAATACAATACCGATTACAACGTAGAAGTATTCACTGAAAGAAACCTTCAAAGAAACGTAAGCCGTTTAAAGAATTTGCTCGGAATAACGGATGATAATCCGGTTTGGTCGTTCGTTTCGGCGGAAGACCCCGCAAATCCTACGTATCTCAAAGCTCCTTATCTTAAGCTTAATTTCATTAACTGATTGCACTCATAATTAATACTCCTTTGGGTAACCGCCCGTTCGCTTGCGAACGGGCGGTTATTTTTTGTTTAAATTTATTTTGGAAGTATTTTTTTGCTTGCCAAGTGCATTTTAATGTGATACAATTACAAAGCAAAACAAATGAGGCCTTGTGGTCAAGCGGTTAAGACGGAGCCCTCTCAAGGCTCAATCCCGGGTTCGATTCCCGGCAAGGTCACCAAAATAAAAGACAGTAGTTTTTCTACTGTCTTTTATTTTGAGTAACCGTCGGATGCAAAAAGCCGTATGTTAGTTCAAGTGCATTGCTCGGCGGTCTGCTGATGTTCCGTTTGGGGAACGGAGTGTGTTGGATTAATTTAGTAACGGCAAATCGGCAAATTACTTGACTTGTGTATATAAATACATTTATAATATAATCGTGCATAAAAATCAAGGAGGTAAGGAATGAAAGCAAAACAAGTCCGCTTATATTACGGAATATTTTTAAGCGCGTTTACTTGTGTAATGGGTGTTCTTTTCATCGTTCAGGCGGTAAGCATACTTGCCGACGGCGGTTGGATTCAGGGCGCTTTCACACGCGAAATTGTTGCCGAACGCCTGTTTCCAATTTCCATACCGTTTTATATTTGGATAGTAGCCGTGATAGCGGGGCTTATTCTTTCCGTTATTTTTCCCGTAAAAGTCGGCTCGGTTAACAAGGTTAGCGAGCGTGTAACGCAAAAACGTTTGTCCGCGCGTTTGCCTCAAGGCGAGGGAGAAGACTATAACAAACAGATAAAACAAATTGCTACTGAAAAACGCTCCCGCACAATTGTATATAGCGTTTGCGCAGCGTTGTGCTTTGCAAGTGCAATTGCGTGCGCCGTTTATCTTCTTACCCCGGCAAATTATACGGCAAGCAGCATTAACGGAGCTATGTTAAATATGCTTATAAATGCCGGGCCGTGGATTTTGGTTGCTTTTGCCGCCTGTATAGGAATGGCGCTGTATGAAAAGTTCAGTTTATTGCGTGAAATAACTGTTTTAAAAGCTCTTATTTCAAGCAATAAAGGCAATCCGGTTATAAAAGCAGATGTTTCTATTCCTGCGGCGCTTGTGAAATTTAAAAAAGTTTTGGCTTCGAAATATACCGTTTGGAGCATCCGCGGCGGCGTTGCGGTGATAGCAATAACTTTCATATTTCTCGGAATATTCAACGAGGGCGCGCGCGACGTTCTTGTCAAAGCTATAAATATTTGCACGGAGTGCATAGGTCTCGGCTGATATGAAAAAGTTTTTATCTAAGTTAAAGGTTTGGTTTATAAACCATAAGCCGAGCAAAAGGCGGCTTATCCAGGTTTATGCGGCCCTTTTATATAACGCGAATATAAAGGGCTTTGTAACAGGGAAAATATATACAGGAAACACTAAATATACTTGTGTTCCGGGCTTGAATTGCTATTCATGCCCGGGTGCAGTTGGCGCATGCCCGATGGGTGCAATTCAGAATGCGCTTTCCGCGTCGAATACAAAAGCCCCTTATTACGTTTTGGGTATAATAGCTCTTTTCTGTATTTTACTCGGCAGAACTATCTGCGGATTTTTGTGTCCGGTTGGATTAGGACAGGAATTATTATATAAAATCAAAACGCCTAAGCTGAAAAAAAACAGAGTAACAAAAGTCTTATCGTATCTTAAATATGTAATTCTTGTTGTACTTGTAATTATTTTGCCGATAATGCTGCACTCGCCGACATTTTGTAAATATATCTGTCCGGCGGGCACGCTCGGCGGAGGAATAGGGCTTTTAGCCCACCCCGAAAACGCGGATTTCTTTGCAATGCTCAGCGGCTTATTTACATGGAAATTTGCTTTGCTTGTGGCAATAATTGTTCTAAGCATATTTATTTTCCGCTTTTTCTGTCGTTTTTTATGTCCTTTGGGCGCGCTTTACGGATTGTTCAATAAAATCGCGTTGATAGGCGTAAAACTCGATCATTCCAAATGTACGGATTGCGGACTTTGTATTTCCCATTGTAAAATGGATATAAGCCATGTCGGCGACCACGAATGCGTGGAATGCGGAGAATGTATTGCAGTATGTCCTACTCAGGCAATCAGTTGGAAAGGCTCAAAGATTTTTCTTCATCCAAACGCTGTGGAAAAGGAAGAAAAAGCACCTGCGCTTAGCACGCTACTGAAATCGGGCTCTTCTGTTAATCTTTCGGTTGAAACCGTAGAGGAAACCGCGGAAAGCACAAATGTTGCAATGTCTGATAAAGATGCGGAAACTTCGTCCGTAACTGTTGAAACGGTTGTTCAAGAAGAAGCGTTTTCCGTAGCCGATAATACGGAAAAGCCTAAAAAAGAAAAAAAGCTTTCTCCTGCGGAAAGGGTTAAGAGGCGTAACAAATGGCTCGAAGTAGCGGCTTGGTCGCTTGCGGGATTGTTCCTCGTATTTGTTCTCGTATATTATAATTTTCTTGCAAAAGAATCCGATATTCTGCCGCGTGCGGCTGGTGATACCTGCCCTGACTTTATTACTACTACATATGAAGGCGAGGGCAATAAAGAAGAATTCAAGCTTTCGGATTATATCGGTGAAAAGATTGTTGTAATCAATTTCTGGGCAGTTTGGTGCGATCCTTGTGTTGAGGAAATTCCTCATTTCAATAAATTTCAGGAAGACTATGCCGACGACGTTGTAGTAATCGCTTTCCATCAGGCAGGCGACCAATATACCGACAGCCGCGTACAAAGCTTTATCGATACGGAAAACGCGGAAGGCAAGTCAAAAGAAAGTTGGACGCAATATTCTATGAAATTTGCAAAAGACGGCGAAAAATTAGGCTACGATTTGAAAAACGAAGCAACAACGCTGTATTCTGCAATGGGCGGCAAAAACGTTTGGCCTATGACTGTTATAGTAAATAAGCAAGGTAAAATAGCCGATATCCGCCAAGGTAAAATGTCTTACGAAGAACTTCAAAAAAAGGTTGTGCCTCTATTTTAAAAGCAAAAGAAAAGACCTCTGCAAAAGAGGTCTTTTTTATTTATCGCGATTTATGCGGCGGAATTAATTTTCAATCTTTTCAACCAAAGCAGTGTATTTAATCGTATCGCCTTCTTTAAACATATTGCCTTCCGACGCACTGTTGTTAAACGTAAGATAATTTGTCACCGAAGAAGAAACATAAGCCTTGTAAGTCTCTCCAGCCCGCAGCTCGTAAACAGCGTAATAATCTTTACCAGCAACCTGTGAATGCTCTTTAGCGTCGGGATAATGAATATTGCTTCCCGTTTGAGTAATAGATATCAAATCGCTTTCAAAGGCAGAGCTTAAAGAAATTTTATAAAATCCGGTTTCCTTAACGGTAAAAGTTAAATAAAAGGTTTCGGATATCCAACGCAAAGAAGAATTTTGGGTTAAAAGCATAACGGAAAAATCAGTGCTTTGACCTATGCTTAAGTTTACGGTATTATCGGGAGCGCTGAATTCAAGTGCTACAAGTCCCGCCTTACCGTCAGCCGTAGAAACGCTGAATTCCGCGCCTATCGCCGCAACAAATGTTTCAGTGTAACTTTTTCCTTGTATTGTAGCTTTAAAATTTGTGCCCGATATTACGGCGTGAGAACCCTCTCTGTTATTTTGTATCGTAGGATTGATAAATGCCGCGTTCTCGTTTGCGCCGAGGTTAAAAACTATCGCAGAGCCTTCTGAAACAACGTGAGGCTTTGTATTGCCGTCGGTGGTAGAGGAGGAAGGCTTTAAAAGCGCACAAGAAAACTCGGTTTCGTTACTTGCCGTTCCTATATTCAAAACCGCTTCAGGCTCAAGATAAATCAAAACGGAATTATATCCGTTGTTCAGTGCAAAACCCGTTCCGGAAATGGTAAAAGCGTTTATCGAACGCAATGAATAAAATCCGGCTTCCTCGATTACAGGCGCAATGCTTTGAGTGGAACTTGCGCTTGCAAGCTTTATATTGAAATTTTGAATATCAGGGGTCGGCACGTTTGCCGACCCCTTTTTAAGAGTTATTGTTGTTGAATATCCGTCTTTTACAAAAACCGTAACGCCTTGATCGCCTGCTTCGAAAATATATCCTGCGGGGACTCCGTTAAGGTGAATCGTAAAGTTGGTTGCGCCTACACATTCCGAAATATCTACCGTCGAAACTCCGTTCGCATCGGTATATACGTCCATAAGGCAAGCGGTTAAAGCTCCGTCGTTGGCACAAATCTGAACTCCGACGTTGGCTATGCCGTTTCCGTCTTCATCCTGAACCGTTACTACGTAATGATCTTTATCCGTATTGTCGCAAGCGGTTGCAAATATACCGATGCAAACAATCATGCAAACCGCGATGCACGCGGCTATAAGGCTTTTAATCTGCCGTTTCATTTAAATCTCCTTTTGTTTTTTATCTAATATTATTTTACCATTTTTTTACCGATAAATCAAACGATTTGCCGAACAAGTTACGCGTAATATCCGCAGCCTAACAACCAGTAATATTCAGGATTTGCGTTCTTTATATCCATATACCAGATAATTTCGCCTCCGCGCTGATTATTGTATCTTTCCATAAACAGCTTCAGCTCTGCGTTTAATTTATAAGTTCCTACGGAATTGCAGTGCTCCGCATAATCTTTTATAAATTGTGTGTAATTCCACATTACGTCGCGTTTATTTAAATCTTCATAAACGGTTAAATTGCTGTTCTTCTGCGTGGGTTGCCCATCGTTGTCAGTGGCGGAAGGGGATGCGCCGCCGTCGCCCATATATTCTATAGTCGCGTAAGAATAGCCCGTTCCGTTTTTATAAGACGAAGACGTTCCGTCATAAATAGAGCGTAATTCCAAACTTATAGCCGCATGCAATTCGTATTCGGTTTCGCCGACGGTTATATAATAGCCGCCGTTCTTTTCCGTAACTGTTGCGGAACCGTTAACGGGCGCAAAGTGGAAGGTTTTTCCCGCTTGCTCGTCTTGTGTTTCCCAATTTGCCGTAGCGGTGGCGGTTTTTTTGGTGACCACGGTTTCTTCCGTGGCGTCGCCGATTCTGGTTATGCTTACGTTTATTTCTGCGGGGTAATCGATATCAACGTCTTTAATATAAATGTAGTAGAAGAATGTATTTCCTACAAAGTTTTTCATTACGTCTTCCACATAAGAGAAATTGTTGCCTTCACCGCCGTTATCATTTCCTGCATACCCTACAAATCTGTTATCGGTAATATCGTTCGTTTCGTCCTTTCCGAGAGGTAAAGGCTTTTTCGTTGCCGATGAGTAGCATATGAGCATCGGGTCGTAAGCAGTGGTGGAAGAGGTGATTTGAAATTTTCCGCTCACGGTGGGCTTAAACTCGATTACCGCATAATTTATCTGGTCGAATTTAAGGGTAAAGTTTTCATCGCTGTTTACGTTTACGGTATGGGGTTCACGCTCATACGCAATAATAAAAGGAAAGCTATAATCTTGACCGTCAAGCGAGGAAACGGAAATTATGAACGTTTCGTCTTTTTTAAGGGAAAATTGACGCGTGTTGTTTCCGCCGTTCGTTGAACCGCTTATATTCATGTCTTTACGTTCTTGATCAGCGTCAAACGTGTCTCCGTAGAAATGCAAATTATAATTTGCAACCTTTCTATTGTTGTCGTCGTAAATTATTTCGCCGTCAGCATCTCTGTCGCTTCTTGCCGTAATGCTGTAAACGCCGCTCCATTTGGCTTTAATAAGGAAGAACGTCTCCTCGTTGCCCTTAACTTCCGCAGTGTAAAGATAATTGTCTACCGATGTGTTAACTCTCGTAAAAAACTCGTTGTTGAGATTTTCATCGTTTGCCCAGTCGTTGAGCTCCTCATGCGACATTATGTTTTCGTCTTTAAAATCTATGGGGAAAACGTTAAAAAGCTTAACGGTGGAGGGCTTGCCGTTTTTGTTGGTCTTTGCAGGTCTGTAGCCCAATGTTTCGGGAACGTTGATTATAATGTCGTATTCACCGGCAAGAAGCGTTTGTGAAGTAGCTTTACCCTGTGCGTTTGTCGTAAGCGAAGCAACCTCGTTATCTCCGTTCATAAGCTTAACGCTTGCGTTTGCATAAGCCGAACCGTCGGGATTTTCAACATTAATCTCATAGTTCGTTGATTTATGCGTAAGATTAACGGTATATCTTGCGCGGTCGGCGGTTGTTTTAAACGTTTCATAGCCGAATCCTGCGGGAACGTTGCCAAGATATACGGTATATTCGCCGGGAACCTTATAATTAAAATTAACAGTTCCGTAATCGTTCAAAATACCTTGCGCGGGCTGTGTCAGATTGTTTCCGTCTGCGTCTTGCAAAACCGCATATGTTTTAGGGGCTTTTTGTCCGCTTCCGGCGTAGTCCGTTCCTTTAACAGGGGAGCCGTCCGGATAAAGAAAAGTAACCTGATATCCGTCCGTAGCGGGGTCGCCGAAATCTTCTTCGGGAGTACATGCCGCAAAAAGTACGCTCATTAAAGCCATGCCCGAAGCAAGAAGGGTGAAAAGAGTTCTTTTTATAGTCTTTTTCATTTTTAACCTCCGTTTATTTATTTGTCCGCCCGCGTCGCAACGGCGCGGGCGGAGAAGTGATTTTATTTTTTATTTTTCCACAATACGGTGTCGGGGGAAGGTTTGCTGGCGCTCGTATAATCGTAATACCAGCAAGCTGTAAGCCATTCGTTGGGGTCGTCGAATTTAAAAGTGCTGTGGTAGAACAGTATCAATATATCGCGTAATTCCTCGGTTACCTCCGTCAAACCGTAAAGCTCGTCGGTCGGGTTCTTTCCGTTAACCGCTTTATCGTAATAGCCTTCCATAATGGAAGTAAAGTCTTTTCCTACAAGCGTACGTCCCTCGAATTCAAGCGTTATGCCCGTAAGGTCAAAGGGTTTTAAATCTGTTTCGAGATTGCCCTGTTTTCCAAGCAGCGTACCGATTGGATATTTGTTGAACATTCTTGAGTTGTCTGTAAATTCACAGTAAATAGGCATATTTGAGCCTTTGGAATAGAAATATCCATCTTCGGCCCTGAATTCTATGTCGGCGTATACGGGAACCTGATATGCGTTGTTTTCGCCTTGAACAAGGTAACCCGCCGTAACGGTGGTAAGATATTTGTGTTCGCTCTTTCCCGTGTTGTCGATTCTGAACTTAATTTCCCCGAGATTGTCGGTGTTTTGGAATGCAACCAACAAATAATACGATTTGCCGGCTTCGAGGTAGTGGAACATTTCAAAGTTAACGTTATCGAAGTCGAACCCTTCGGGCTTGTTTCTTACATAGAAGTCGTCGCCGCAGTAGTTGATTTCATTGTAATAAGTTGTCGCAAGCTTCATGCCGTCGTTAAACAGCCAGGCTTCCGTTCCCGCCTTACATACGCTGCTGAATTTATAAACGGCGCTTTGCTCGGGGGTGAACTTGAATAAAAGTCCTCTCGGCATTATAAGCTTCTGGAAGTCTGCAACGTTTAAATTGCCGTCGTCGGGTTCGCCCGTTGTTTCATGGGCGGGTATTGCCGTAAAGTATGCAAGCCCTTTGATGGGGTTTCCGATGCTTTCGCCGTCGCCGTAGTGCTTATAGAACGCACAGAATTCAAGCCAACCGTCTTCACTGTAATATTCCGCGGTTGTGTCGGGGTTTTCCGATTTGTAAAGCGCGTCTAAAATAGTTTTTAGCTCGGCGGTTACGGGAACAAGCCCCTTTATATCCGAGTTGCTTGCCCAAGTACTGTAGGAGGAAAGCTCTTTCAAATAATTCTTTCCGCCGAAAGTACAGTTTGAAGTACTTATATAGTTGTTGTAAATCGATGCTCTTGCTTCGGTAAAGAACGGCGTTGCATTGTGCATGTCCGCAAAGAGTATAGGGTCTTTGCCGTCCGCGCCTTTATAACCGGTAACATGATAGAAGCCGTCGCTGTCGTCGAATTTTACATCTGAGTAGATATCATAACCGCCTGTTTCGGGGTTGTAGCTGCGAGCCGTATAATACGGTATATCGAGAGACGTTCCGTCTGCGGTCATTTGGTCTACCGTTATAAAATGCAGATTTTTGACTTTAACTCTGGCAACGTTGTCCGGTTCGGTGCTTGAAACATGGTAGTAGGAAAACGCTATTTCGTGTATACCTTCTTCCAAAGTAATATAAGCGTAACCCGTGCGCCAGTCTTTTTCGCCGCTGTCCATTATGGTTTGCGTGCCCATTCCCTTTCTTCCGTCAACCGCAACAAAGAAGAAATCGTCTTCTGCTTTGCAGTTCAGCTTATACTCGAAAGCAAGAACGGTATTGGCGGGTATATTCAAGCTTGCATAAATAATGGCGGGGGTACCGTAGTGTCCGCTGTTTGTGGGCACGATGCTGTCTCCTTCGATTTTCCAAGGCCATGAATATTCAGACGCGTCGGGGGAGAAAGTCATGCTTGTTCCCGTGGAATTTATAAGCTTGCTTATTTCCTCGGGGTTCTTTGTGAACTCAACTCCGAAATCTGCGGGCTTATCGGCTTCCGCGGTATTGTTGTCGTTCACGTCGCCGCCGATGGTAATATTCTGGGAATAATTAGGGTCGGTATATTTTTTAAACCAGTTTCTCCAAAAGTCCGTATCGGTTACGCTTCCTACGTGGAATTCACAGATAACGCCGTATCTGTCTATCATTATAGAAGTGGGATAAGCGTTGAAATTAAAACGTTTGCATACGTCGGCGCTATCTTTGCCCATAGGATAAGTAACTTTATTGGTTCTTACGTATGATGCTACTTCTTCATCGCCTTCCGTAGGATAGTTGTTTATTGCCAAAATAGCAACGTCGTTTGAATATTCCGCGTAAGCTTCCATAATCGCCGGTAATTCAAGCTTGCAAGGAGAGCAGCCTACATACCAGAAGTTCAACAATACGGCTTTTTTACCCTCGAATGCTTCGGCAAGGCTCAAAGAACCGGATTCAATGCTTATAGACTCGTTGCCGATTGCGTCTTCGCTGACAACCGCTTTATAAGTCGTCTTAATATTGAAGTCGTACATTATATCGCCGGTCAAGAATTGTTTTTCGGGTAAAGCCTCTCCGGTTATAATACTTGAGTTAACGCCCAAAACAACTTCTTTTTTGTCGTTGGTTATTTCAACCGTATAGCTGTCGCTCGGTTTGTATCCATTGGGAACGTTGTCAATCTTGGCGGTATAGGTTCCGTTTTCAAGGCTGACCTCGTAATTTCCGTTCTCGTCGGTCGTGCCTTTTGCAATTTCGTTTCCGTCGGCGCTTATGCTTACGCTGACTTCCGCAAGCCCCAGTCCGCCCATCGAAGCTACGCGGATTGTGCAGAGATTATCCGGCGTACACGCCGCTATCGGAACGATAAGCGCGGAAATGAGCACAACCGTTAAAAACGTTGCTATTGAAGAAATAAATCTTTTCATATGCTATACTCCTATATATTATGGAAATGTATTTTAATTTTAACGTACATCGGTCCATTAT
>CAMWMZ010000020.1 GCA_947175485.1 uncultured Clostridia bacterium
TTTTAGACCATTTTGGAGTAATTGATTTTTTAATTATTTTGTGCCTTATAATATATTTGGTAGGACGTAATTATGATATCTATACTCAAAAAAATTTATTTAGGCGATAAAACCGATTTTGAAAAATCCCCTAACACAAAAGAATATAAAAATCTCAATAATAAGTTTGAAGAAGAATTAAAGCAGTTTATGGATATTTTGCCTTCGGAAAGCTTTGATAAGCTCGATAACCTTATCGGTCTGCAATTGATGCTGCAAGGTGAAACAAACCTTGCAAGCTTTAAAGAAGGCTTTAAAACAGGGTTGTTTCTCGCTTTGGAATTGTGCAAAGAAGAGGAGTAAAAACATAACCCCGCGCAATACGTCGCACGGGGTTTTAATTTGCATATTCAGTTTTCATTTGGAAATCGCCTCCACGCGGTTGCCGTTTAGGCCTGTTGGTTTCACCGCACGGCGCGTATTGCGCAATACCCGCCGCTAAAATCTTAACCGCTTACGGAATCAGATTTCACCCTCAAAGTTGTACATCGGACCGTACCTTCCTTATCTTTCTACCGTTCCGGCGAAGTAAAGCCTTCTTTTCATACTTTACCTCCTGAATTGTGTAGTTTTGCTGTTTCCCTTATCATACAGAGGCGGCGCAAGCTTTTCGCTGCCTCGGAAAAAATAACCTTGACCCGCTTTCGCGGCTACGTTCCTCTCATAGAATATCTCCACGAAGATTTAAAATGTTGGTACCTTACATTTTATGTGAGTTATTTTCCTTTTGTACCTTTATTCTATCATACTTAATTTATTTGTCAATACCTTTTTTAAAAATTTTTCAACTTTTTTTGGGGCAGCCGTAAAATCGCTTTTAAAACGCTTAACTTTTTTTTTGCTTTAGCGTATAATGTGTTGGTTGCAAAAATAAAAGGTTTTGTTCTTCGGCTACGCTCAGGGCAAAATAAAAAGCAACAGCGTGGCTTTCTTATTTTACTTTTAGGAGAAGGTTATGTTTGAAGGTAATTCGGCTCTCGGTTTTGTGGCGGTTCTCGCTATAATTCTGTTTTCAACCAAGCTTTTGGGGCTTGTATTCAGAAAAATCGGTTTGCCTCAGGTTCTCGGCTATATCATAGCGGGCATTGTAATAGGCCCTGCTATATTCGGCGATTTCTGCGGGTTTTCTATAATCGGCTTTGAGGGAGAGGACTATACGCCCTTGCTTGCCTTGCCCAGAAGCGAAACGATTTCAGGCGATAACGCGCTCGGCATTTTCTCAAAAATCGGCGTTCTGCTTTTGATGTTTTCCACCGGTCTGGAAACAAATTTAAAAGAACTCAAATCCACAGGTCTGGTTGCAATTTTAATAGCTATTGCGGGCGTTGTGGTTCCCCTTTTGCTCGGCTTCCTCGTTTCTTTGCCTTTCGGCGGAGTAGGGCTTGGCTTCGAGCAGACGAGCAACATTTTCCGCAGTATATTCATAGGAACAATCCTCACGGCTACAAGCGTGGCAATCACGGTTTCCGTGTTGAAAGAGCTTGGCAAAATCAATACTAAACTCGGCACAACAATAGTTTCTGCGGCTATTATAGACGACGTTATCGGCATCGTGCTTTTGTCCGTGGTTACGGGTATAGCAAAATCCATGGCGGGCGGCGGAGAAGAATACGCAAACGGCTTCGAATGGTTCAAAGGCCAGATTTACGGAACTATCATAATGATTATTCTGTTCTTCGTGTTTGCAATTCTTGCCGGCTGGGGTATTTCAAAGCTGTTTAAATGGCTTGATAAAAAATGGCCCGCAACCCACAGAATTCCCGTGTTCTCTCTTGCGGTATGCTTTTTGTATAGCTGGCTTGCGGAAGAAATTTTCGGGGTTGCGGATATTACGGGCGCGTTCCTTGCGGGCGTCGTTCTTTCCACCGCGCACAGGGCAAGCGAATATACCGATAAAAAGGTGGAGGTCAACACGTATACTGTGTTTGCCCCCGTGTTCTTCGCCAATATAGGAATTTCCAATATATCGTTCGCAGGCTTGAACCCCACTGTTTTAGGCTTTGCGGTTTGCGCAGTGCTCGTCGGTTTGATAGGAAAAATCGTCGGCTGCGGAGCGGTTTGCAAAATATTCAAATACAACCTGCGTGAAAGTGCAATCGGCGGCGTCGGTATGATGGCGCGCGGAGAGGTTGCTCTGATAGTTACCGCAACGGTCACGAATACCGCTTTGGGCGAATATGCTCTCCCGCCTGAGTTCATGATTATGACGGTTTTGCTTATTTTGGTATCCTCGATTCTTACGCCCGTGCTTTTAAAGGTGCTTTACGGCAAAGAAAAGGGCAACTTGCCTCCCGCGGGAAGCGGCGGCGGATTAGACGGGGAAGAAGCTTCCATAAATATGGGGAACGCTGCGGCGGAGCATTTGGGCACGGCTGAACCCGAAACGGCTAAAAAATAACGTGAAATAAAGATTAATCCCCCGCGGGCTTTTGCCCGCGGGGGATTTGTTTTTGTTTATAGCGCTCTAACGGGAGAGCATCCAGTTTTTTACGTCTTCCCTTGCGATTGGCGTTATGTTTTCGTAAGGGTATTTCGACAGACTGCCTCCGTTTGTGTAGATAAAATACTTTCCGTCGCCGGTTATATATAAAGTCTCTTCGTAGCCGTCTGCGTCCCCGGGGTTGCCGTAAGTAAATTTTTTATCCACGGTAGAAGTGGCAGTGTCGTAAAGAATATTTCCGATTTCTTTACACATTACATCATTCTCCCTAATATCGCTAAAATTTTATCATATTGCAACCGCCTGTGTCAATATGGGTAATTTTATGGCGGAAATTAATTGAATTTTGTTACTAAATAAATATTTATGTTAATTAAACCAACAAAAACCCGCAACAAGTCAAGTATTTTTACTTGACAGCCGTTAAAATTTAATGTAAAATACAACAAGTAACGTTATGGATAAAATTTCTTTTATTGCGCTGTGGGATTTATACCGCGGTTTGTTAACCCCCACACAGCAGGAAATAACGGACTTGTATTTCAACCTCGATTTGAGCCTTTCTGAAATAGCCGAACAAAAAGGCGTATCGCGGCAAGCCGTTTCCGAGTGTCTTAAAACCTGCAAAAAGCAGCTTGAAGAATACGAGGAAAAGCTCGGCTTCCGCCGCACGGTTTCCGAACTGTGCCTAAATTACTCGCTTCTTTCATCATATGCGGGCAAATGGGCGGAAGATTTCAAAACCGCTCACCCCGAATTTGCAAAGGAAGCAAGCGGATTGGCGGAAATTCTTGCAAAAGATTATTCTGCGGAAGCGCGTAATGCACTTTCCGAAGCGGGGAAGGTTGATATAACGTATAACGCGGCTGTAAAACAAGGTTTAAAGGTAGATTAAATGGGCGCTTTTTCTTCGCTTTCGGAGAGATTAAACCATATATTTTCAAAGCTTACCAAACGCGGCAGACTGACAGAGCTTGAAATAAAGACTGCAATGCGTGAGGTGCGCGTCGCTCTTTTGGAAGCGGACGTCAATATTCAGGTTGCAAAAAAATTCTGCGCCGACGTTTCGGAAAAGGCTGTAGGGCAGGAAATTTTAAAAAGCTTAAATCCCGCCCAGCAGGTTATAAAAATAGTAAACGACGAGCTTATCGCTCTGATGGGCTCGACTAATCAGAAATTAAATATTTCCCCCAAGCCCCCCACGGTGATAATGATGTGCGGTTTGCAGGGCGCGGGTAAAACCACAATGTGCGGCAAGCTTGCCGTAAACCTCAAAAAAAGCGGCAAAAAACCTTTGTTGGTCGGGTGCGATATTTACCGCCCCGCGGCGATAAATCAGCTCAAAGTGGTCGGCAGAAACGCGGGTGCGGAAGTATTTGAAAAGGGTACGCAAAACCCCGTAAAAACCGCTAAAGAGGCTGTGGAATACGCCCGCTCTATGGGCTTCGATACGGTGGTAATCGATACCGCCGGCCGTCTTGAAATAGACGAGCCGTTAATGCAGGAGCTGGAAAACATCAAAAAAACGGTGGACGTGTGCGAAATTCTTCTCACCGTAGACAGTATGATGGGTCAGGTCGCCGTAAACGTTGCAAAAACGTTCAATGAAAGATTAGAGGTAACGGGCGTAATTTTAACCAAGCTTGACGGCGATACCAGGGGCGGCGCGTGTCTTTCTATAAAGGCTGTTACGGGCAAGCCCATTAAGTTTATCGGCGTCGGAGAAAAGCTTGGCGATTTAGAGCCTTTCTATCCCGACAGAATGGCTTCGCGTATTCTCGGCATGGGCGACGTTTTAACCCTTATCGAAAAGGCGCAGGAAGCGGTAACCGAAGAGCAGGCAAAGGCGATGCAGAAAAAGATGCTTGAAAACGCTTTTACCCTCGAAGATTATCTCGTTCAGTTTGAAAGCATGAAAAAGATGGGCGGCGCGCAGGCGCTGCTTGCAATGATGCCGGGCATGGGCGGCAAGGTCAAAGCCGAAGATATAGACGAAAGTAAAATGGAACGCACAAAGGCGATTATCCTTTCCATGACCAAAAGAGAACGCACCGAGCCTGCGATTATCAACTCTTCGAGGAAGAAGAGAATTGCGGCGGGGTCGGGCACGACCGTGCAGGAAATAAATCAGCTTTTAAAGCAGTTCGACCAGACCAAACAGCTTATGAAGCAGCTGAAATCGGGCAAGCGAAGGCTTCCTTTTTGAGCTTAGCCCCCAATATATCCCTTAAATAACAAAAAAATAAAAATTTTATATATAAACAGGAGAAACAAAAATGGCAGTTAAAATGAGACTTACGAGAATGGGCGATAAAAAGAGCCCTTTCTACCGTGTAGTGGTAATCGATTCGAGAAAGGCGCGTTCTGGCGAGTATATCGACAAAGTGGGCTATGTAGACCCTCTTAAAACCCCCGCAGAAATCAACATCGACGTTGAAAAGGCTAAGGCTTGGCTTGCTAAGGGCGTTCAGCCTACGGAAACGGTTAAAAGCTATCTCGTCAAGGTCGGTGCAATGGAGCAAAGCGCTAAGCTTTCCGCGCCCAAGACAAACGATAAAAAGAAAAAGGACTAATCCGTCCGCGCTTTCGCGGTAACAGGGGCGCATATATCCCTTATTTAACGCGCCCGGGGAGCATTTTATGGAAAACAATATTCTCGATTTAATCAAATACGTTGTTGAAACCTTTGCGGAAAAGAAGAGCGAAATCGAATACAACGTACAAGAAAAGGAAAACGTTACCGAAGTAACCGTTTTGCTCGATTCAAGCGATATGGGCAAGGTTATCGGCAAACAAGGCAAAATAGCCAAGGCTTTGAGGACGCTCGTTAGCGCGTCCGCGCCCCGCAGCGCAAAACGCTGTACGGTAGAAATTAAAGAAAAGGTTTAAGCAAAAATCGCGCAAATTTCCGTTGCGCGATTTTTCAACGGATTTCAGTTATGAACGATAAATTAACCGTTGCCGTTATAGTGAAGCCGCAGGGTATCCGCGGAGAGGTAAAAATCAAGGTCCTTTGCGACGGCGCAGAGGATTTGGCGGAGCTTAAACGCGTATATATCAACGGCGTCGAATACGGAGTTTTCGGCTTTCGTGGTCAGGGCGATATAGCATACCTTTCCTTAAAAGGAGTTTTTGACAGAAACGCGGCAGAGCTTTTGCGCGGAAAAGAAATCGAAGCATTGCGCTCCGATTTGCCCGAGCTGCCCGACGGCACTTACTATATCGCAGATTTAACAGGATGCGAAGTCGTTACCTCCTCAGGGGAAAGCATCGGCGAAGTGATATCTGTCACTCCGGCGCATACCGATATTTACACTCTTAAAACGCAAAAAGGCGAGCTTAGCTTCGCCGCGGCGGAAGGCGTGATAGAAACGGTTGATATCGCCGGTAAAAAAATTACGGTCAACAAAAAAAGATTTAAGGAAGTTTCCGTTTGAAAATTACGGTTTTAACGCTTTTCCCCGAAATGTTTGCCCCGCTTAAAGAAAGCATAATAGGCAGAGCCGTCGGGGCGGGGAAGCTGCAAATTGATATCGTGAATATACGCGGCTTTGCCGAAAACAAGCACGGCAAGTGCGACGATTATCCTTTCGGCGGCGGTTCAGGCATGGTTATGATGCCGCAGCCCATAGGTTCGGCAATACTCGCCGTCGACCCTGAACATAAGGCGCACAGAATTTATCTTTCGCCCAAGGGGGAAACGTTTAAGCAAAGCAAGGTTTACGAGCTTTTAAACTATGAACATTTAGTGCTTTTGTGCGGGCATTACGAGGGTATAGACCAGCGCGTTATAGACTTGTTCATCGATGAGGAAATATCTATCGGAGATTATGTTTTAACGGGCGGAGAGTTGCCCGCAATGGTCGTGTGCGACAGCGTTGCGCGTTACGTGGAGGGCGTTATATCAAACGGCTCTCTTGTAGACGAAAGCTTTGCAAGCGGAAGTCTGGAATATCCGCAATATACCCGCCCTGCGGAATATATGGGGCTTAAGGTGCCCGAAGTTCTCTTATCGGGCGACCATAAAAAAATAGACGAATGGCGGCAGGGGGAAAGTAAAAAGCTTACTGCCGCGCGCCGTCCCGATTTGTTTGGTGATAAATAATAATGAAAACAATACAGTGGTTTCCGGGGCATATGACCAAAGCCATGCGAATGATGGAACAGCACCTCTCTTTGGTAGACGGGGTTGTTTTCGTTCTCGACGCGCGTTGCCCCGCGGCTTCTTTCAATCAAAAATTAAAAAAGCTTGCCAACAATAAACCCGTGCTTTACGTTTTGAACAAGGGCGATCTTGCCGACGAAAGAGCGGATTTTTTACTTAAAATTATAAAGGAAAAAGGCGCGGCGGCTGTTAAGATTAACGCTGTGAACGCGTCTTCGCGGCGGGATATCAGCGGGGCAATCGAAAGTCTTGTAGCCGAAAGGCGCGCAAAAGCGCTTGAAAAAGGGCAAACAAAAATTTTCCGCTTCATGGTTGCGGGAGTGCCCAATACAGGCAAATCAACGCTGATAAATCTGCTTGCCGGCTCTAAACGCGCCGAAACGGGCGACAAGGCAGGCGTTACGCGCGGTAAACAGTGGATTCGGTGCGATGGCTTCGAGCTTTTGGATACTCCCGGAACTATGCCCCCTGCGTTCGATAATCAATATCTTGCAACCCACCTTGCCTACGTCGGCAGCGTAAACGACGATATTCTGGATATGGACGATATCGCGCTTGCCCTTTTGGACGAGCTGTTTGCAAAATATCCCAAAAGACTTGAAGAACGTTACGGCGTTGTCGGCGGAACTCCGTTGGACATGCTTGAAACCGTGTGTAAAAGGCGCGGCTTTATGCTGAAAGGCGGAGAATACGATTACGAACGCGCAGAACGCGCCGTGGTGGACGATTTCCGCAAGGGCAAGCTCGGCAGAATAACGCTCGATACGGCGGAAGATATAAAGGGGCTTGCTTTTTAATGGATAAGTTAAGGTATGAAGCTGATTTGAACGCAAAAGGCTACAAATACGTTTGCGGTGTTGATGAGGTCGGCAGAGGACCGCTCGCAGGGCCTGTAGTTTGTGCCGCGGTGATTATGCCGTGTGGCGATATGATAGAAGGCGTTGACGACAGCAAAAAGCTTACCGCAAAAAAGCGCGAAAAGCTCGCTGAAGAAATAAAGAAAAAGGCGATAGCCTACGCAATATGCCGCGTTGAACCTCAAATAATCGACGAAATAAATATTCTGCAAGCTACAAGGCTGTGTATGAAAAACGCAATAGAAAGTCTGGCGGTTAAACCCGATTTCGTTCTTGTAGACGGCAATATGACGCTCGATACCGATATTCCGCAAAGATACATAATAAAAGGCGACGCATTCAGCTATTCTATAGGCGCGGCGTCTATAATAGCAAAGGTTTACAGGGACGGATTAATGGACGAGTATGCGGAACAGTACCCCGAATACGGCTTTGAAAAAAACAAAGGCTATGGAACGGTTGCGCACGTAGCGGGATTAAAACGCGCAGGAATATGCCCTATTCACCGCAGGAGCTTTGTAAAAGAATGGATGCTGTAAACGAAAAAAGCGCGAAAAATATGCACAATAAAGAGCTCGGCGCAAAGGGTGAAAAAAAGGCGCGCAGATATCTTTTTTTGCACGGTTGGAAGATTATCGCCAAAAACTATAAAACGCCTTTCGGGGAAATCGATATTATAGCTAGAAAGAAAGACGTGCTCGCGTTTATCGAAGTAAAAACAAGGCTTTCCGATATCTTCGGTTTGCCGTCCGAAGCGGTTGACGAAAGGCGGAAACGCCGCTATATTATGGGGGCAAATTACTTTTTGGCTAACAAAAACGCGGATTTGACAATCCGTTTCGACATAATAGAAATATTCCGCGGTCAGCTCAATCATATCGAAAACGCGTTCTTTTGATTAAAAAAACGATGCGTTCCCGTCCGTTGCGGGTTGCGCAAAATATTAATAATTTATGCAAAGGAGATTTTATGGAAAAAAGAGCTTACGATTTATGCTCTAAAGCAAATAAAGAGGTAACCATAAGGGTTATCCCTGGGCATTTTGTAACAAGGCACTCGCATGTAAATTACTGCGTTGACATGACTAAGGTCAAGTCGGAGCTCGTGTGCGCAAAGGCGGCGGCAAAGCTTTTCTGCGACGGCTTTATGGCAACGCCCGTCGATACGATAATCACGCTCGACAGAATGAAAATGGTCGGTTCGTTTATCGCCCATTATCTTTCTCATTCCCACATAAATAAGGGGCAGGATATCGCGGTTATTTCTCCTGAAATTCAAAACGATAAGCTTCTGCTTCGTGATAACTTCCTGCCGTACGTAAAAAATAAAAACGTCATGCTTTTGACTGCGTCTGCAACCACGGGTAAAGACGCGAACAGCGTTGTTGAGGGTATCCGCTATTACGGCGGGCTTCCCGTCGGAGTAGCAACTGTGTTCGGCGGAAATTTTGCCTGCGACGTTCCCGTTTTAAAGCTGTTCGGCGTAGAAGACGTTACCGATTACGCTTCTTATCCTGCGGTTGATTGCCCGCTTTGCCGCTCGAATTTAAAGGTCGATGCGGTGGTCAATTCCTACGGATACAGTAAAATCATTTAACTTAACAACGCTTTGTACAACGCGGCGCAATAAATTTAATAATAAGGTTTAAAAAGCACGTTTTTCGTTTGCGCCGCAAATATTTTGAAAAATATATTATTAATAATATAGTTTATATAATTTCAAAAATGTTTTTGTGTGAAAATTGCGACACACCCCTGAAAATAAGTTGCAATTTAAAAAAAGATTTGATAATCTATTAAAGACTCAGGGCAGTCCTCTGCAAAATTCTTGCAAGAATGTCCGTAAACGGAGGTATAGTCATGAAAGGTTTGGTTGAAGCCATTGAAAAGGAAGGAATGAAAACGGAAGTTCCCGCGTTCAACGTGGGCGATACCGTAAAAGTAGGTTTCAAGGTTATAGAAGGAACGAAAGAAAGAATCCAGAACTTCGAAGGCGTTGTAATCGCTAAAAAGCACGGCGGAATAAGAGAAAGTTTCACCGTCCGCAGATTGTCTTTCGGCGTCGGCGTAGAAAGAACGTTCCCCTTGCATTCCCCTAAAATCGCGTCAATCGCAGTAGTTAAACGCGGCAAGGTAAGAAGAGCAAAGCTTTATTATCTTCGCGGTTTAACCGGCAAGGCTGCAAAGATTGCGGAAATCAAATAATTAAAAAAGCTCCCGCTTTGCGCGGGAGCTTTTAAAATTACCGAAAACACAAAAGAGGTTATCTGATGTTATCCAAAATAACAAGCTTTGCGCTCAACGGTTTGGAGGGCGTTCCCGTAGAGGTTGAAACGGATATAAACAAAGGTATGGTTTCCTACGACCTCGTCGGTCTGCCCGATACCGCCGTCAAAGAAAGCAAGGAACGCGTGCGCTCGGCAATCAAAAACAGCGCGCTTTATTTTCCCGTAAACAAAATCACGATAAATCTCGCTCCCGCCGATATAAAAAAAGAGGGCTCTCACTATGATTTGCCACTTGCAATAAGCATCTTAAAGGCGGGCGACCAGCTCACCGCCGAAACAGACGGTATAGTTTTTCTGGGCGAACTCGCGCTCGACGGCAGCCTGCGCCCCGTTGCGGGAATACTTCCAATACTTATTTCCGCAAAAACAAAGGGTTACGTTAACTTTATAGTTCCCGCGGGCAACGCCAACGAGGCAAGCTATATAGAGGGAACAAAAGTCTTTGCGATGCAGTCCCTGCGCGATGTTATAGACCTCTTAACAGGGGAGTGCTCGTTTTCTCCGGTTGAACACCGCAGCTTCAAAGCAACGCAAAGCGCACAGCAATATAACTACGATATGTCTTTGGTGCGCGGGCAAAAGGTGGCTAAACGCGCGCTCGAAATAGCCGTTGCGGGCGGGCATAATATTTTACTTGCGGGGCCTCCCGGCACGGGTAAAACCTTGCTTGCAAGGTGTATTCCCACAATAATGCCCGATATGACTTTTGAAGAAGCTTTGGAAGTAACCAAAATCCACTCGGTAGCGGGCTCTTTAACGGAAGAAGGGATAGTTTCTATGCGCCCCTTCAGAACCCCGCACCACACCGCTACAACGGTTTCTTTATGCGGCGGCGGCAACACAAAAATCCGACCCGGGGAAATTTCAATGGCGCACAAAGGCGTATTGTTTTTGGACGAGCTTCCCGAATACACACGCCACGCGTTGGAATCCCTGCGCCAGCCTTTGGAAGACAGAGTAATAACGGTTACCCGCGCGGGCGGAGCGATTACGTTCCCCGCCGATTTTATGCTTTGCGCAAGCATGAACCCTTGCCCTTGCGGCAACTACGGTTCGGCTTATCTCACTTGCTCGTGCACTCCCGCGCAGGTGCATAAATACAGAAGTAAAATTTCAGGCCCGCTTCTTGACAGAATTGATTTACAGGTGGAAGTGGACGGGATAAAATACGACGATTTGGCGGGCGAAAGCCACGAAGAAACAAGCGCGCAGGTAAAAGAACGCGTGGAAAAGGCAAGGGCAATCCAACGCGAAAGATACCGCGGCGAAAGCATACTCGTAAATGCGAATATGGGTGAAAAACAGATAAAAAAATATTGCCGTCTGTCCGCCGAATGTGAAGAAATTCTGCGCACTGCGTTTGAAACGCTTCACCTTTCCGCCCGCGCCCGTTCAAGGATTATCAAGGTCGCGCGCACTATAGCGGACCTTGCATTCAGCGAAGAAATAAAGCCCGGGCATATCCTTGAAGCCGCGTCATACCGCAGCTACGACAGCAGCGGCACGTAAAGAAGTTTGGATTTTTTAAACTATTATCGCCGTCGGCGTCACAGCCGAAAGGCACAATCGATAATTTATGTATACCGAAGAAGAAATAAACTTAATCACGCTTTGTTCTTTTGAAGAACTAACATACAAACAGCGGTTTACGTTGCTTTCGGATTTAACCCGTGCGGAACCCGATTTTGTGAAATATGGAGAAATTCTGATTAAAACATGCGGCGACGGCGTATATAATAAAGTAAAGGACAAGTTCTTTTCCCGCACTTACCGTGAAAAGATACTTTCCAAGCTCAACGGCCGCGGGATAAAATGCGTAACGTATTTTTCTAAAGCTTATCCGGAAAATCTCAAAAATATTCCGTGCCCGCCGATAACTCTTTTTTGCAAAGGCAACGTCAATCTGCTTAAAGAGCGTTGCTTTGCCGTCGTCGGGTCAAGAAAAACTCCGCCTAACATCATAAAAGAATGTAAAACCGCGGCAAACTCGCTTTCGCAATATTTCACTGTGGTTACGGGTATGGCGGACGGCGCTGATACCGCCGCAATCGAGGGCGCTCTGCCAAGCGGAAAGATAATATCCGTGCTCGCTTACGGCTTTGACCACGTTTATCCCGCTTTGAATGAAAATCTTTTGCGCAAAGTGGAAAAAAGCGGACTTCTGATAACCGAATATACTCCGCAAATACCTCCGCTTAACTACAATTTCCCCGTACGCAACAGAATTATAGCCGGTCTTTCGGAAGGGGTTCTCGTTGTTTCGGGCGGGAGAAAGAGCGGCGCAAAAATAACTGCAGGATACGCGCTCGAATATAACCGCAGGGTTTTCGCCTTTCCGTATTCGGTCGGCGTAGAAAGCGGAGAGGGCTGTAACCAATTAATCAGGGAAGGCGCCGCTCTTGCGCGGAATACGCTTGACGTTTTAAGCGATTTCGGTTTAAACTTTAATCCGCCGCCCAAACCCGAACTTACCGAGGAAGAGGCGGAAATTTTAAAACTTATAAAAAACGAAGGGGAAGCGTTTGCACCGTCCGTAGCCGAAAAGCTTGGAAAGCTCCCCTTTCAGATAATTCCCGCTTTATCCTCGCTGGAAATAAAGGGAATGATAACAAGATTAGGCGGCAACCGTTACGCCGCGTTAAAATAGAGGTTAAATTATGGACTTGATAATTGTAGAATCGCCCTCAAAGGCCAAAACTATTTCCAAATATTTAAAGGGCAAATATAAAGTGGACGCGTCGGGCGGGCACGTAAGGGATTTGCCCGAAAAGACGCTCGGCGTTAAAATCACCGATAATTTCGAACCTAAGTACGAAATAACCCCCTCAAAAAAAGAAATTATTAAAAGACTTTCGCAGGAAGCTAAAAAATGCGGCAAAGTCTACCTTGCAACCGACCCCGACCGCGAGGGGGAAGCTATAAGCTGGCATCTCCAAAACGTTTTAGAGCTCGACGAAAACGCGGCAAACCGCATAGAATTTAACGAAATTTCTCCCGCGGCTGTGCAAAACGCGCTCAAAAACCCGCGTAAAATCAACACAAACCTCGTTGACGCTCAGCAGGCAAGGCGCGTTCTTGATAGGCTTGTGGGCTACAAGCTTTCCCCGCTTTTGAATAAGCGTATTCAAAACGGGCTCTCCGCGGGGCGAGTGCAGTCGGTGGCTCTCCGTTTAATCGTTGACAGGGAGCGCGAAATTTCCGCGTTCAAACCCGACGGATACTGGGTAATGAACGCTTTTCTGCAGGATAAAGCAAAAACCTACGCGCCCTTCAAGGCGGTTTATCAATACAAAAAAAGCGGAGAAACAATCCCCGAACAGCTCGCCAACGAAATAGAAGAAAAGGTAAAAGCTGGCAAATTTGTCGTCGCAAAGGTCAAAAAGGGCGTAACAAAGCAACACGCGCCCGCGCCTTTCACAACGTCGTCGCTTCAACAGGACGCTTCTAATAAGTTCGGAATGTCCTCTCCCGAAACCATGCTCGTCGCCCAGCATCTTTACGAGGGCATGGACGTCGGTGGCGACCATATTGCGCTTATAACGTATATAAGAACGGACTCCGTGCGCATCTCCAAAGAGGCGCAGGACAACGCTCTCGATTTCATTAAAAACAATTACGGCGGGGAATATGTGCCCTCCAAGCCCAATTTTTACGCAACTAAAAAGGGCGCGCAGGACGCGCACGAGGCAATCCGCCCCATTAATTTAAGCGTCACTCCCGCCAGCGTAAAGGCAAGCCTCGATAAAAAGCATTACAACATTTACAAACTCGTTTACGATAGGTTTATAGCTTCGCAAATGGCGGAAGCGCAATACAACTCTATGCAGATAGAAGCGGAAAGCGCGGGATATACGTTCAAGGCAAGCGGCAAAGCGCTGTTATTCGCGGGATATACCGCGGCGTATCAGGATGCGCAAAAAGAAAAGGACGAAGAAGAGGAAACTTCAAAGCTCCTTCCTCCTTTAAACGAGGGCGACGAACTCAGCTTAAACGATTTTGCAAAAGAACAGAAGTTCACAAAGCCGCCCTACCGGTATACAGACGCTTCGCTTGTAAAGGCTATGGAAGAAAAGGGCATAGGCAGGCCTTCGACATATGCTTCCATAATTTCCGTTTTAAACAAGCGCAAATACGTCAAAAAAGACGGCAAATATATGATGCCTACCGACGTAGCTTATTCCATTACGGATATGCTCTTAAAGTATTTCACCGATATAATGGACGTCGGCTTCACCGCAAGAATGGAAGACGATTTGGATAAAATCGAAGACGGTGGTTGCGACTGGCACAAAATTATCGCGGATTTTTACCCCGGTTTTGCCGAACAGCTAAAAACGGCTTCTACCGACGGCGACGAGCAAACGGACATGAAGTGCGAAAAATGCGGCAGTCCCATGATAAGAAGAATGGGCAAATACGGCAAATATCTCGCATGCTCCAATTACCCCGCTTGTTCAAACATAGTCAGCGAGGGAGAGGCGGAAATCTCGTCTATGCGCTGCCCCAAATGCGGCGCGAATATGGTCGTAAAAAGCGGTAAATTCGGCAAATTCCTTGCATGCCCCAACTATCCTGAATGTTCCTCTATTTTACCCATAGACGCGGAAACCACACAGGAAAAGTGTTCCGATTGCGGCAGTTATATGCTATTGAAAAAGGGCAAATACGGCAAATATCTTGAATGTCCCAAATGCTCCTCAAAACGTCCGTTCGTTTCCGCCGACGGTAAAGAAGAGGGCGAAAAGCTTGAGGGCACGTGCCCCGATTGCGGCAAGCCTATGCGCAGAATGCGCTCCAAGTCGGGTAAAATTTATTACGGCTGCACGGGCTATCCCGAATGTAAGTTTTTAAGCTGGGACGTCGCAACGGGCGGCAAGTGTCCCAAATGCGGAAAATATCTGGTCAAAAAAGGCAATCAAATCAAGTGCTCGGATAAGGACTGTTCCTATTCCGAAAGCTTGCCCGAAAGCGAAAATGAACAAAAAAATTAAAGTAATCGGGGCGGGGCTTGCAGGTGCCGAAGCGGCGTATTATCTTGCCGAAAGGGGCGTAAGCGTGGAGCTTTACGATATAAAGCCCGAATCCTTTACCCCCGCCCATTCCGATAAAAATTTTTGCGAGCTGGTCTGCTCCAACTCGCTTAAAGGCAAAGACCCTTATTCCAACGCGTGCGGGCTTTTAAAAGAGGAAATGCGTATTCTCGGTTCGCTTACAATGGAGGCGGCGGAAATAACTGCCGTCCCCGCGGGCGGAGCGCTTGCAGTGGAAAGGGAACGGTTTGCAGAATACGTAACTCAAAAATTAAAATCCCATAAAAACATAAAAATAATCTGCGGCGAGGTTGAAACAGTCCCCGAAGAGTGGAGCATAATAGCTACCGGCCCTTTGACAACGGACAAGCTTTCACAAAGTATTTCGGCAATATGCGGGGGGCAATTGCATTTTTATGATGCGTCCGCGCCCATAGTTTCAAGGGAAAGCCTTGATTTTGACCACTGCTTTTTCGGCGACAGATACGGCAAAGGCGGCGACGATTATATAAATTGCCCGCTTGATAAAGAGCAGTATGAAAGCTTCGTTAACTCCCTCATATCCGCGGAGAAAGCCGTATTGCACGATTTCGAAAAGCGCGAAATTTTCGAAGGCTGTATGCCTTTGGAAATAATGGCGGCGCGTGGGGTGGAAAGCTTGCGTTTCGCCAATTTAAAGCCCGTCGGTCTGAAAGATAAAAACGGCAACCGCTTTTACGCGGTGTTGCAATTAAGGAAAGAAAATCCGCTCGGCACGGCTTACAACCTCGTCGGCTGTCAGACCAATCTGAAATGGGGGGAGCAAAAGCGCGTGTTTTCAATTATTCCCGCCTTAAAAAACGCGGAATTTCTGCGCTACGGGGTAATGCACCGCAATACCTTTTTAAATTCCCCCGATTGCTTAAACGCGGATTTTTCGCTTAAATCCAACCCCACGGTGTTTTTCGCGGGGCAGATAACGGGGGTAGAAGGCTACGTCGAAAGCGCGGCAAGCGGAATACTTGCGGCAATACATATGCTTGAAAAACTCAACGGAAGGCAGCCCGCAATACCCGACGGCACCACCGTATGCGGCGCGTTGTCGGCACATATTGCGGGGGAAAATGAGGATTTTCAGCCTATGAACGCCAATTTCGGCGTGTTAAAGCCGCTTGATAAAATTATAAAAGACAAAAAACAACGCTACGCGGCGCTGGCGCAAAGGGCGCTTGAAAGCGTGCGGGCTTATAAGGAGAAATTATGACTGAATTTCACGCAACAACAATTTGCGCCGTTAAAAGAAACGGCGAAACGGCTATCGCCGGCGACGGTCAGGTCACCATGGGCGAAAGCGTAATTTTCAAAAACTCAGCCCAGAAAGTGAGAAGAATTTACGGCGGAAAAGTTATTTTGGGTTTTGCCGGCTCCGTTTCCGACGCGTTTTCCCTCAGTGAAAAATTCGAGGGCATGCTCAATAAATTTTCGGGCAATCTTATGCGCTCCGCGGTGGAGCTTGCCGAGCTTTGGCGCTCGGATAAAGCCGTAAGAAAGCTTGAAGCCCTTATGATAGTCGCGGATAAAGATACTCTTTTGATAGTTTCCGGCACGGGCGAGGTAATAGAGCCTGACGACGGAATTGCCGCTATAGGCAGCGGCGGCAACTATGCGTTGGCGGCGGCGCGCGCGCTTTATCAGAATACGGAATATACCGCGGCGGAAATCGCACGCAAGTCGCTTAAAATCGCAAGCGAAATCTGTGTGTTCACCAACGATAATATTAAATGCGAAGTGATATAAGGAGAAGCTTAAAGTGAATTTGACTCCCAAACAGATTGTACACGAATTAAACAAATATATCATAGGTCAGGACGAGGCTAAAAAGGCGGTGGCAATTGCTTTGAGAAACCGTTACCGCCGCGGTCAGCTTTCCCCCGCTCTTCAGGAGGAAATCACGCCCAAAAACATTATAATGAAAGGCCCTACGGGCGTTGGCAAAACGGAAATAGCCCGCCGCCTCGCAAAGCTTGTAAAAGCCCCCTTTATTAAGGTGGAAGCAACAAAGTATACAGAGGTCGGCTACGTCGGCCGCGACGTGGAAAGCATGGTCCGCGATTTGGCTGAGTGCGCAATCCGTCTTGTAAAAGAAGAAAAAACCGAAGAGGTCAGCTACAAGGCAACCGCCGTTGCCGAAAGGCGCATTGCAAAAGTTCTTGCCGATATGAAAAAGGACGAACGCGGAGAAACCGCAAAAGCTGTTTTCGAAGATAAGCTGGTGGAAGATATCCACGCGGGCAAATACGACAATACCGTAATAGAAATAGAAGTCAACGATATCCCCAAGCCGTTGGAGCTTTCGCCCGGCAGCGGAGCGGCTATCGATTTGGGCTCGATTTTCAGCGGCATGGGAATGAACAAAAAGAAAAAGCGCAAAATCTCCGTTTTCGAAGCAAAAAACCTTATCATCGCGGAAGAAGCGGATAAGCTCATAGATAACGACGCCGTTACCGCGGAAGCTTTGCGCCGCGCCGAAAACGACGGAATTATCTTTATCGACGAAATAGATAAAATCGCAGGCAAGGGCAATCAGGGCGCAGACGTTTCAAGGGAAGGAGTTCAGCGCGACATTCTTCCCATTGTAGAAGGCTGTACTGTCCAGACAAAATACGGCCCCATAAAAACCGATTATATTCTTTTTATAGCGGCGGGCGCTTTCCACGTTTCCAAGGTGGAAGATTTAATCCCCGAGCTTCAGGGCAGGTTCCCTATTCAGGTAGAACTTAAAAGCCTTACTAAAAGTGATTTTATAAACATTTTAACCCAACCTCAAAATGCGATAACAACACAGTATTCGGCGCTTTTGGCGGTAGACAATATCGATTTGCATTTCACCGCCGACGCCATAGAAAAAATCGCGGAAATATCTGAAGATATCAATACCACTTCCGAAGATATCGGCGCGCGCCGTCTGCATACCGTTATGGAATATCTGCTTGAAGATATTTCCTTCAACGCAGGCGGCAACGATTATCTGGTAATCCCCGTAAACGTAAACGCTAAATATGTTGAAGAGCATCTTGAAAACATAACACGCAACCGCGATTTGAAAAAGTACGTGCTTTGAGCTTGCCGTCATTTTATAAATGTTTCGGCTGAGCTTTATGCAACAATAAAAAGTAATTGACGGAGCGGGCAAAAACAAACTTTTTTGCAAGTGCCCACGGTTTGCGCAAACTTGCGCCTCGGCGGCGTGGATTTGTGCGATAAAATATTCAGCGTGCGTTTAAAATCACGCAAAGAGGGCGGGCGGCCCTCAAATCACAAAAATAAGAGCCGCAGAATAGTCGGTATATTTTTGTGAACGGAGGTACTATGATTAATATACCAAAGGGGACTAAGGACGTTCTGCCTTCGCAGTCCCACAAATGGCAGTTCGTGGAGGACGTTGCGCGCGAAGTCGCAAAAACCTTTAATTATAAAGAGGTAAGAACTCCCGTTTTCGAACATACGGAGCTTTTTCAGCGCGGCGTAGGGGAAACAACCGACGTCGTTAATAAAGAAATGTACACCTTTGAAGATAAGGGCGGCAGAAGCATAACCCTCAAACCCGAGGGCACGGCAGGGGTGGCAAGGCTGTTTATTGAAAACGGTCTGGCAAGCTCTCCGTTGCCTGTAAAAGCTTTTTACATTACGCCCGCTTTCCGTTATGAAAGGCCGCAGGCGGGGCGGTTGAGGGAGTTCCATCAATTCGGTCTGGAAGTTTTCGGCTCGCCGTCTCCCGAAACCGATGCGGAAGTAATTTTTGCCGCCGCCTCGTTTTTGGATAAGCTCGGGTTAAAAGACGTCGAATTGCAAATTAATTCGATTGGGTGCCCCATATGCCGCAACGAATACAATAAAGCGCTTAAAAAATACTTTGAACCGCATCTTGAAAGCATGTGCCCGACCTGCAAAACAAGGTATGAAAAGAACCCGCTCCGCATGCTTGACTGCAAAGAAGAAAATTGTAAAGCGATAAATGCTAACGCGCCGGAAATTTTAGATTATCTTTGCGAAGACTGTAAAACGCACTTTGAAAAGGTTAAAAATTTATTAAACGGTCTGGGTCTTGAATATACGGTTAATTCGCGCATAGTCAGGGGGTTAGATTACTATACAAAAACCGTTTTCGAATTTTTAACCGGCAAAATCGGGGCGCAAAGCGCAGTATGCGCAGGCGGCAGATACGATAATCTTTTATCTCAGCTCGGCGGCGCTTCTTTGCCTGCAATAGGCTTCGCCGCGGGGATAGAAAGGCTTTTATTGCTTATGGAAACAACAGGCGCGCCTTTCCCCGCAGAGCAAAAGCCCCGCATATATATTGCGGGCATGGATGAAAAAACCCGCTCTCTTGCATTTGAAACCGCCGCATATTTGCGCGCCAACGGGATTTCTGCGGAAATAGACCATATGCAAAGGAGCTTAAAGGCACAGTTCAAATTTGCCGATAAAATCGGCGCGGAATACGTCGCCGTAATAGGCGAAGCCGAATTTAACGCAGGGACGGTCAATGTTAAAAAAATGTCAGACGGCTCAACGTCTGCGGTTAAAATCAAAGAATTATACACATACTTATCCAAGGAGATTTAATTATGGAAAAATTAAACAAAGAACAGTTTGAAAAGCTTTTAAACGGCGAAAAACCCGTAGTCTGCGATTTCTTTGCGGATTGGTGCGGCCCTTGCAGAATGCTTGCTCCCGTTATGGAAGAAATGTCCCTAAAGTATAAAGATAAGGCGGAATTTGTAAAAATCAACGTAGACGAAGTTCCCGAGCTTTCCATACGCTACGGAATTATGTCCATACCTCTTGTAACCGTTTTCAAAAACGGCGAAGAAGCGGCAAAATCTCTCGGCTATATGTCTAAGACGGAAGCCGACGAATTTCTTTCAAAAAATTTATAATTTATTTTTAAAGCGGCGGGGTAAAAAAAACCCGCCGCTTTTTTTATGGTAAATTTTTACAATAGTATTGAGATAGTCGGCAATAAGTGATATAATGTAAAAAAGGAGAATTTTTATGATAGACATTTCTTTAATTGCACAAACCGACCCCGAAATAGCCGAAGCTTTGACTTTGGAACTCAAACGTCAGCAAAACAACATAGAGCTTATCGCAAGCGAAAACTTCGTTTCCCCCGCCGTGCTTGCCGCGGCAGGCAGCCACCTTACAAATAAGTATGCGGAAGGCTATCCGTCCCGCCGTTATTACGGCGGTTGTCAGTGTGTGGATATCGCGGAAGATTTGGCGCGCAACCGTTTAAAAGAAATATTCGGCTGTGAATATTGTAATGTCCAACCCCATTCCGGCGCAAGCGCAAACCTTGCGGTTTTGTTTGCCGCTTGTCAGCCCGGTGATACCGTTATGGGTATGAACCTCGCCCACGGCGGTCACCTTTCCCACGGCTCGCCCGTAAACATTTCGGGCAAATACTTCAATATCGTGCCCTACGGCGTCAAAGAGGGCAAAGAGGTCATCGATTATAGCGAAATGGAAAAAATAGCCGTTGAATGTAAACCCAAGGTTATTATTTCCGGTGCAAGCGCTTATCCCCGCGTAATCGATTTCAAACGCATACGCGAAATCTGCGATAAAGTCGGCGCGCTTATGTTTGTCGATATTGCCCACATAGCGGGGCTTGTTGCCGCAGGGCTTCATCCCTCGCCCGTTCCCTATGCGGATTTTGTTACCACCACAACGCACAAAACCCTGCGCGGACCGCGCGGCGGCGTCATTATGTGCAAGGAAGAATGGGGCAAGGCTATCGATAAAGCGGTATTCCCCGGTATTCAGGGCGGTCCTTTGATGCACATAATCGCGGCAAAGGCGGTTGCCTTTAAAGAGGCGCTTTCCCCCGAATTTAAAAATTATCAAAAGCAAATAGTAAAAAACGCTGCGGCTATGGCAGACGAATTCGAAAAGCTCGGCGTCAAAATGGTTTCCGGCGGAACGGATAACCACCTCATTTTGCTCAATCTTACGGATAAAAACATAACCGGTAAAGAGCTGGAAAAGCTTCTCGACGAGGTGCATATCACCGTAAACAAAAACGCAATCCCGTTCGATACTCAAAAACCCTTCGTAACGTCAGGCATAAGAATCGGCACCCCCGCAATTACTTCCCGCGGAATGAAGGAAGAAGAAGCACGCATAATAGCCCGCCTTATAACAAAGGTTATAGAAGAACGCGAAGCCGCTTTTGAATATGTTGAAAGTGAAGTCGCCAAACTTTGCAAATCTTTCCCCTTATATGCAGACTGCGTAAGATAATATATTAAAAAAATAAACAAACCGACAATATCGGATAAAATTATTAAAATTAAATTTAAAATAATAAAGTCAATCAAGGTATATAAAAATGTTTGAATGGGTTAAAGAAGACTTAAAAAAAATTTCAAGTCATCAACACAAATTTTATTTAATTATTAACATAATTTATATGGTTATGTTAAACATTATGACATTTGGAGTTGGTATAATGATGCTTTGCTTCTCTGTAAAAGATTTTTGGTGGATATCACTGCTCTTTTTTATTGGAGGTATTGTTATAAATATAATATCAGTATATGGTATTAAATCGCGTCTGCGTTATTACAGATTGGCGCTTGAACGTGAAAAATCAGAACAAGAAAATAAAATTAAGGAGGATAATTATGAAACAAAAAACTCTTTATAAAATATTTTTACCGTTATTAGCATTATTGTTATGCTTCGCTGCTGTGTTTGGTGTTGTCGCTCACAAAAATGCAGTCGCTTCGGCAGACAATTCAATTTCGCCTTATGATTTTACTAAGTCAGATACTCTCAATAATTCGGTTTATTCCATTCAGGATTATCCTCAATTATTGATTGGGCGTAATGCGCATATTGAATATGTTGAAAGTGAAGTCGCCAAACTTTACAAATCTTTCCTCTTATACGCCGACTGCGTCAGATAATATATTAAAAAAATAACCCGACATTATTACACTCAGTTAAAAGTTTTTACAACAAGGATAAATTATGTGTTTTTTAACAATTTCATTTGAACAAATTTTAACAGCAACTGAAATAAAAGCGGTCGATTGGTCACAGTTCGTTCCGTCCGTTCTTGCAACGGTAATAGGCTTTTTCCTTGCAATCGTTTTCCAACAAGGAGTATATGAATTTGTTAAAAATATAATCTTAAACGGTATAAAAGCCAATGGGGTTATTATCGGGGTAAAAAAGGAACTTGACAGAATTGCCGCAGTTTTGGGAAATTTAAACGACGGAACAATATATGTAGATCCAATCAAAATACCCGTTTGGGATGGAATTTTAAATGCCAATGAATTTGAATTGTTGCGGCGTTTCAAAAAAGTTAAGCTTTGCAAACGTATACGGAGAGATAAAAATTTAATCACAAAATACGGCGCAAAAGAATTGAAGCGTTTGAATTTTAACCTTTACGATTTGATTTTATCTGTTTACGGCGTTGTGCAGGAATACAACAAGTGGTGGTATATTTATTCCGAAAATTATGCGGAAATGCTTGCGTTTAACGGCGCTAAGGAAAAGATGCAGCCTATAAAGCAATGTATTAAAGAAATAAAAAGTATTTTATTAAGTCCGTCGCCGAATAATATGAATGAACTCGGGGAAAGCGTTGTCGCGTTGTCGAATCTTATTGAATGCACGGTAAATCATAAAGAATATAAAAATAAAGAATTAAAATTCGATTTGAATTTTCTTTTTAAGGAAAATGAAATTTAAGGAGAAAACGGTATGTCACCGTACGGAGTAATTACAGATATCGAAAAACAATATGAAGAAGCCGAATCCGCTTTTGATGTCAGTAAAAAATATCTCGGGCTGAAAATGCATATGGACAGTCTTGAATCAGCAGACGCGGCGTCGGTAGAAAAAGCAATATGCGCATTATCTGCAATTTATAAAAATTTAGCTTTTCTTGATGATTACGGAATTTATAATGATCTGGATAAAGCCGCTGAACTTTTTCAAACGAATAAAAAAGACGATAAGCTTTCAGTACCGGATTTGGGCGCCGCAATTTACCGCGTGCTTTCAGAAAGCTTTAAATGCGGCGAAGACGCGCAAAGGCTTCTTATTGTTGAAAGTCCTTTGGGTTCTTATAAAAACAGATTATTAAAAAATATTTATTTAAAAATCGCCACGCAGGAATTTAAAGACGACGTTCTGCCGTTTTATATAAATGTATCCAGGTATGAACAGTTCCAAAATCTTGCACACGAAGATATCACCGCAATTTTAAAAATAGTTAAAAACAATCCGCAAAAAATGCCCGTCTTCATCATTGACGGAGTTCGCAGTTTTGCTTGCGGTGTAAACGATTTGTACGGCGAATTGGATAAAGACATTTTTGAAAAAATCTCAAAATACAGGCTTATCGTCGGTGTTGATTACCGCTTTACGGAAAACGCCGAACAAAACGTCGTCAAATATAAGGGGGAAACGCCTCTTGTAGACCACAACGCAACTAAATATGTAGTAAAAATAAATCCTATGCGTCTGGATATGGAGCCGGAAAGTATAGAATTTATCGAAGCTTGCATAAAAGCCTTTAAAAACGAAATACCCGCCATAAAGGATTTGACGGATTTAAGCGCGAAAAGCGTTCAATCGCGGCTTGTGGATTTGGGGCTTGTTTACATAGACGCTCATTGGCTTGTTAAGCTTTTAAAGGAGTATCGCCATTTGATGCTGGCGCAAAATATTACAGATCTGTACAATTCGATAGTAAACAAATTTTTAGGCAATGAAAATATGGTGGACGAGGCTGCCGGACTGGCTTATAATTTCGGTTTGTACGGTAAATACGAGGCAGTAAAAAACAACGGAGTTATAAACGAACAGAATACCTATAAAGAATGGGAGCTGATTTTAAAGCATAAAAGCGTGCAGGATTATTTTATCGCTAGGCATTACGTAAACCTTCTCGCTTCCGTCGATTTGGAAAAGCCGAAAGAACAGCTTGTAAAAGATTTGGGATTTTTCAATCGCGTATTTCCCAAAAATATTACCCGCTTCGCTTCATATATGATAGAAGCTCATGACGATTTGGAAGAAAAAATTCTTACATTGGCAAAAGACGAATTTTATCTGAACGACAGTCTTATGCCTGTATTTGCAAAGAGCGAGCTTACTTATTGGCTTGGCAGATTATCTCAAAACAATCAAAGCAAAGCGTTCGCTGCTTTGAGATATTTAAAACGCAATTCCGCAAAAAATTATGAAGAAATAAAACTCAAACACGCGAAAAACTTGTCTAATCATAACGAAGTAAAAATAGAGTGTTTTTTACTCCGCGGTATTTATGTCAGTCTTTTGTATTGCAAAAACGTTGATAACGACCCTGCAATCGACGCGGAAATTCTAAGTAATTTAAACGAATATTTGCTTTCGCTTTTTACCGATAAAACTTCCAACGAAATAAACCGTGCTTTTCACCTCGAATATTACAATGATATAAATTACAAAATAAGTCCCAACAATGACGATTGCATCAAAAAAATGAAAGATAATCTCGCTAAGGGCAAAAATACTTTCCGCAAACTTATTCACGACCTGTCAAACAAAGCCGGCAAATTTAACGTGGTTTCAGTATTGCAGCTTGTAACGCTTTGTTGTCTGATTTTGGCTCGCAAACCTGAAAAAATCGATTTTATACGCAAAGATACCGGCGAGCCCGTCGGGGAGGAAAAGTTTTATTTCGTAAAAGATATATCCGAACGTTATGACGAATCCAATGAAAACTATATCAAAATACACAATATCAACGCCGATTTGATTTCATGCCTGGGCTTATTGCAAACGTTTAAATCTTCCTTTATTTATTCCAAACTAGATAATCTTGTCAAAGGCTATTTTGATTGGGTAACTGATGAAATGAATTGGCTGAAATGCGAAATTGAAAACGCCCGGAACACCGATAAGCCTTATTATATTCCTTATATAGAAACAAAAACATACAATACCTTTTGCAATTCGGTAAACGTTTTCCGCACGGGCTGGTTGCAGCGCTGTGTGCAAAGGCCGGAAAGCATAGCGGAACATATTTATAATTGCTGGTTAATGGGGTTGCTCTATTTGCCGGAGGAAGGCTCTAACGCGGAGCGCGACGGAGGTTACGATAAATCCGCGATTCTCAATATGTTGCTTATCCACGATTTGGGCGAAGTAATTACGGGCGACATTCCGAGAGACGTTAAAACCGCTTCGGATAAAGTCAAAAATATGTATGACGATGAAGAAAGTCAGGTTATGTATTCGGTATTGCTTACCGGTTCGTATCCTTTTGTGAATTCCACTATGAGCGAATATTACGATTTGTGGAAGGCTTGGGCAAACGTTGCAACAGGCAAAAACCTCAATGCGGAAATAGCAAAAGATATAGACAATATTCAGGCTGTTTATCAGTATTGCAAGTATTATCTCATAAGAGGCAATTCTCGGTGCTCCGATAATGAAACGTTTCCGATTTATAATGGAGAAAACAAAGAAAAATTAAATGCCGTTCCGTATGTGAATATGACTTTTGAAGATTGTTGCAGGTGGCTTTCAACGGTTGACGCGGATATCTGCGGTGCTCCATGCGTGTTGAAAAGCGAACGCGGTAAAGAAATCAGCCGTAAAGTCATATTTGAAAATCTCGGATTTTCCACAATCATTTCAGATTATAAAATTTATAAAAACCGTTGATTTTATTATCAAGCGTGCTAATGCGCAATTTACTGAATTTACAATTTTACGCCTTACAGC
>CAMWMZ010000021.1 GCA_947175485.1 uncultured Clostridia bacterium
CTCCACTATCGTTTATCCCTCTTTGGCCTTCTTGTCGGGGGGTGGGTTTTGTTTATAATATTCAGGCATATAATGGAAACTAATAGCGCCCCGCTGCGAAAACGCAGCGGGGCGCGTATTTTATGAATATAATTACATTACGTAGTATCCGCAGGCGAAAAGCCATTGGTCTTCTTCGGCGGATTTCAAACGCTTTGACGAGGTTTCCGCCCAACCGTTACCGTCCATGAAAAGCCTTGCGTTCGTGGCGTATCCCTGTAAAAACCTTTGTAATTCCTTGTTAACGGGATAAACGCCGTCGCCGTTGCACATTTCAGCATATCCGAGCGTACCCGCAAAGGCAGAATACTGTTCCGAAATACCGGGGAACGAGCCTTCATGCGAAGCGATGCCCGCATAGCCTTCTATAAACACTTTATAATTGAGATAATGCGGTTCTTTATCGGAGCCGTATTTAGGCGGCGTCTTTTTATAGAACTTATCGTAATTATCGTCTATAGTCAAAGCCTTGTTGCCGTGGTATTCTATACTGTTGAAAGGGTCGTCGATAACTCCGCACGACTGTGCAATTTTAGCCCAGACCACGGGGCCGTAGGTTTGCGTATCTTTATCGTAAACGTGGTAATAACCCGTTTCTTCGTTAAAGGCGACCATATCTCCGTTCAGCAAACCGGACTCATGGAACATAACCTGCCTGCGCCTGTTTTCCGTACCGCGCATAAAAGCGTCCTGCTTTTGTTTGAAGCTGTTTATGCTTTCCGCGTCGTTTGAAACGTTTTCGAATTCGGTCGGAACAACCACGTTAGACATTATATCCTGCCTTACGTAATCACCCGTGCGCTTTACGAGAATATCCAAAGTGAGCGGAAATTCAAGCGTGCGGGTTTCAGCCATAACGCCGAAAAGCAAAATCCCGCTCAATTCGTCGTAGTTAAATCCCGTTTCATAATTGAAGTTCACGGTATAGGTGCTTGACGCGCCGCCTCCGTCCAACACGGCGCCCTCGTATCTGGCGCCGTAACGCGTACCCGAACAAATTCGGTATTTGGGGTTTATAGCGTTCTGGGTTATATCCACAAGCGACCTGACGCAATACATTCCCGCATAGGGAGGTTCAAACAGACAATAATAAGTTTCCAGCGGGGATTTAAGCGTTATTCTGTAAGCCGCGCCGATATCGGGGTCTGCCATTTTAAGCTCTACCGCGCCGAAAAGCACGCTTCCGTATTCCGGAGCTTTAAATTCAGGTAAAACAACCACGCGGTAAATATCAAGGGTTATTTTTCTTTGATAGTTCGTCGCAACCGTATTGTTGGGGTCGAACGTGAACTCCGAGGGCAAACCGTTTACCCTTACCGTATAATCCCCGTCAAGTCCCGAAGCCCTTGCAACCCCGTCGGAGCCGAAATCCGCGGTTACGGGGCGGCTCATACCATCGTCCCAGGTTGCGGTTATTTTGCCGCTCGGAACGTAGGGCGAACCGTCAAGCATAAGAGTGACCGTAAAATCGCCGTTATCCTGTTCGTTGTTTCCAGGGTCGGACGGGTCGCGGACGGGTTTGCCGTTATCGCAACCCGCGGCAAGACAAGCCGCCATAAAAAGCGCTATGAAAACGCTTATTATTTTCTTTTTCATTAACGCCTCCTATTTGTTTTTGTTTACCTTGACGAACAGATTTTTGATATCGTTCCATTTGAGTTTGCGTATTATTATATCCGCGACGAACAGAACGGCGGCAACGGAAAGCAGAATTACCGTGAGCGAATATTCGTAAGTGCCCACTTCGCGTATATCGTTTTCTATTTTAAGGTTTCCGTCTTCGCTTACGGTTCCGTTTCCTCCGACCGATTTATAAAGCTCGGACGCGTCGAAATTGGCGAACATATCGTATTCAGCAAAGTATGAAACGTTCAGCGACGTAACGCTGTCGTATTTAACTCCGTCGGAAAAATAATTGATGGCTATACTGTATTTACCCGTTAAAGAAGCTTCGAAATCCGCGTGAAAGCCGGTGCTGTCGGGGAAAGCTTCATACGTCGCCACGGAGCCGTCGGGCGCGGTAACTACGATTTGCGCCGATGTTTCCGCGTATAAATTTATCGGGGTAAGACTTACCCTGCCGAACTTGCCCTCCGAAGAAACTTCCGTAAGATACGGTTTATCCGTTTTGCTTGCGGGCACGCTTGTTTCAAAAACGTTTTTAAAGAAAACCTCTTTGTTGTTCCAGCCGTCCGTCCAACCGTTGGAAATATCGCTTGTAAAGCTGGAAACTTTACCGTTGCCGTAAGACCAGTAAGAGTAGAGCGGAGCCTGAACGTACGCATTAGCGGCGTCTTTGAAGTATTCCGCCTTTAAAACGGTTGTAGCACTGCCCTTGGCGCTGTTGTTGATAAGCCCGCCGATTGTTCCCGCGTCTTCATCGAAGCCATCCAAAGAAGGATCTGTCCGTCTGTTTCTTATGACGGTTGACTGCGCGTTGATTATGGGTTCGGTTATGTTGTCGGCAATTTCCGAAAGGAAAATTTCAGCCAGGCTTTCGGGGGAAATCGCGTAGAAATAATCGCCCTTATAGGGGTTGTTATCACTCAAATCCCAACCCGAGATATCTTTCATAAGCTGAACAGCCCTTTTTGCCGTTTCGGAAGTATCGTAATCGCCGCCGCGCCCTACGTCAATAACGGAAATTTTTATGTTGTCGGCGCGCATATTATTCGCCACGGTAACAGGGTCGTCTCCCTCCCCGGTGCTATAGGTAAGTCCGTCGGTAATGAGCATTACTTGCTTTTCTTTATACATTGTGAGCGAGGCTATCTGCTTATACGCTTCGTCAAGCCCCTTATAAATTAAAGTGCCCTGCAAAACGCCGAGATTGTCTATTGCGTTGTTTATCTTTTCGGTTTTGCCCGCTTCCGTGGGGTCGAGCGCAACCCTTACGTCGCCGTTGAACTCAACAAGGCAATACATATCGTTTTCGCCCAGAAGATTTGCTATGCGGCGCGCCGCCTCTTTAGCCATTATAAGGCGGTTGTTGGTTTCCATACTGCGCGACGTATCGATTACAACCGTGTAAAGCTTAGGGTCGTTATCGTTATATCCGAAGCGCACGGGCAGCATATCGTTGAGCTGCTTCAAACCCGAATCCTGAGTATTCTGTATTGCAAGGTCGCCTACAGTTACAAGGTTTTTGCCGAAAACCGAAACGACCTTATCAAGACTGTCTATAAATATTTTGTAGCTGTCCAGCTTTTTCAAATCCACGTCGGCAAGAACAATCTCGTCGTAAACGCAAAGCTCTTCAACCGTGACGGGAATTACACTGCCTTCGGTTACCACGCGCGCGTCTATTTCGGACTGTTCACCGTAAATGCCTTTAATATAGGCTTCGTTTGCCGCGTTTTCTGTTACGAGCAGAACACTGACCGCGTCGGATACGGTTTGCGTAAAGGAAATTTTATTGTTGAACGTGCAGTAATCTTCGTCGCTTTGAAGCCCGTCAACGCGTATTTCATAATCGAATTCCCCCTTTACGTTAGAGGGGAGCGTAAACGTAACGGGCGTGTAGCCTATAGGAAGATTTACTATTTTGCTTTCGATAAGCAAATCGTTCGAATAAAGCGAAACCGTCATATTCAAAGCGTTGTAGCTGCTTTGCACTAACGCGGTAACCGTGTTGTTTTCTCCGTTCAGAAAAGCCGTTTTGGTAAATTCCGCGCTTGTAACCTGAATTTCTTTTGCGTTTTCGTCAAGATTATCGTCCAGATAAATTGCGTCAACCCGCACGCCCGAAAGCGCCAGATTATCAACGGTGCGCTTCAAGGTATTATCGGAAGAACGCAAATCGGACTGCCTGCCGTCGGTTATCAATACGATGCGTTTTATAACGTTTTCGCGGAAAAGCTTGCCGGTATATTCGAGCGCGCCCGCAATATTCGTTTCGGTATCGTCGATTTCGGCGTACTTTACGCTTTTAACCTCTTCGCCCAGCTCCGTTAAAACCTTATAATCCTTGGCGAAGCAAACTATTCCGAGCTTTGAATTCCGGGGCAGATTGTTTTGCAGATTATTTATATAGCCGTCAACCGTATCGAGATTTTTGTTCGCCGAATAGGATACGTCGGCAACAACGAAAACTTCGGTTTCGGTGATAACGGTTACTATTGTTGTTCCGGCGGCGGCAAACGCGATTATTACCGCCATTAAAATGTGCAATACAAAAGACGCGATATTATGGCCGTTTCTGTTATCGGAACGGACGGCAAGCACGAAAGGCACGGTTATTACGGCCGCCGCGGGGATAATAAGAAACAATAACCAGGGATTAACGAAGCTGATACTGTTCATAGCAATATACCCCCCAGTCCGCGGCGGCAAGCACCGCGAGTAATATAAACCACGCCAATAAATCCTCGTAAGTTCCGCTCTTGCCCGCCGAACTCGGTTCTCCGCGCACGGAGAAAGCTTCTTCCGCAACAACGGGTATTCTTTCGTTTTCAGGCAATTCGGAGAAAATATAAAATTTTCTTTCACTGCCGCCCGCAAGCATAGTAACGGTGTAAAGACCCGCCTCCGAAAGATAAAGCTCGCACGCGTCGCCGCCCGTGCCGAGGTATGAAACCTTTTGATTGGGGCTGTCTACCCTTATGCTGTTGCACTTTGCGGGAACGTTGAGGCGCACCGTTTCCCCGCAGACGTATGAAGTTTTTTCAAACGCGTTGGGGAAGGTATAGGAAAACATATTGCCTATAAGCGTAGTATAATCCGCCGTTACCGGCAAATTGGATTTGTGCAAATCGAAAGCCACTACAAGCTCTCGGCTGCCGTATGAATTGGTTCCCGCGAAAAGTATCGGATTACCCTCGTGCGTGAGCAGAGTGGAAAACTTGCGGTAAAGCCCGCATTTGGTATATTCTTTGACGTATATGTCGTTTTTAAGCAAATTGCGCCTGAGCAAATCCACGGCGGAAGCGCTGGAAGCGCTGTAAGTGAGCTTTTGCCCTTCGGCAAAAGAAACGTTGCCCTGAAACGTAAATCCGCTGCCGGCAACGCTGTCTTTGGGGTCGATAAACCATACTGCGCCGTCGCGGGGCATAACCGCGCCCGTTACTCCGTCGAAAATATACAAATCGTATCCGCTAACGGAAGATTTATAATCTTTAAGAGAAACTACGGTTGTTTTTGTATTTGCTTTTGTTGAAAGCGCAGACTGAAGGAAGTACGGAGCGTCGCTTACTATAAGCGCCTTATATTCCGCCTCCGCCTCTGGGCTGTATATTATAACCTCGTTATCCAACGCAAGCGCGTCGCGATTGGTTATGGCAACCCTTATGTTGGAAAACTCGGTATAATCCGCTATTATTTCAAACGGCGTTTTCTGGTAAACTGGAACGACTGCGCGTGTTGTAGCCGCGGCGCGCGTATCGCCGTCGATATAAAGCCCGACGGTCAGCGTAGCCGCGTTTTCATAAGACATAAGATTGCCCGTAACCTTTATCTGCGCGCCGGTTAACGAGTATTCGACGTCGGATATGCCGTAGTTATCCACGTGCGAGCCAACGTTTTTAACCTCCACATTTTCAAACGAGCGCACAACCTTATCGGTTATAAGATAAGTTTTAACCCAGGGAGCTTCGTTGAAAAACTCCTGCGCCACGCTCAGCGCGTCTTTAAATTCTCCGTTAAGATACGCAGGCTCTATATCGTTTAAAAGCTTAAGCGCCTGCTCTTTGTTTTCCGTTCTGTAATACACCGTTTCGGTGGTAGTTCCAACATATATGAGGGTGTAAGAACAGCCGTTTAACGAACCGTTTATAATAGACGCAATTTCGCCCTTGCCTCTTTCCAGCCTTGTCTGCAAGCCCTCGCTCAAGTTCATACTGCCGGAACCGTCAAGAACAAAGCAATATTCGTTTGCCGCGTTCGGAACGGTGAACACGGGGTGCGCGACCGCTACCGAAATAAAAAGCACCACAAGTATTTGCAAAATAAGGCTTATAATTCCTACAAGCTTGTTTATCGGCGTGCGTTGCTTTAAAAACCTTTCGCTCAGCGTCCAGATATACGTTGAGGAAATTACCTGTTCGGTATACTTGTTTTTGAGTATATATATTAAAATCAATATGGGAATACCGATTAAACCGAGCAATCCCAAAGGATATAAAAGGTTCATTTCAATACCCCCATACTTGTCAGCCTTTCAAAAAATATTTTGTATACCGACTGTTCGGACGGAATAAGCATATATTCCGCCCCGCGCGAAGCACAGTAACCGCTTATTCTCTGCGTAACGTATTCGAGCGCAAGCTTATAAGCCTTTACTATGTCTTTGGTTATGTTTTTTCTATATGATTTGGAAGCCTGTTCGCTGTCGAAAAGGTGCATTTTGCCGCGCACCTGCGGATGGAGCTCTTCCTTTGAAAGAATTTGCATGCACAATATGTCGCGTTTTTTTGACGTGAGATAATCTATTGCGTCCTCGAAATTATTATCCGTTAAAAAATCCGAAATTATCACCGACATACCGTCGCCGTAGCCAACCGTCGTGGGGAGAATACTTTCCGAAATGTAGCTGTCGCCCTCGAAAGCAACGTCGTTGAGCTTGGCTATAGAAGAAACGAAAGCATCTTTACCCAAAAGATTCGTAACTATTTCTTCGCACTTTTTATCCCTTATCGCGTAAATGGAAACCTTATCCATCGCGTTAATCGAAAGATAAGCCAAAGCGGCGGCGATTCTGAGCGCCTGAACGTGCTTGGCACCTTTGCCGTAAGCCATGGAGCGGCTTGCGTCGATATAAATTCTGGTATGCATCTGCCTTTCGTCGGCGTACAGCTTTAAATAAAGCTTATCGAAGCGGGCGTAAGCGTTCCAGTCGATTTTAGTTATATCGTCCCCCGCCATATAATCGCGGTAATCGGAAAATTCGCACGAAGAACCGTAGGACTTTGTTTGGTGGTTTCCGCCGAACAAGCCCGCTACGTTGTTTTTTATTAACGTTTGCAGCGTTTCGAGCTGCTGCAAAAATTCTTCGTCTATCGCAAAATTCGCCAAGTTTTTATCCTACTTTAATTTTTTGTTTTCTGCAAGGAGCTTGTTTATAACGTCGTCAACGGAAAGCTTATCGTTTACCGCGTTGTAATTAATTTTTATTCTGTGCCTTAAAACGGGGCAAGCGAGAGCGTCTATATCCCCGTAGGAAACGTTATAATTGCCGTTCATCAGCGCGCGCACCTTTGCGCACGTTACTATAGCCTGAGCCGCACGGGGGGAAGCTCCGTGCTTTATATATTTTTTAGCCGTTTCCGAAGTGTTTTCAAGCTCGGGGTGGGTGTTTGCAATTAAGTTAACGGTATATTTCATCACGTCGTTAATTACGGGCACTTGTTTTGCAAGCTCGCGCATTTCCATAATGGTTTTGCCGTCTACCACCGCTTCCGCGCTTTCGTCAAGGGTTATCTGCGTCATGTTAACTATGTCTATAAGCTCTTCCGTGCCGGGAAACTGCATTAAAAGCTTGAACATAAAACGGTCCATCTGCGCTTCCGGCAGAGGATAAGTACCGTCTTGTTCAATGGGGTTTTCGGTTGCGAGCACAAAGAAAGGCTCTTGCATTTTATAGCTGTCGTTTAAAACCGTAACCTTATGCTCCTGCATAACCTCGAGCATCGCCGCCTGTGTTTTAGGGGTTGCGCGGTTGATTTCGTCCGCAAGAACAAGATTTGCGAAAATAGGACCTTTGCGGAATACCGTTTTCATTTTTCCGTTATCGTCCTTTTCGATTACGTTCGTACCCGTAACGTCCGAAGGCATCAAATCGGGCGTGAACTGAATACGCGAGAAAGGCAGGCTCAGAACTCTGCCCAACGAACGCACAAGCCTTGTTTTACCTACGCCGGGCACGCCCTCCAAAAGCACGTTTCCGCCTGCGATTATCGCTGTGATAACGTTATCTACGATATCTTCCTGACCGACCACGTCTTTGCGGATTTCTTCTTTTATTTTTGCAACAGCCTTACTGAATGCTTTAACCTTTTCCGCATTAGCGTTCTGAGTTGCGGAGTTTTTATCCGCCGTTCCGATATTTTCCATTGAAGTCTCCTTGAATTTATTCCTCTTTATTTTCTCCGTCCGGTTGTTCCGTACCGCTGTAAAGAATACTGAAATATTGTTTTATCGCCTCTTTAAGATTTTCGGGAAGTTCACCGTTCAGAAGCTGCTCCGTCATGCTTGCATAATATATGTTTATATATTTTCCGTAAGGCACAAGCTCGCCCGTGTCAGGGTCGTAAACGTATTCGCTGCTACCGAAAACAACGTCGCCCTTTCCGCTTCCGCCGTTTTCCGTGCCGTCGGGATTATCCGTTTCGTCGCCCCTGTCGTCAAGCTCCTGAACTCCGCTGTTCTGCCTGGGCAGCTCGCCGGAATTTATGTCGAATATTTGCGCCGTTCTGCGGCGGACGAATTCGTCGGCTATACATCTGTACGATTGCGGAACAAGCGCGGGAACAAGTTCGTTTTTATAAGCCGAAATATTTTCTCTCACCGCCGCTTGAGCGGTTTCGTCGTTATGCGTTGCAAGATGCTCCGCCAATCCCGACATAACCGTATGGAATTTTTCAACGCTTACCCGCACCGCGTCCGTTTCGTCGGCAACCTTGTCGCTTGACACGGCTGAGATAACTTCGTTTATTTCTTTTAAAACGGTTTCAAGCCCGTCGGCAATCGTCACGTCGTATTGCTGCACGAAAACGTCCATTGCCGTATCCACTTTTTCACCTACGGAATTCACCAATCCGCTTTCCATTGTCTTAACTTGTTCCAGCGTGGTTACCGTAACCGAAGAAGCCTTGTAAAAAAGCACTCCGTCGGTAATTGCGGAAGAAAGAAATTCCGTCTTTTCATCGCCGCCGATAGCGAAAGCCACGTTGTCGAAGCTGTTGGAGGTATACAAAATAACGTCGATAAACGCTATTGCGGAAATTACCGCCGCTTTCATTTCTTTCTCTTTCTTTATGCTTTCGAGATTTTCCGACATCGTGCGCAGCATAGCTGTTACCGAGCTTTTATCCGTATCCGAAAGCGAGGTGTTTCCAACGTCTTCTATAAGCCGCGCAACCGCCGCCTTTTGCCTTTCGGAATACTCGAAAGGTTTTTCGGGCTGTTGCTGAGGCGCTTTTTGCGGAATTACAACCGCGGTTATAAAAAGCGCGAGCGCAAGCACCGGAATTACTGCGTATTGCCAGAGTTTTTTTACGCTGAGCCTGCGTTTAGGCAAAGCGGCAAGCTTTTCCGCCGCATCCTGCCTTTGCAGCTCGAGCATATCGCCCTCGCGGCCGTTGAAAGCGACCATAGTCTGAATTTTTTCATTCAGTCCGTTTTCGTTATCCAGAGCTTTTGCTATTTTCGTATCCGAAGGGCGCAAAAAAAGAAACAGAACCCCGCCGACGGCAAGAGCAACTCCAAACCCTATCAAAACGTAAAAACCCGCGTTTATATCCGTTTCGGCAAGCTTCAGCCCGAGCAAAACCGCACCGACGGCAAGCAACCCGGCGAATACTCCCGTTATTGCGCTTTTGATTATCGCTTCAATCAAAAACTTTTTTTTGAGTTTTTTAAATTCCGTTCCCATTTTCCTTTAAAATTCCGCACGGTTGGCGGATAAGATTGAATTTTTATACAAATATTAATTTAACCGTAGTTTTTTGTGACTTTTTATACATTTTATCATACTTTTTTTGTAAAAACAAGCAATTAGCAATCCGTTTTACTTATATATAAGAAAATTTACGGTGATATTTTTTCCCAAATAGCAGTTTTCGGAAAAATAAAGAGCGGACGAAAATCCGCTCTTTGCCTTTCTTTTTATATTTATTATGATATACAAGCCTTTATTTGTTTCAATGCCGTTTTTTCAAGGCGCGAAACCTGTGCCTGGGATATGCCTACTTCCTGTGATATTTCCGTTTGGGTTTTGCCCTCGAAATAGCGCAAAAACAGAATTTTCTTTTCTCTGCCTTCGAGCCTTGCTATCGCCTCGTACAATGCGGCTTTTTCAGTCCAAGCCTCGTCGTTGTTCTTTTCGTCGAATATCTGATCCATCAAAAGCAACGTGTCGCCCGCCTTGTTGAACACAGGCTCGTACAGCGACACGGGGTCGGATATTGCGTCGAGCGCGTAAGCCACCTCCGACACGGCGATATTCATTTCTTTTGCGATTTTATCGTAAGTCACGTCGTCATCGTCCGCTTCAAGCTTTTCTCTGACTTTCAGTATCTGATACGCAGTGTCCCTTATCGACCGCGAAACCCTCAAAGAATTTCCGTCGCGCAAGTACCTTTTTATTTCGCCTAATATCATAGGCACTGCATAAGTTGAAAACTTTACCCCGACCGACAAATCGAAATTATCTATTGCTTTAATAAGCCCAACGCACCCCGCCTGAAACACGTCGTCCGCGTTGGCTTTTTTTGCCCAGAAGCGGCGCACCAACGACAGTACAAGCCGCATATTGCCCACTATAAACCTTTCCCTTGCCGCGGCGTCGCCCGCCTTGAGCTTAATCATAAGTTCTTCCTGTTCTTTTGCGGATAAAAGCGGCAGCCCCGAAGTATCCACGCCGCAAATTACAACCTTTTGCAACATAATAATTTTCCTCCTTTATTATGTAAACAAAACGGAAAATCGTTGCAAACGGCTTATATGTGCGGGGTTATTGCATTTTTCTGGAAATTTCTTTCCTTAATTTGAGTATTATTTTTTTCTCCAAACGCGATATATAGCTTTGGGAAATGCCCAGCGTATCGGCAACGTCTTTCTGCGTCATTCCGTCGCCGGCGCCGTCAAGCCCGAAACGCATTTTCATAATCTTTTGCTCCCTTTGAGAAAGCTTTGAAAGGGAAGATTTCAAAAGCTCGCGTTCAACTCCTCCCTCGATATCGGAATAAACGCTGTCCGCGTCGGTGCCCATAACGTCGGATAAAAGAAGCTCGTTGCCCTCCCAGTCTGTATTTAACGGCTCGTCGAAGCTAACCTCCTGCCTTAAACGCGACATTCTTCTAAGATACATTAAAATTTCGTTTTCTATGCATCTCGAGGCGTACGTAGCAAGCTTTATGTTTTTATCCGATTTAAAGGAATTTATAGCCTTTATAAGCCCGATTGTTCCAACCGAAACAAGGTCGTCTCCGTCCGCGCCGGAGCCCTCGAACTTTTTGGCTATGTAAACTACGAGCCGCAGATTATGCTCTACAAGCTCCGCCTTGGCGCGCTCGTCGCCGCTTTCCAGAAGAGTTATTTTATCGCTTTCCTCTTCCTGCGAAAGGGGCAACGGCAAAGCTTCAGTTCCGCATATGTAATCGAGAGTGTTTCCGCCGAAAACGAGCGATAAAAGGTGTTTTATTTTTTCAAACATTTATATCCTCCAACAAGTCGCAGTGCAAAACCGCGCGGTTTATTTTATTAGGGCTTACGCCTATTTTAACCCCCGTATATGCCGTGGTTTTATCGCCTTCGGCAATCTCCATTCTGTCTGCGGTAAACACCTTTATAGTTCTGCTCCCCGCAACAGTATGTATTTTTACGCCGTCTTTTATACAGCTTAAATCTATAAGCTTTTCCGCCGCGTCGGCGGGAATTACGCTTACGGGCTGACCCTTTATGTATACTTTGTTTCCGCTATCGAAAAAACCGTTCAAGGAAATATGCGATTGTCCCGCGTATATACGGCAAACAACTGCGTTTTTACTGCTTTTTGAAAGTCTTGCGGCAAGCTTGCGCGCCGCTATTATCAAAACCAGAGCCCCGAAAAGCGGAATACCTATTGGCACGGAGGATAGGATATATCCCGCGCCTGCGGAATAGTCAAGCCCCGCAAGAGAAAATATCCCTATCATCGCCCCGCCGAGAAGCGCTGTAAATATCAGAAACGCACCCGCAAACTTTATATAGCCCTTAAAGCTTTTTAATCTGCACGATAAAAGGCAAATTAAAAATCCCGATAAAATTTTTACTGTTACCGCCCAAGCCGCGCCGAGATTGAAAAGCGGAAACACTACCGCAAAACACGCGCCCGCGACCGAGCCGAACGCAATCCTCCAAACGGGCGCGCCGTTTTTGGAAACAAGCTTGGCGCAATACAGCAAGGTGAAGTCCATGCAAAAGTTTTCAAGGACGGCAAGTTCTACGTAAACCTGCATTGTAAAAAGTATTATATCTTTGCAAAAAGGTCGGAAAATAAAAAAAACCGACGTTATTTGTCGGTTTTTGTCGTATGGTTTTATTAAAACTGCAAACCGTTTAAAATCTCTTCCACCTCTCCGCAGTCAGCGGCTTTGAAAAGCTTTTCTTTATAAACGCTTGCGTTCGGCGCGCCTTTTAAATAAAACGCAATCATTTTGCGCATAAACACGCACGCGAACCTTTCGCCGTAAATTTCTTTGGTTTTTTGCAATTGCACCCGTACTATACTCTTTTTATCGTAGTTTTCATGCCCCTTAATTTCCGCAAAAATCCACGGCTTATACATAGCCCCGCGGGCAACAGCAACTCCGTCGGCACCCGTTTCTTTAAAAAGCTTTTCCGCGTCCTCCTTACAAAAAACGCCGCCGTTTGCGATTACGGGAATTTTTACGGCGCATTTCGCGGCGGCAATTTCTTTGAAGTTTACTTCCCCCGCATAAATTTTATCGCGCGTTCTTCCGTGCACCGTTATCATATCCGCGCCGGAATCCTCGCACATTTTTGCAAATTCAACCGTGATTATGCGGCTTTCGTCAAGCCCTGTGCGGAACTTAACCGAAACATATTTGCCGCTCTTTTTACATTCGGATATAATTTCCGCGGCAAGCGGCAAATCGTTCATAAGCGCGCTGCCTTCGCCGTTTTTGTATATTTTCGGCACAGGGCAACCCATATTTATATCGATTAAATCAAACGGCGCAAGCGCTTCGCTTTCACACGCTTTGCGCATATAATAAGGGTCGTTCCCGAAAATCTGAACCGCCTTTATTCCGCCGTAGTCCTCGCCGACATGCAAAAGCTGTTCTGTTTTTTCGCTTCCATAGCAAAGCCCCTTGGCGCTTACCATTTCCGTAAAGCACAGCCCTGCCCCCAGCCCCCAACATATACTGCGGAAAACGCTGTTAGTATACCCTGCGAGCGGAGCGAGAATTACGTTATTTTCAGTATGTAATCCGCCGATATCAATTCTTTTTAACTTCATTTTTAGCAAGCGCCCAATAATAATCCCAACGCGAAGGGTCCATTTCTTCTATCTTTTCGCCGTTAAGCGAGGCAAGCCTTTCAAACGCGGCAAACCTTGCAATAAATTTATCCGTAGCCGCGTGTAAAGCGTTTTCACAATCCGCTCCCGCAAGCCTGCAAACGTTTACGGCAGAAAACAGCACGTCTCCCGCCTCACCGAAAACCGCCTCTTTATCTTCCGCGGCAAGCGCTTCAATCAATTCTTTAACTTCTTCGAAAAGCTTTTCCGAAGCGGATAAAGAAGAAAGAAAATCCATTCCGCATTTGGCGGAACGCTTGCCCACCTTCTGCGCGCGCATACATGCGGGCATATTTTTCGGAACGGCAACCACGCTTTCGGAATAGGTCGATTGTCCTTTTTCTTTCTTTTTATTGTTTTCCCAAACTCCCAAAGCCTCGGTATCGTTAGCGGCCTTATCTTTGCCGAATATGTGGGAATGGCGGAATATAAGCTTTTTGACAACGCGTGTAAGCGCGTCCGAGCCTTTGAAATCTCCTTTATCTTCTGCAAGCACCGAATGGAACGCCGCCTGCAACATAACGTCGCCCGTTTCCTCTTCCATTCCGTCAGCGTCGCCGCGCTCTATCGCGTCGACAAGCTCGTAAGCCTCTTCAATCATATTTCCTTTAATGCTTTCGGAGGTCTGCGCTCTGTCCCAAGGGCAGCCGTCGGGCGCACGGAGTATTCTAAGCATTGTTTCAAGATCGGCGTAATCGTAGCGGTCTTTTTTCAAAAACTCTCTCTCTTCCGCCGCTACCGCGCAAGTGCCGTCATAATTCTTCTGCCTGTCTATTTCATAAATTTTTATTTTTTCCGTCTTTTCACCGCGGATAAAAACACAGTCCGCCTCTTCGCCGAAAATGTCGGAAAGCCTTTCTTTGACTTCGCCCGCCGTAAAACCGCAATCTATATCGTAAACGCAAACGGCACGGCAGCTTTTAAGGCTTTTAATTCCGTAGGCTGAAACGCACGTGATTTCTCCGTTTGAAAGCTTTGCCGAGTTGTAAGCGTGCGCCGCCTTGGAAACGCTTTCGAAAACCTCGCAGTTCTTATGCTTTGCAAGTATTATCTTGCACGCCTCGTCCTCGCAAACAGCGCCGTCAACGCAATAGCAAACGTCGGATTTTTTCGCCTCGTTCAATACGGCGGAAGCAAGATTTTTGTTTAAAGTGTCAAAATTCCTGCTCTTTTCATAAATATAATCGAGCGTTTGCACCTCATATCCTTTTAAGCTTGCAAAGCTTTCGCAACGGTCGGTACGCGCAATTATTTTTTGTGCGCCGTCAAGCGCCGCCTTTGCTCTCAGCGTTAAGTCGCCTTCCGAAATCCCCAATCCTATCAGCGTGATTTTCATTTGCTTTGCCTCTCTTTCCGTTATTTCCGACCCTTATAATATACCAAAAATTCATTAGCATTGCAACCAAATACGCACAGTTTGCCGACCACGCCGCACCGCTTATGGAAAGAGAAGTAAACGCTATCAGCGCGGCGGTAAGCGCAACCCTAAGTATTGCGGACGTCCATTGCGTAACGGTGCTTTTAACGGGCGAACCCAAAGCCGTGAGGCACGCGGAAGAAGTTTGAACAAGCGATTCCGTGACGGAAGATACCGCCATTATTCTTATAAGGTCTATTAAAAGCTGTTTTTCGGCGCCTTCAAGCGACCCGAATATCAGTCTTGTGGCAAGCGGCGCAAGAAAGAACAGCCCCACCGCCGCGGGCAAAGACACGATAAACGTAATAAACAAAGCCTTAAAAGCCTTTTTCTTTGCGGCGGCGAAGTTTCCGCTTTCCGCAAGGGGGGAAATTTGAGGCACGGAAGAAGCGGCAAGCCCGTACGTAACCGAAACGGGCAAATTTATAATAGTTACGGCACAGCCTGAAAATATCCCGTAAAGCGCCGTCGCGTTTTCGTCCACTGCGCGCAAAAGCCTTACGGCCACAATACTTTCCACAAGCTGTGAAACAGGAAGAGCTATCGCCGTTAAAGTGAGCGGCACGGTAAAACGCAAAATGCTTTTAACGGGTACGGCCGGCACGGCGTAAAGCGGCCTTTTGGCCCTTTTTGTAAAATACCACACAACGGCAATTCCGGTAGAAATAATTTCGCTGACCGTTACGGCAAGCAAAGTCATCGCAACCGCAAGAGCGAGGTTATCGCGGAGCGCATAAGACAGCGCTACGCCGCACCCGACCTTTACCGCCTGTTCAAGAACTTCGGTAGTCGCCGTAGGGAACATATTCCCTTTACCCTGAAAGTATCCGCGCACTACCGAAAGCATAGAAACAAAGAAAACAGACGGGCACAAAAGCTTGCAGCAAAGCGCAATGGCCGGCTCTCCCTGAACGGCGGCAAGAGGAGCGGACAAAAGATACATAATAAGCGTGCCAATCACGCCAATCACGCCGTAAAGGCGGAAAGCCTGCCTTTCCGCGCCGCTTCCCTTGCCCGAAGATATAAGGCGGGATATTCCGGTAGGTATGCCCGACGCAGACACGGTCAAAAGAATACAATAAAGAGGATAAACCATCTGGTATATCCCCATTCCCTCGCCGCCGAGTATGTTGGTCAGCGGTATACGGTAAACCGCGCCGAGAATTTTAGATATAAACCCGCCGAGCGAGATTATAACCGCACCGGCCAGAAAGGACTGCCCGGTTTTATTATCTTTTTTTACTTTCATAGCGCTCCTAAATATTTAACAGTGCAAAAGCCGCGGCGCAAGCGGTTTTCAGCGGTTTTTACTCAAACTGCCCCGCAAGTATATTTGCGGACAATTGCGCAAGCTTGCATGCGGCGGGTTCTATCTTTGCGCCCTTTTCACACGATATAAGCGCAACCGCGCCAAGACAATCGCCGTTGCAAACTATGGGCACTATAATCTGCGCCGTCACCTCCGCCTGCTGTCCGTCGCAAATAGGCACTACGTCGCCGCCGTCGGCAGTGTTAGCCATATAGCTTTTTCTGTCGCGCAAAATCTTTTCCATATTGTCGGAAAGATTTTTACCGTCGAATTCCCTTTGTCCTCTGCCCGAAGCGTGCAGAACGCCGTCCGTATCGCAAATCACGGCAACGTGACCGGACAAATCGGAAAGAGATTTCGCCGTTCCCTCCGAAAATTTTTCAAGCGAAGCAATGGGCGAATATTTTTTCAACATAAGCTCGTCCCTGTCGGTAAATATTTCCAACGGGTCGCCCGATTTGAGGCGCAGCGTGCTTCTTATTTCTTTAGGTATAACCACTCTTCCCAACTCGTCTATTCTTCTTACAATTCCTGTAGCTTTCATAATTCTCCTGATAATGGCAAAAACTGCCGTACAAAAAGTATGTGAAAGTAAAATTTTGTTATACGCAAAAAAGAAAATCCCGCGGGCGGTAAGTAAACCGCCCGCGGGATTTTCTTAAATCAGTTGCCCGCTTTCAAGCATTTTTTCTGTTTTTTGAACGTATCGTTCGCCTCGTCTATAAGAGTTTTGTTGGCGGGCTTAGGTTCGTAATACCCGCGCGAATTCATCTGAGAAAATATCAGAAACTGGTTTTCCGCCACGCCCAGAAGGTTTGTGGAAAAGTTTTTCCGCATAGATTTGGTACTGCCTTCGAAAAGCGCGGTTGTATAAATGGTCATAAGCTGTTTTTCGCTTTCAAGCATATCCTGCAAAGCGTCTCTTTCGTTCAACGTGCAATCGCTTTTTGTAAGTTTCATTTTCAGCCTCCTATAATGTTTAAAAGCGCGTTGTAACGCTGTTCGTGTTCATCCGCAATTTTCGTCATGCATTGCGCAAGGTCCATATCGGTCAGCGTTTTAGAATACGCCCTTGCCTTTTTGCAGATAAGCGCTTCCGCCGTGAGTACGTCGGAAATGAGTTCAAGTTCTTTTGAAGTTATGTCTTGCATAAAAAAATACCTCCGCCCGTTTTATTGACAAAGCGGAGGTTTTTTATACGGAGTTTTTAACCCTGCGGGTGAATCAGCTTATAATACGGGTCGTTTGAAAAGTCTCGCTCTTTCTCATATTCCCCGCCAAGCGCCTCTATTGCAAATTTCAGCTCCTGATACTCTACAAAAGTTATCCCGTCCTCGTCGATTTTATCAAGCAGAAATTCCAATGCGCGCTCGTCGCCGTAAGCCGCAAGATAACTCGCATGCATGGGGATATTATCGGCGTCGCCGCGGAAGGCTTTAACGAGAACGTCGAATACTTCATCGGATTTTTTAACCGTGCGCGACATTATTTCAAGCATATATTCGGGGCAAACGCCCTTTTTATAATTTTCAAGCGCAGAGCTCAAAACCAAATCCGCGTTTTCTTTTATGTAATCAGCGCAAGTATTTTTGATATCCTCGTCATCGGAAGAAATCAGCATATCCATATATTTATATACGGCTCTTTCATCCGCACCGATAAGATTAAGCGCGTATTCGCATTCCCCGCGTGTGCCGTCTAAAAGCGGCAACAACAGCTCCGCGGGGCGGCGGTTTTCTATTTCCGTACATAAAAAATCAGAAACGGGCACTTCCTGTTTAAGATGCGCCCTGAGGCATTTTACAAGCTCCTCGTCGGTCATTTCCCCGTAAAATTTGCGCGGGGTTTTGCCAAGCGATTTAACGACTGTATCCCCGAACCTTTGGTAAAGCACGGGGATAATATCTTCCCACTCGTTTTCCTTATATCTGCCCGCATTTTTGGAAATGTATTCCGAAAGCTTTTCGTCAAACATTCCGTCGAAATCATAAAGCTTCATTTTATTCCCCTATCAAAGAGCCGACCTGCTCTTTCGTAACCTCGAAAAACTCATAAATTCCGTCGCCCGATATTTCCGCCGCGCGCACGTTTGAAACCAGATAAACCGCCGCGGTAAGAACCTCCACGTTCTTTGCGCAATCCAACCTTTCTTCATAAGAAAGCTTGATATAAAGCTTCTCCGCGGCAGAGGCAAACGCTTCCCCGAAATCGTCGTCCAAAATAGCGAAATGCGCCAAAAGTCTGGCATATGCGCGGACGAAATATTTTTTCTTAGCCCTTTCAACCGATAAAGGGCGCATGGTAACTCTTCTGTAAACGTTGCAAATAACCACGCCGAAGCAATCGAACGCGTTGCGCTCGGCAAGCGAGGTAAGCATATCAAGCTTTATCCTGTCGTCTAAAAAAGCGTCTAACAGCAACTCCCGCACAACTTCGTCCATTTCAGCTTTCACGGCAACCTGACACGCGAGCAGCTGCAACTCTCCGCCTTTGCCCTCACGCTCGTCGAAGCACCATTTTACGCACAAAGACAAATCCACCTCCCGCGCGAATTTTAAGGCAGAAGCGGAACTCAGCCTCATATATGCGGCAAGCACCTTTAAAGAAGATTCCCGCATTTCGGCCGGCAAACGGTAAAAATAACTCAACTCCGTAATATTGCCGCTCTTTTCGGCTTTGCGCGCAAGATTGTAAAAATATTTTGCTGTTACAGCTTCAGGATAAACAGTTGCAAGCCTGTCGAACGCTTCGAAGCTTTCTTCAAACATTCCCGCGTTAAAAGCGGAAACGGCTTTAAAATACAACACGTTCAAATCGTATTCGAAGCCGTCGCCCAGCCTGCAAAACAGGGAATACGCGTCTTCGTGCATTTTATTTTCACAGCAAACGGTTGCTATTTTATAAATTTCGTCCGGTTCGGTCACCCCGAGGGATAAAAGCCTTTTCGCAAGCTCGCGCGCCTCTTCCGTTTTTCCCTCTTCTGTTTTTACCGCCGCAAGCGTAGTAAGCGCCTGAACGTCGCCGGGGCGGAATTTTAAAATGTTTAAACATTCCTGTTCCGCCTCTTCGGTTTTATCTGCGATTATCTTGCACATAGCAACGTAATTGCGCGCAGACGAATACTTCGGGTTGCCCTCCGCAACCTTATCGAAATCTTCCACCGCAAGGTCGTATTCACCCGCCTTCATATGCTCGATACCGCTGGAAATACAGTCCGAGCAATCCGCCAAAGCGGGAGGATAAACGAATTTCAAAGGGTTTTCCTGTGCTGATAAAAAATCTTTTATTATCTCTTCACGTTCCGCGCCGTCTATCTCGTCCGTTTCCATCAAAAGCTTATTATAGTAAAAAGCCGAAAAGTGCTCGTTGCCGAGATTCATAAATCCGATTGCAAGCCCTTCGTAACAGTCCGCAAGCTCGGTGGAATCCGCAGTATCGAGATATTTAAACCAACCGTTCACGCTCTTTTCATAAAGCCCGATATCGTCGAAAATTTCAGCGTAAAGCATCAGCGCGTCTTCGTCGCTGCCGTGCAGTTCCGCGTTTTTATTGAGCATTTTCAACGCGCTTATATAGTTGTGGCTGTCAACCATATCCGCGGCGATAGAAATCAATCTGTCGTCGGAAAGGTCGATAGAAAACGTTTTCGCCATGTTAATTTTTAAAAATCTCCCCGATATCCTCTGCGGTAAAACGGTAATCGGTATTGCAGTAGTGGCAGTGCACCTCCACTTTGCCATCCTCGTCTATAATTTTCATAAGCTCGCTTTTGCCGAGCGGAGTTATAACCCCCTCTATTTTTTTACGCGAGCAATTGCACTTGTATTCCGGGAACAAAAGATATTCCCCCCCCTTGCTATCTTGCGCAAAAAACCTTTTCATAATTCCGTCGGCGCCGTATTCTTTGAGGGCGGCGGTAACATTGACGAAATTCTGCATATCGTTTTCGGCTTTATCCATATTGTATTCGGTTGTTCCGGGCAAACACTGCATAATAACGCCGCCCGCAACGGAACACACCCCGCCTTCAACGTCAACCCCTATCGCAACCGCCGTGGGGATTTGCTCGCTTATATGAAAATACTGCATTAAATTTTCTGATACGTCGTCGCATTTCAGCGCGCACGTGCCCGTAAAAGGGCGAAAAAATCCGTCCTCTTTTATAACGGTCATCGTGCCGCCCTTAAGCCCGTTTGCCGCGCCCTCGACGTAACCGCGTATATGTCCGTTTACGTCGCCCGAAACGCTTGCCGTGGCGCTTCCGTCGCCTGATTTTACGGTTATGGAAACCGCACCCCGTTCGCTCTTCAAACAGCCCGCCATATACGCGCACGCCGTCAAAAGTCCGCCGAGCATACGCGCGGATATATCGTCGAGTTTATGTATCTTTATCGCATCGTTCACCATTTCCGTAGTATCCAGTACGGAAAGAGAAATCTGCTCGTCGTAAACGAGCTTTTTATAAAGCTTATTCATAATTTCACCGCATAAAAGCAAATTCTTTCTTCTTTGCCGCCGCCAAGATGTCCTTCACTACGAGCGCTGAACCCCGCGCCGTGCAAAAGGTTTAAAATGGCGGTTTCACTGTGGATATACTGCGTTTGCCGTTCGTCTTTCCTTTCAAATAGCCCGTCTTTGCCGCGGATAAAAAGCGTTATATCCATATCAACTTTCCCGCCGCCGAGGGTATTGAACCACATATATGCGATATCTCCCCTGTCCTCCGCAAAAAGATTGTTGCCGAGGATATTTTTCAGCTTGTTTTCAGAGCTTATATCGAATATGAAAATCCCGCCCTTTTTAAGATTGCTACAAACCCTTGCAAAAGTTTTTTCAAGCTTTTCGGGCGGGATATAGTTAATACAATCGTTGACCGCGGTTATAAAATCCGATTTGGAATTAAGCGCTGTTTTGGAGATATCGCCCGAAAGAAATTCTATGCAATCCCCCTCTTTACGGGACTGCTCAACCGCGGCGGAAAGCATTTCGGGGGAAATATCAAATCCTTTCACCGCGTATCCCGCTTTATAAAACGCACGCGTAAAATATCCGTTTCCGCAACCGAAATCCGCGCCGCACGCTCCCGCTTCAACGCCGTATGCGCGCAGTTTTTCAATTAAATACTGCGACCATTTTTCATAGCCGCAGTCATCGTTTAGGTATTCGAAAACCCCGCCAATAGCGGAATAAGGTTTATTACCGTTCATCTTAAAAGGTTGTCCGAACTGATTTTCTTTTTCTTCCCCTTTTTGCCCGTTTCGGTTTGTAGCGCCTTTTCGCGTTCAGCAAAAAGCTTGTTATATTCGGCGTACACCGCGTCGTTTTCGTGTTCCTTTTCGTAAGCGGCTACTTCCGCATAAAGCTTTTCCCTGCTTGTCTTAACGGTATTAACGTCCTTTCTAGTAAACGTTTTACCAAGGCTGGGAACTGCGGATTGTTCGGATAACGGCATTATCGGGCGGGCAATCAGCTCGCTTTTACCCGCGGCGAGAAGCTCGCGCGCATGCTGTTTTTCAGCCTGTTCTTTTTCAAAGGCAAGCTCCTTTTCGCTCTTTTGCGCCTGCTCCTTTTCTTTTTGAGCCTTTAAGTTGGGGTTTACGTAAAGATCGAAAGCCCACTGCGTAAATCCCGTCCAGCTGATGATTATAAACGAAAAGCCTATAAGTATGAACACGATATAACCGAGATAGGAAATCAAAGGCACAGCCCCGCCGATCATCACCAACCAAACGGGTATAAGCGAAAATCCCGCCATAAACACCGTTTGCACGGGCGTTCCTATCATCATAACGAAAGCGTTTTTGAAAAGCTCCGTTAATTTAACGCGGTAACTCGTTCCAACGGCAAACACCCAAGCCATGTAAACGCATACAAGCACCGTTGCAATGATTATGAAAACATAAGCCGTTATCGCCGCCGCAGCGTTTCCGCCGGTTGCAATTACAACGTGCATCCAGTCGCCGGTAAGTAACGTGGAAAACATAAATATCATTACCACGGTAACGGGCATAACCGTGCTCAGATAGCATACCTTTATTCCGTGAAAATACGATTTAACCGTAAATTCTCCATGCGTATTCAAAAGCTTTCTTATGGAATACGCAGAACCGGCAATTCCTATAGAAGCGAAGAACCCCGCAACTATAAGCGCCGCGTAAAACAATAAATCCGCCGAAAGCGTAAGCCTTTCCGCAAGCCCGTCCACGTCGGGATAAAAAGGATACAGCAGCGAAGGATTAAACGGATAAACCGTCCCGAGCCCGCCTATATATCCGGAACGGAAAATAATTACCACTATTCCGGGCACGAAGGTTATAAGCGTGAAAATATTGATGAGAAAAAGCTTAAAGAAAGAGCTTTTAAACACGCTCCACGTGTCGCCCCATCTGCCCTTCGGCACGAAATTTCTTGTATAATCGTCGGCGATTTCGTTGCCTTCGAGATTGTTAACGTTCAAAGCCATAGTGTTTTCCTTAAAATTATACTCTTATGTATAATAACACAGCCGCGGGATTTTTTCAACTGTTTTTTATTCCGTATTATAAATATAATACGCCGCGCAAAATACGCGGCGCAATAAAAACCGCCCGCGCTCTTATGAGCGCGGGCGGCGTAAAATTATTCAAGCCCAATAGCTATCGAAACCGCGTTTATCACAAGTCCGGCGATAACCGCCAGAACGTATAACGCGATAACTATTAAAATATTGCGTTTCAGCTTTTTGGTGTTTTTGAACAGCACCACAAGCCCAAGCCCCGCATTGGAACATAGCCCGCAAACAAGGCTGCCGAACAAAATCGCCCCGTTCGTATACGCACCTGTAAGAATAACGCTCGAAGCGCAGTTGGGTATAAGCCCTATCAGCGCTGTTATAAGCGGTTGCACATACGCGCCGCCCGTAATGGTATTAGCCGCGATATTATCCGCGCCGCCCGCCAAATCTATCAGATATCCGAAAACAAGGTTTACTATAAGCAGATACGCCGCGATTTTAAGAGAATGTAAAAGCGGGGAAAGAAAATAAGTTTTAAACTCTGAACGTTCGCCGAGCATGCCGCCCCCGTCGTGTTCGGAACAGCAGAAATGCGCGTCTACTTCATGAGGAACGTTCGCCTCGCTAAGCTTTTCGCCGGAAAGGATAAAATTCGCAAGATATCCCGCCCCTACGGAATACAAAAGCTTTATAAACACAAGCGGCATCACCGCGTGCGCCGCCGACAAATCGGATAAAAGCAGAATAAGCGCCTCGTCGCTGGTCGCTATAAATACCGCTAAAATCGTGCCAGTACGGATAAAGCCCCTGTCGTAAAGCTTTGCCGCCATAACGGAAAATCCGCATTGCGGAATAAGCCCGGTTGCCGAGCCTATCAGCGGAGCAAAGCCCCCTTGCAATATTTTTTTGTTTTGCGTGAGCCGCGTGCGGTGTTCCAGAATCTCAATCAGAACGTATATCAGAAAGAGAAAGGGAAAAACCTTAAGCGTGTCCCAAAGCGCGTCTAAAATTATTTCCATAGATACGTTAATTTAGCTATATTTCCGTACGTACGCCTTATTAAATAACGAAAGCGTTCCGTGCGGGCGATAAAGTTATAAACAACTTTTCCGTTTTTTAAACTTAAACCCCCGTTTTATCGGGGGTTTTGAAATTATTTTTTCTTTTGCTGTTTTTTGGGTTTTGAATTTTCCTTTATAAGCTGTTCCTCGTCGTAAGGCAACGGCTTGAAATCAGCGTCGGGCAAACCCGTTTGCGTATAACCGCCGTCTCTCTCCAAAAGCGTCAGGCAAGAAACCGCGTCGAACATATAAAGCTTAGCCGCGTCAACCGAAATGGTTACTTCTTTTCCCTTTTCAACGTCTGCTTTAGTGCTTACGTTAAGGCATATATCGGGGTTAACGTCGCATTCGGCGTACTTTTCCTCTTCCCCCGAAACGGAAGCAACCTTTGCTTTCAGTACGCCGTTTTCCGAAATTTCAGCGTCCTCGGGGCGTATTCCCAAAGTTACGTACTTGTCCTCATCGGCGTAATCCGCAATATTTTTAAAGCGGTTTACGATATTTTCGGGAAGCTCCAGCTTACCGCCGTTAAATTCCGCAAAATAACCGTTTCCGTTAGAAACTATTTTAACCTTCTTTATAAAGTTCCTTTCTCATATACACATCACCGAGCCAACGAGACTAACGCGAA
>CAMWMZ010000022.1 GCA_947175485.1 uncultured Clostridia bacterium
GTATAGACACGCTCGATATTCTCCCCACCCTGGAATTTAAAAAAGTTAAAGGTCTTTATACCGCGGGGCAGATTAACGGCACTTCGGGCTATGAAGAAGCCGCCGCGCAGGGTCTGATTGCAGGCGTAAACGCGGCTTTCAAAATTCAGAAAAGGCCCCCGTTTATTCTGGGGCGGGACGAAGCGTATATCGGTGTTTTAATCGACGACCTTGTAACAAAGGGCACGGAAGAGCCGTACCGTATGATGACCTCCCGCGCGGAATACGCAATAGCTTTAAGGCAGGATACCGCCGATTTCAGGCTCACGCCCAAAATCGAAAACACTCCCCTTTTCACCGCCGAACGCGCGGAAAAATTCCGCAAAAAACAAAATTGCTACGCACATATACTTGAAATACTCAACTCCCGCGCCGATTTCAAGGCGGCGGAAAGCTTTGCGGAAAAGTATAATATATCGGGCAATATGCATGGGGTAACCTACGCGGATTTAATCCGCCGCGGCGCTAAATGCGAAGACATAATAAGCTTCTTCGGCGTACTTTCGGACGAACCGCAAGACGTTGTAAAAACCGCGGAAACAACCGTAAAATACGAAGGCTACCTCTCCAAAAGCCGCGCGCAGATAGAACGCGCCAAAAAGCTTGAAGAAAAGAAACTGCCGGAAGATATAAATTACTCACAAATTCAGGGCTTGCGCCTTGAAGCAAGGGAAAAGCTAGAACGCGTCCGCCCCGTAACCTTGGGGCAGGCAGGGCGGATATCGGGCGTCAATCCCGCCGATATCACCGTTTTAATGGTATATCTCGCCATGCAAAAATAAAAACCGGCGGCAATAAAAAGCCGCCTTTTATTTTGTCACAAATACGGCAAAAACCGACTTTATCCCGCAAATTTTTTGCGCCTCATTATTATATAATGGGTGCATGCCGTTAAAAATCAATTTAAAAACGATAATTATATACGCCGCCTTTGCCGCGGCAATGTTATTTTTAAACTGCGCCGTAAAGGGCGTTCCTATGTCTTTGGGGCTGTTTTTCGCAATGCTTCTTTGCGGAATGAACATAATCGCAACCCCCGTGCTTTTCGTGCTCGCCTCGATAGTAAATTTGAACTTAATCCTCAGTCTTACTGCCTTGTTTTCGGGCTTGTTTCTGGGGGTAATAGTTTTCCTTTACCGCCGCACGGGCAAAAAAATCCGCATCGAAGCCGCTGTCTTTCTTTTGATTTCCCTTGCGCCGTACGTGGTTTTCGCCCCGTGGCTCGGCGGCGATTTCTACATACAAAACCCCTATGCCCTGCGCTCTGTTGCGGCGGCTGTGGTAATGATTTTCTCGTTCTTCTGTTTCAGAACTGTTTACGCTCTCCTCTTTCGCTTACAGCGTTGCAGGCTTAAAGAAGACGAGCTCGTCTGCCTCGGCGTGGTTTTTGCAGTGGGCGGCGCGGGCATGGTAACGCTCCTCGGCGCACCGTTCTATATCTGCTTTTCCTCTTTAGTCATAATTTTTACGGCGCGGCTTTTCCGCTCTCCCGCCGTTTTAATAACCGCGTTAGCCGCCGCACTCCCGCTTGCCGCGGCACAGCTCTCGCTTACCCCGATAACCGCATACATAATTATATCAACCGTTGCGCTCGTCTTTTCGGGCGCAGGCAGATTTTCAAGCGGAATAGCAACAGCCGCGCTCTCCGCGGGCTATATGTACCTTGCAAAATGCTTCGACTGCGCAACCCCGCTCATTGTGGTATATGCGTTGCTTCTGTTCCTCGCGTGCATACTTCCCTCTTTACCCAAAGACGAAAAACTCGCCGAACTGAAAAAACGCTTGCTCGTCACAAACGTTCTGCCCGAAACCGCCGTAATCCGTTCCCGCCGCCGCACAGGCGAAAGGCTTTACCGCATATCAGAAGTTTTCCGTGAAATAGAGTGCGCGTTCATTGCCCTTGACGAAAACATAAACGACGCCGCCGCCCGCGAGCGCATGCTTTTGGAATTAAAAGAAAAATGCTGTAAAAGCTGCGACCGTGCGGAACGTTGCGCTAAAAGCTCGGTATACGTCGGTTTTAAACGTCTAATCGATGCGGGTTGTGTAAAGGGCAAAGTCAATCTCATTGATTTACCCTCCGAAATGACGGTTAACTGCTCCCGCCCCACCGAAGCTTTAAACAAGCTTAACGCCGTGCTCGCCGAATACCGCAGATATATGACAGAAACGGAAAACGCGCGCTCAGGCAGAAAAATGCTTGCCGAACAAGCCCGCGGGGTGGCGGAAGTAATGAAAAGCTGCGCCGTAGATTTAAGCCGCGTCCAGTCATTCGACGGCGCGGCGGAAAGCGTCAAAAAAGCTCTCTCTGCCCAAGGCATTTGCTGTCCGGAAGTCTATCTCGACGGAGAAAGCGGCGGCGAACTGTGCGCCGTAACGCTCGGCAAAATAAATTTAAAAGCTATGAGCGCGATAATTTCGGATACGTTAAAGCGCCGCTACGTTTTAAAAGACAAAATCATTTACGACGGAGAAAAGAGCTGCCTTGTTTTCACCGCGCCTCCCCGCTTCGACGCGGCTTTCGGCGTTGCCTACGCAGTCAAAAGCGGAGAAAAGGTCTCGGGCGACACCCACTCCGTCATAAGGATAAACGAACGCGCTTTTTTAATGGCGCTTTCCGACGGTATGGGCAGTGGCGAATATGCACGCAAGGTTTCAGAGGCGGCTATCTCCTTAATAGAAGCGTTCTACCGCGCGGAAATGCCTGCCGACGCAATACTCAACACAATCAACAAACTGCTTTCGTTCAACCGTGACGAAAGGTTCACCTGTATAGATATAGCCGCCGTCAACCTCGATAACGGCAGAGCGGATTTCGTAAAAATAGGCTCGCCCGCAGGCGTTATTCTGCGCGAGGGAGAAATTAAAATTTTAGAAAGCACCTCCCTCCCCCTCGGCATACTCGAAAACCTGCGCCCCACGGTTTCAAGCGAGGTGTTAAAAGGCGGAGATATGGTCGTATTTATGAGCGACGGAATAACGTCCGCATTCCCCTCGTCAACCGACTTATACGAATTTTTACAGGATTTCAAACCGCTCAATCCGCAAAACCTTGCCGATAAAATTCTTGCGGGCGCGCTCGATAAAACGGGTCATACCGTAACCGACGATATGACCGTATTATGCACCCGCATCTTTGAAAATTAATCCCAAATACTCACTCCTCTTTTATGCCGATTTTGAACTTCTGTCCGTTATAAAGCCGTAAGCTGATTTCGCCGTCTTTATATTCTGCGTTGCATATAAAATAATCCTCTATAAGCGGAAGAATTTCTTTCAAAACGTTTTCCGCCTCTATTTTTCCCTCGGTAATCGCGTATATAAGCGCAAGCCTTTGCTCGGGGGTCTTTTTATTATTATTATTTTCCATATCAATAGTATCTCCTAAAATAAGTTTATATATTAATTATATACTTACATTTTGGCAAAATCAAATACTTTTTTGCCATTGTGGAGGGATAATTTTGACGTAAATACTATGAATATGTCAAAATTTGCCGAAACTCTCGACGCGCTTTTATTCGACCACAATTTTAAACCCAATACTTTTGCAAAAGCAATAGGCGTTCCTTCATCTACAATAACGCGCCTTTTAAAATGCGAACGCGCTCCATCTTTAAAAACTCTTGTAAAAATTGCGGAACACTTTAAAGTTACCACGGATTTTCTGTTGGGATTTGAAAACGAAAATTCCTCAACGGCATTTAATTTATGCCCTCAAATCGGAGAAAGAATAAAACAGTTAACCGAACAAAACGGTTACACCGGTTACCGATTTTGCAAAGAATGCAAGCTGAGCGAACCGCGTTTTTACGACTGGATAAACGGCACGCACGAACCGTCCGTAGACAACGTTATCAAAATCGCAAAATTTTTAAATTGCTCTGTAGACTTCCTATTGGGCAGAGAAATTTAAAAATGACGAATTTTAAAGAAAGATTATCGGAACTTCTTTTTGACGCTCAGCTTAACCCGCCCGCCTTTGCAAAACTTATGAATTGCGGCAGTAACACAATCACAAGATATTTACAAGGCAACACTCTGCCCAATTTAACAATGGCAGTACGTATGGCGGATTATTTTAATTGTTCCGTCGATTACCTTTTAGGAACGTCAAATGAAGAAAACAACAAAAAATATAAGCCTTGTCTGCCTTTTTCAAAAAGATTGCCGGAACTTTGCAAAGCTCTAAATATAACAAAATATCAACTGCGTACAGATACGGGCTTACACGATAACGCCATTTACAGTTGGCAAAACGGAAAAACTATGCCGAGTATAGAAAGCATTGCCAAAATCGCTGAAACCTACAATTGCTCAATCGATTTTATTCTCGGCAGAGAAATATAAAAAATTCATTATGGATTATTTGTCGATTTTTCCCGAAAGGCTCTCCGAGCTTATGTTTTATAAAGATTTAACCGCAACAAAATTAGCCGAAATTCTCAAATGCGAAAGTTCAACAATCAGCCACTATTTAAGCGGCTTACATTTGCCTACCGTTGAAATGGCAATAACACTTGCAGACTATTTTAACGTAACAACAGATTTTTTACTCGGTATTGAAAACGAAAATAAAGCTACTGATTTTAAATGTTGCCCGCCGTTTGGTGAAAGATTTAAATTTATCTGCAATTATTACAATATTTCAAGATACAAAATAACCCAAAAAACAGGCGTCGCCGAATCCGTTATGAGATACTGGGTTCAAGGCAAAACCCAACCTTCAATAATAAACGTTATCAAAATCGCAAAATTTCTCAATTGCTCTGTAGACTTTCTGTTGGGCAGAGAATTATAAGCTTAGATATGCAAAACAGCCGCCCCGCGAAAATTCGCGGGGCGGCTTTAAATTAAATTCAATTTTTATCTGTTAAATTCTTTCACCGTTTTGCGCAATATCGCCGCGGTTTTGCGCGCAGGCTGTTCATTAAGCCTGAAGCGCCAGTTTCCTTCCGCGGTAGAGGGCAAATTCATTCTTGCATAACCGTCTAATCCAAGCAAATCCTGTATGGGCAAAACGGCAACGTTCGCGTTGGAAGCAAGCACGCACACGCAAAGCGCAAGGGCAGCCTGCTTTCTTGTTACAAACGGATAAACAACCCCCTCGTCTTTGAGCGCCGCACGCAATCTCGTTTTAAACACCCTGAACTGCGCGTCCGTCATTTTGTTCAAAAGCCCCATAGCCGTTGCGTTATCGTGCGTACCCGTGTACGCAACCGCGTTTTCCTGTATATTTCTGGGCAGATAAGGGTTAGTCGGCTTTCCGTCAAACGCAAAAAGCATAATTTTCATACCGGGGAAGCCCGTGCGCTGGCGGAGCTTTTCAACTCCGTAATCCATAACGCCCAAATCCTCGGCAATTACGGGCACGTCGCCAAGCCTGTGTTTAAGCTGTAAAAACAGCTTCAAAGCAGGTCCTTGCTTCCACTCGCCGATTTCCGCCGTGGTTTCCCCCGCAGGTATAGAATAATATCTGTCAAATCCGCGGAAATGGTCTATACGTATAACGTCGTAAAGCTCGCGCGCCTTTCTTATGCGGTTAATCCACCACTCGTAGCCGTCCGCCTCCATAACGTCCCAATTATAAATGGGGTTTCCCCAAAGCTGACCAGTTACGGAAAAGTAATCAGGCGGAACTCCCGCAACCTCCGTCGGGTGCAACTCCTCGTCAAGCTTGAAAAGCTCGGGGTGCGCCCAAACGTCCGCAGAATCGTAAGCCACGTAAAGCGGCAAATCCCCGATAATCTTTATCCCCAAAGAGTTAACGTATTCCTTTAATTTTAACCATTGCTTTTTGAATACGAATTGTAAAAACTGCCAAAAGCAGTACTCGCTCTTGTAAACGGTTTGTTTAAAATCCTGTATCGCAAGATTTTCCGTATACTTGAACGCTTCGGGGAACGTATCGAAAGTCCCCGAATATCTGGATTTAAGCGACATGAACACCGCGTAATCCTCGAATTCGCCGCTTTCGATAAACTTCAAAAATTCCTCGTCTTTAATATTGAACCGCGCGTATGCAAGGCGTAAAACCTCGTACCTCTTTTCATAAAGCGCGCCGTAATCAACAGGTCCCAAAGGCGCTTCGCAGCCTGCAAGCTCCTCGTCGTCCAAAAGCCCCTCGTCGCGCAGTGCAACAAGGTCTATAAAATAAGGATTGCCCGAGTTGCAGCAAACGGAAGAATAAGGGCTGTCGCCGTAACCCGTCTGCGCAAGCGGCAAAATCTGCCAGTATTTAACGTGCGAGCTCTTTAAATAGTCCGCAAAATCATAAGCCTCTTTTCCGAGCGAGCCGATGCCGTATTTGTTGGGCAACGACGATATATGGCACAGTATGCCCGCGCCGCGGGGTAATAAATTTTCCATATAAAAACCCTCTTGTCACTCTGCCGCGCCGTTCAGCCAGAAAGCGGGAACGACGCACAAACCGACCGTAAATTATTTTTTCAATAACGCTTTAATGCGTGAAACCGCTTCTTTCGTAACTTCTTCACTGCCGAACGCGGTAAGGCGGAAATATCCCTCTCCGTTCTTTCCGAAGCCCGCGCCGGGCGTTCCCACAACCTGCGCATTTTGCAAAAGATAATCGAAGAATTCCCAACTCTTCATACCGTTAGGGCATTTCAGCCAGATATAAGGCGAATTTTTTCCGCCCGTATACCAAATCCCCAACTCGTCCATGCAGTCGGCAATTAATTTCGCATTGCGCTTGTAATAAGCAAGATTTTGCTGAATTTGCTTCATTCCCTCGTCGGAGAACACTGCCGCCGCGCCCTTTTGCACAATATAAGGCACGCCGTTGAACTTGGTGGATTGTCTGCGCAGCCACATTTTATTAGCGGAATTGCCGCCCTTTTTCAAATCGTCGGGTATAACCGTATAGCCGCAACGCGTACCCGTAAAGCCCGCTATTTTTGAAAGAGAGCAAAACTCTATCGCACACGTTTTCGCGCCCTCCACTTCAAAAACAGAACGCGCAAGCGTATTGTCGGTTATAAAACACTCGTAAGCCGCGTCGTATAAAATAACCGCGTTTTTCTCGTTTGCATAATCGACCCACTCTTTGAGCTGAGCCTTAGTATAAGCCGCGCCCGTCGGGTTGTTCGGCGAGCATATGTAAATTATATCCGCGTCCACGCTGTAATCGGGCGCAGGCAAAAAGCCGTTTTCCTCTTTCGCGTCCGCAAAAATTATCTTGCGCCCCGCCATAAGGTTTGTATCAACGTAAACGGGATAAACAGGGTCGGGAACCAAAACGGTGTTTGCTTCCGAGAATATATCGAGTATATTTCCCAAATCGGATTTTGCCCCGTCGGAAACGAAAATTTCGTTATCTTCGAGCTTTACGCCTATTTTTTTGTAATAGCCGCGGATTGCGTCGCGCAAAAACGAATAACCCTCGTAAGGGCCGTAGCCTTTAAAGGTTTCCGCCTTGCCCATGTCGTCAACCGCAGAATGAAGTGCCTTTATTACCTCGGGCACAAGCGGAAGCGTGACGTCGCCTATACCGAGCTTTAAAACCTTTTTATCGGGGTGCGCTTTGGAATACTTTGCAACCCTGTCAGCAATCTCCGCAAAAAGATAGCTTTCCGCAATATTATTGAAATTAAGATTAAAATTCATAAAAACCCACTTTCGGTATTAAACAAAAAACCTTTCGCCGCGCCAAATCATAACCGCGCGGAAATTAAAACAGCCCGTTATTAACAGTACAACATTTGTAAACACAAATCGTATTACACAACTAACCGCGCAATCATTTAAACACGCAAATTTACCGCACAAACTTTTGCCGTGCAATAAAATATACCTCTTTAAACACGCTCGCTTACCCGCGCACACAATATTTAAACTCTAAAATTACTTTTTGTTTTTGTAAAGAACCGCATATTTTATAAACTCGCGGAATACGGGGTGCGCCGACTGCGGGCGGGATTTGAATTCGGGGTGGAACTGCACGCCGATATAAAAATCGTTAGCAGGTATTTCGACTGCCTCAACAAGCTTACCGTCGGGGGAAGTTCCCGCAATAACCATTCCCGCCTTTTCTATCTCCTCACGGAAATCGTTGTTGAATTCGTATCTGTGGCGGTGGCGCTCGGAAATTTCCTCCTCGCCGTACGCCTTTTTCATTTTTTCGCCGAGCACCTTGCAAGGATATGCGCCGAGCCTCATAGTGCCGCCCATTTTAACTCCGTGCTGGTCGGGCATCAAATCTATAACACAATGCTCGGAAGCGGGGTCGAACTCCGCGGAGTTAGCGTCCTTGTATCCAAGAACGTTTCTCGCATACTCGATAACCGCCGTCTGCATACCAAGGCATATGCCCAGATAAGGTATATTGTTTTCTCTTGCGTATTTCGCGGCGAGTATTTTTCCCTCTATGCCGCGGTTGCCGAAGCCGCCGGGAACAAGTATTCCGTCAACGTCTCCGAAAAATTTCTTCAACGTGGATTTATTTATTTCTTCCGTGTCCACCCACTTTATTTCAACCTTGGCGGCGTTCTCGTATCCCGCGTGCGCCAAAGCCTCCGCAACGGAAAGATACGCGTCGTGCAACTGAACGTATTTTCCGCAAAGCGCTATTTTCACCGTCTTGTCGCGCGCCGCTATACGGCAAAGCATTTTGTTCCATTCCGTCAAATCAATAACGCGCGGATCGAGCTTTAACCTCTTGCAAACGATTTCGGAAAAGCGGCTTTCTTCAAGCATAATGGGGCATTCGTAAAGCACGGGCATAGTCATATTTTCTATACAGCACTCAGGCTCCACGTTACAGAACATTGCTATCTTCGCCCTTACGTCGGCAGGCATAGGCGCGTCTACGCGGGTAATTATAATATCGGGGTTTATGCCCATACCCTGCAATTCCTTTACGGAATGCTGTGTGGGCTTTGATTTGAATTCTTCCGAGCCAGAAATATAAGGCACAAGCGTAACGTGTATAAAACAGCAGTTATCCCTGCCCACTTCGCGCGCAACCTGACGGATTGCCTCGATAAAGGGCTGACTTTCTATATCGCCGATAGTTCCGCCGATTTCGGTTATAACCACGTCCGCGTTAGAAGTTTTGCCCACGTTGTAAATAAACGTTTTGATTTCGTTCGTAACGTGCGGAATTACCTGAACGGTCTGACCGAGGTATTCGCCGTTGCGCTCCTTATGCAAAACGTTCCAATAAACCTTGCCCGTGGTAAGGTTGGAATATTTGTTTAAATTTTCGTCTATGAACCTTTCATAGTGCCCCAAATCGAGGTCTGTTTCCGCACCGTCGTCGGTAACGAACACTTCACCGTGCTGAAAGGGGCTCATCGTGCCGGGGTCGATATTGATATAGGGGTCGAGCTTCTGCGAAGCCACCTTATAACCTCTGCACTTTAAAAGTCTGCCGAGCGACGCAGCCGTAATACCTTTGCCCAATCCCGAAACAACTCCGCCCGTAACGAAAATATACTTTGTCATAATTCCTCTCAAATGTAAATCAATCCTATATATTGTACCACGGCGCCAACCTAAAATCAAGGGTTAACCGCACTAAAAAGCTTAAATTTTAAATTTCGATATCCCCCGTGAAAGCAAGCGCCGCGCCGCCCTCCATATAAACGGTTTTATCGGTATAAGTAATCTTCAAATCCCCGCCGAGCAGGTGAACGGTAATTTCTTCGCCCTTGGCGCAAAAACCGTTAAGGCACGCCGCCACGACAGAAGCGCACGCACCCGTGCCGCATGCAAGCGTTTCTCCGCTTCCGCGCTCCCACACGCGCATTTTAAGCTCTCTGCCGTTAATAACCTTAACAAACTCCGTGTTTATTCTTTCGGGGAAAGCGTGGTGGTTTTCAAACCCTTTGCCTATGGCTTCGAGGTCGAGGTTATTCGGGTCCTCAAAAACCACGCAATGCGGATTTCCCATAGAAACAAGCGTAACCCCGTATTGCTTGCCGCCAACCTCCAACGGCGCGTTTACGACGCTTTCACCCTTAAAGGCAGAAGGTATTTTTTCGCCGTTCAAAACAGCTGCGCCCATATCTACTTTCGCGCTTTTCACCTTGCCTTGTTTATCCAATGTAAATTTCAGCGTTTTTATACCCGAAAGCGTTTCAACGGTGCATATATCGCGGTCAACGTATCCCAAATCGTGTGCAAGCTTACCCACGCACCGCACGCCGTTGCCGCACATTTTTCCCTCCGAACCGTCCGCGTTAAACATACGCATTTTGCAATCCGCAACATCAGAATGGCACAAAAGTATTACGCCGTCGCCCCCTATCGAATAATGCCTGTCGGAAAGCCTTTTTGAAAGCTCCTCGGGATTTTTTATTTCCGATTTCATACAATCGAAATAAATGTAATCGTTACCTATACCGTGCATCTTATAAAATTTCATAAAATTATTATATACCATATCTCCCGCCGTTGCAATAATTATAAACAAAATTTTCAGCCCCCGCCGAAATCTTCGGCGGGGGCTGTACGCTTACGTCTTATTTTAACTTATTTTATTTAAAACATGTTGCACTAAATTAAGCATATATGCGGGGCAATTTATACTCCGTTCCACTTTCGGTTGGCTTTAAACCACTCCGTGTCTTTCAAAACCGTGCTGTTGTTGGAGCAATAAAGCTTCAACCTTCCGCCCTTTGTATAAAACACTATATTGCCGTTCATAGACGTAAATTCGCCCGCCTTATAATCTTTTATAAGCGTCGTACAGTATATGTACTGAGTATATTTAGACGCGCGGTCTATAAACGCCTGTGCGGGAAAAGTATTTTCAACGTTGCTTGTATACTCCGTCGTTCCGCAGCAACAGCAAACGGCTATGTTCTTAGGCTTGATTTTATTTAAAAGCTTATCCGTAGAGGCGGTGTAGCTTCCGTGGTGTCCGCCTTTAAAAAGGTCTACCTCAGGCAAATCGTTTTTATCAACCAGACTGCTTTCGCCCTCTTTTTCCAAATCGCCAGTAAACAGATAATTATATGTATTCTCACCTGCCTTCTGCGTCAACAACGTACAAACAGAAAAATCGTTCTCGTCAGTCGTAATTTCGTCGTAATATCTTTGGTAAAGAATATTCAGGGAAACATTCCCCGCTTCATCCAGAAAATATTGCTTTTGCGCGCCGTCTTTGGTTTCATACCAACATTCTTTCGCCGTGTAAACCGCCGTACCGTTGCCCTTTGCATAATCGACGGCAGAAAGATAATCCGTGTAAATTTCAGTGGGCTTTTCTTTAAGCTTATCCGTAATTCCCGAAAACTGTATAAGCGTTTCTACTTTGTACTGATACAAAATGCCCGTTCTCGTATCGCCGTCCTTATTGCCTACAAAACCCGCTATATGGTCTTGATGCGCGTGGGTTGCGATAACGTATTCCAAAACGCCGTCCGTGCAGTAATTGTCAACGTATTTCTTTATCGTTTCGGCGCTGCCCTTGCGCGAACCCGCGTCTATCAGAACTTCCGTATCGCCGCACTTAATCAAGGTGCAGTCGCCCGTGTACTTGTTGCCAAGCTCCAAAAAATGTATGGAAAGCTCTCCCTCGGCAATTTCGGCAACCGCTCCCGCTTCCGCGCCGTTACCCGCCGGGTCTTTAAAGAAAAGCGATTTGAAAATATCCGGGCGCAGAATAAAAAATATTATTACCGCGGCGATTATAATTACCAGTATCACCGCTATTGCGGCGGTAACTTTGGGGTGCTTTTTCGCAGCCTTATAAGCCCTTTGAGTATTGCGTTTTCCTGCCATATCCTACCTTAAAAGCTTTTTAACTGATTTATGATTTTTTCGCGCATTTCAATGAATTTATCAAGCTTGGCCCTCTCGTCGTCAACAAGCTTTTTAGGCGCTTTGCTCAAAAATCCCTGATTGTTCAATTTGCCGTCCGCGCGTGCGATTTCAGACGTAACTCTTTCAAGCTCGCCCTCAAGCCTCGCCTTTTCTTTTTCCAGATCCACAAGCTCGCCCATAGGGATAAACACCGTTCCCACCGAAAGAACCTTTGTAACGGTCTTTTCTCCCGCCTCTTCGGGGGAAGAAATAAAGTGTATCTCTTTGGCTCCGGCAAGCTTTAAAATGCTGTCGTGGTTAGCGGTAATAATGCGCTTGTTTTCCGTAACGATGTAAAGGCTGACCTTGCGCGAGGGCGGGCAGTCAAGCTCGGTTTTGGCGGCGCGCACCGCCTTTATTATATCCATAACCCCGCCGAAGCTCTGCGCGTCCTTTTTATATGCACGGCGCGAATTATACCGCGGGAATTCCTCGGTCATTATCGTTCCGTCCGTGTTCGGCAAATTGCGGTAAATCTCATCTGTAATAAAGGGTATGAACGGGTGCAAAAGCTTTAACGCATTTTCCAGAACAAAGGTAAGAACGGAAAGCGCCCCGTCTCTCTTTTGCACGTCGTCCGATTTCAGCGCGGGCTTTACAAGCTCTATATACCAGTCGCAGAAATCCGACCACATAAAGTCGTACATAATCTGGCACGCGATGCCGAATTCGAATTTGTTGAGCGCAAGCGTCACGTCGCGTATAGCCGATTGCAGGCGGGATATTATCCACTTATCCGCATGAGAAAGCTTTACCTCCTCCAAAGGCTTAACCTTTAACCCCTCCGCGCTCATTATAACAAAACGGCTTGCGTTCCAGATTTTGTTCATAAAGTTGCGGCAGGCTTCCACCTTCGCGTCGGAATACCTTGTATCGTTTCCGGGCGCAACTCCCTGCAACAGCGAAAAGCGCAAGCTGTCCGCGCCGTATTTATCGATAACCTCCAACGGGTCTACGCCGTTGCCCAAGGATTTAGACATCTTTCTGCCCTTTTCGTCACGCACAAGCCCGTGAATGAGCACGTCGCGGAAAGGCACTTTGCGCATATGCTCCAGTCCCGAGAAAATCATTCTCGCAACCCAGAAAAATATTATGTCGTAGCCGGTGACAAGCACGTCGCCGGGGTAAAAATATTCCAAATCGGAAGTATCGTCGGGGAAGCCCAAAGTCGAAAAAGGCCATAGCGCGGAAGAAAACCAGGTATCCAGAACGTCCTCGTCCTGAGAAAGGTTTTTACCCCCGCAATTAGGGCATATATTGGGGTCTGTCTTTGCGCAAATCTCTTTTCCGCAGTCCGCGCAATACCAAACGGGTATGCGGTGCCCCCACCAAAGCTGGCGCGAAATACACCAGTCTTTTACGTTCTCCATCCAGTTATAATAAATTTTCGCAAACCTTTCGGGCACGAAAGAAATTTTCTTATCCGTAACCGCGTCTATTGCGGGGCGCGCAAGCTTTTCCATCTTAACGAACCACTGTTTAGAAACTATAGGCTCCACAACAGCGCCGCAACGGTAGCAATGCCCCACGTTGTGTGCGTGCGGTTGAATTTTTACGAGCGCGCCCGACGATTTTAAATCCTCTACAAGCCGTTTTCTGCACTCGTAACGGTCAAGCCCCTGATACTTGCCCGCCTTTTCGTTCATAGTGCCGTCGTCGTTCATAACGCGGACTACAGGCAGATTGTGTCTTACGCCCACCTCGAAATCGTTGGGGTCGTGCGCGGGCGTGATTTTAACGCAGCCCGTGCCGAATTCCATATCCGCGTGTTCGTCGCCCACTATGGGAATAGGTCTGTCAACCACGGGCAGAATTACGTTTTTGCCTATTAAATGCTTATAGCGTTTATCATTAGGATTAACCGCAACCGCCGTATCGCCGAACATTGTTTCGGGGCGGGTGGTTGCAACCTCCAGCGATAAATCCTCACCCTCAACGGCGTAATTTATATGCCAGAAGTTACCGTTTTCCTCCGAATATTCAACCTCCGCATCCGAAAGCGCGGTTTTACAGCAAGGGCACCAGTTTATTATACGGCTGCCCCTGTAAATAAGTTTTTTATTGTAAAGGTTAACGAAAACCTCCCTCACCGCTTTGGAGCATTTCTCGTCCATGGTAAAGGTCAGGCGCGACCAGTCGCAGGAAGAACCGAGCTTTTTGAGCTGTTGCACTATTCTTGCGCAATATTTGTCCTTCCATGCCCAGACGCGCTCCAAAAACTTTTCTCTTCCAAGGCTTTCCTTGCTTTCGCCCTCGGCTTTAATCTGCTCTACTACTTTGACTTCGGTTGCAATCGAAGCGTGGTCCGTTCCGGGAAGCCAAAGCGCGCAATACCCCTGCATACGCTTGAAGCGGATAACGGTATCCTGCAAAGTTTCGTCCATAGCGTGCCCCATATGGAGCTGACCCGTAATGTTGGGCGGGGGCATCATAACGGTGAAAGGAACCTTATCGTCGTCCCTCACGGCTTTAAAACAGCCGCCCTCTTCCCACTCCTTATAGAGCCTGTCCTCGAATTCCTTCGGATTGTAAACCTTTTCCATCATAAAGCACTTAACCTACACAAAATTATACTTTTTAATTATAAAACAAAAGCGTTCGGGTTGTCAAACGGTATTGCGCACGGCATAAAATGTATTATTAAATTTTTAAGGAGTTTAAAGTACTTACATTGAAAAAGAAATTCATATGCTGCATTCTTGCGGCTTGCTTTGCGCTTGCAATCCCCTTTGCGGTTGCGGGCTGCAACGGCGGCAAAAACGTTATAAAAATCAACGAAGTAACCCATTCGGTTTTCTACGCCCCCTTATATCTTGCGGATTCCCTGGGGTATTTCGAAGAAGAGGGCTTTGAAGTGGAGCTGACCAACGGCGGCGGCGCGGATAAGACCATGGCGGCGGTGCTTTCGGGCGGGGCGGATATAGGCTTTTGCGGACCCGAAGCGGTAATATATACTTACCTCGGCGGAAGCGACGACCAACCCAAAGTGTTTGGGCAGCTTACAAAGCGCGACGGCAGCTTCCTTGTAGGCAGAAATAAAGAGGATAATTTCGACTGGAAGTCGTTAGACGGCAAAAACGTGCTTGCCGGCAGACCGGGCGGAGTTCCCTTTATGACGTTCGGCTACGTAATGAACAATCTCAACGTTACCCCCAACTATATCACGGAAGTAAGCTTCGATTCCATGACGGCGGCTTTCGAGGGCAATATCGGCGATTATTGCACGATGTTCGAACCCACCGCGTCCGAATATCAGGCGGCGGGCAAGGGCTATATCGTGGGCGCCGTCGGCGAACAGGCTGGCGAAATCCCCTACACCTGCTTTATGGCAAAATCGAGCTATATACAGAAAAACGGAGAAGTTATAGAAGGTCTTTTGCGCGCGATTACCAAAGCCACGAAATATCTTAACGAAACGGACGTTTCCGTCGTTGCGGAAAAATTAAAGAGCTATTTTGCAAGCACCTCCGTTGAAAGCATTGAAAAGTCGCTCAAAAGCTACAAAGATATCGACGCATGGGTTGACAATATGGCAATGAAAGAAAGCTCTTTTGAAAGATTGCAGGACGTTATCGAGCTTGCGGGCGAGCTTGACAAACGCGTCAAATTCAGCGATATCGTTTTAACCGAAACCGCACAAAAAGTATATAACGAAGTTTATGCAAAATAACTATGCTTGAATTTAAAAATATATCTTATACCTACCACGCCAAAGAGGGAGAAACAACCGCCGTATCGGACCTTAATTTTACCGTTGAAAACGGGCAGTTCGTTTCTGTAATAGGTCCTTCGGGGTGCGGAAAAACAACGATTTTATCGCTTGCGGCGGGGCTTCTTGCTCCGTCGTCGGGCGAAGTTATCCGCGGCGAAGGCGAGTTCGGATATATGCTTCAACGCGACGCTCTTTTTCCGTGGCGCACGGTAGAAGGCAATATCTTCCTCCCTTTGGAGGTAAAAAAGCGCAACACCGCCGAAAAGCGCGCCCGCGCTCTGGAGCTCGCCGAAAAGTACGGGCTGAAAGACTTTTTGAAAAAGACGCCCTCCCAGCTTTCGGGCGGCATGCGCCAAAGGGTCGCGCTTATAAGAACCCTCGCCGCCGAGCCGGAAATTCTGCTTTTAGACGAGCCTTTTTCCGCCTTGGATTATCAAACGAGGCTGGAAGTGTGCGACGACGTCCAGCGCATTATAAAAAGCGAAAAAAAGACCGCGCTTTTGGTAACTCACGACATTTCCGAAGCGATTGCGCTTTCCGATAAAGTCGTGGTGCTTTCGGCGCGCCCCGCAACCGTGGTCGCAGAACACAAAATAGATTTCGGCGGCAACAGCCCCAAATCACGCAGGGAATGCGGAGAATTCGCCGCCACATTTGAAATTTTGCGCAAGGAACTCGGCATATAATATAATCCGCTTACAAAAGGTAAACGTATGAAAAACAAAAACAATTACTCGCGCGAGCATCTCGCGTATCTTAAAAAACAAAGAAACAAAAAAATTATTGTAATACTTTCCCGTGCGTTCCTTTTAATCGCTATTCTGGGAATATGGGAAATATGCGCGCAATGCAAAGTTATTGACCCGTTCATAACAAGCTCCCCCTCGCGCGTAATAAAGACGATAGGCAGTCTCTACGCCGACGGAACTCTTTTTTACCATATAGGCATAACCCTGATGGAAACGATAGCCGGCTTTCTGATTGCCGTAACGGTAGGCTACGCAATCGCAATGGCTCTGTGGGCAAGCGATACGGCGAGAAAAATTCTCGAACCTTACATAGTGGTTTTGAACTCTCTGCCGAAAATCGCTCTCGGTCCGCTCATAATCATATGGATAGGCACCGGCTACGACGCGATTATTTTCATGACCGTGCTCGTTTCCATAATCGTATGCATTATGAATACGCTCTCGGGCTTTTGCGCAGTGGATAAAACCAAACTCGTCCTGATGAAATCGATGGGCGCAAATAAGGTAACCACTATGCGCAAGCTCATAATCCCCGCTTCGCTCCCCGCGCTTATGAACACATTGAAAGTCGCCGTGGGGCTTGCGTGGATAGGCTCCATTATGGGCGAATACATCGTTTCAAAAGCGGGGCTGGGATATCTGATAGTTTACGGCGGTCAGGTTTTCAAACTCGACCTTGTAATGACGGCTACTTTTATCCTGTGCCTGCTTGCCGGCGGAATGTACGGCGTAATCGCGCTCATAGAAAAAAAGGTTTCAAAATAAATATAATCCCCCGCAGGCTTACCCGCCCGCGGGGGATTTTTCAATTTACATAAAGCTTAAAACCGCATTTACGCAAAGTATTGCCCAAGCGGTTAAACGGCTTTCGCCGCGCGTCTTGCCGAAATTCTTTCCTTTGTGTTCAGCCCTCTGGATTTCGAAAGCTCCGCAAAAAGATTTTCGTTTTCCGAAACGTTTATAACCTCGCCTCTCTGCAATAAAAAGGTTTCCCCCTCGTGGCGGTTTCTGATAATCGCCTTCTGTCTTTCTATATACGCTGTAAAGTTCATTGTTACTCTCCTTTCCAGAACGGCGCACGCGGCGCTGGTTTCCATACTTACGGTTTATATTTTATCCGCCATACTTGACAAATAAAGTCATGTATGATAAAATTTTTAAAAATTTTTTAAACGACTTACGGTTTAAAGTATGCCGTTCCGGCGGAGGATATTACATGAAATACAATATAATGTTCAAAATGCTTATGCTGTTGCTGCAAAAACGTAAAATCACGGCGGCGGAGCTTGCCCGCAGATACGAAGTTTCGGTGCGCAGCATATACAGGTATGTAGACGAGCTTATAATCTGCGGCGTTCCGATAGATATCGAGCGCGGACGCTACGGAGGACTTACCATAGCCGATACATACCGTCTGCCCACCGGTTATTTCACACGGGAGGAATTCGCCGCCACCGTAAACGCGCTGAACGCAATGTCCTCCCAGATTTCCGATGAAAACCTCGTCTCCGCGCGCGAAAAGCTTGAAAGCAAGCAAAAATACGGAGAAAAGGAGCTTTCCGTTTGCGGCAACATAATAGTAGACGGCGGCTCGTGGACGGGAGGCAACAAATTTTCCGATAAAATGAAAGTATGCGAACAAGCCGTAAACGAATGTAAACGGCTTTTGATAGATTACATTTCGCGCGGCGGCGAACATTCTAAGCGCGTTATAGACCCTTATGTTCTAATCTTCAAACAGAACGTCTGGTACGTCTGGGCTTACTGCCACACAAAACAGGATTTCCGCACCTTTAAAATCGGGCGCATACGCTCGGCGAAATTCACGGGCGCCGAATTCAAGAAAAAGGAATTTACCCGCAAAGACATAGATTTGAACTTCAACTACAACGACGACGAGCTTATCGAAGTGGAGCTCGAAATAGAAAAATCCTCCCTCGCCGATGCAGAAGAATGGCTGGGAATAGACAATATCGAACCTCACGGCGGCGCGCTCGTAGCAAGGGTTTTTCTCCCCGACGACAACAGCCTGGTAAACAAAATTCTTGGCTACGGCGGCGCGGTAAAGGTTTTATCCCCGCCAGAACTCAGGCAAAGGGTAAAAACCGCCGCAAAAAAAATCGCGGAAGATAAGTAATTTCAAACCTTTAACAAATCAAAATCCCCCGCGCCCGAAGGTAAAAGCCTTCGGGCGCGGGGGATTTAAAATTACATCGATTTAACGCTTACCAAGGCAGAATTTCACCGCCGAGAATATGAATATGCAAATGGAAAACCGTCTGCCCCGCGTCCTCGCCCTGGTTTATAACAAGGCGGTATCCGTTTTTACAGCCGTTTTGTTCGGCGATTTCAGGAATTTTGCAAAGCATATACTTCACCAGCTCCGCCCGCTCTCCGTCCATTTCGGAAAGCAGCTTAAAATGGTCTTTCGCAACCGCAAGCAAATGCACCGCAGCCTTTGGCTCTATGTCGCGGAAAACCAACATCTTTTCGTCCTCGTAAACCTTTTTTGCGGGAATTTCCCCCGCAGCTATCTTGCAGAAAACGCAGTTTTTATCAGTCATCTTTTATTCTCCTCGATTTGATTTTCAAAGTTATATAAGCCGCCGCTCCGCCGATAAACGCCGCGCCCGCAACAGCTCCCAAAACAATATAAGCCACAGTGTTGTCCGTTTCATTGTAGCCCACCGTAACGCACAGCCGTCCGCTTTCATAATCATAGCCTTTATGTCTGTTGCTTATTTCGAAAAAGCTTACAATCTTAATCGGCTCTCTCGGCTCTTCCGTCGGCTTCTCTTCTTCGGGCGGAGCTTCCGGCTCTTCGGTTACGCCGCCGTCCTCTTCAGGCGGTTCGCTGAATATCGGCCCGAATTGTTCGGGGTAAGAAGTAAATATAGTATAACCGTCGTCATACACGATTAACTGCATTAAATAATAAATCGCTCCCTCAATCTTAACGGCAACGCTTTCGAGCTTTGCTCCGTCGTCAAAACCGTATATATAAAAATAATCGTATCCGTTTTCCGTCTGTTTCTGAACGGCGTATCTCAATATTCCGTCCGCGCTCAGCTCCGAATAATTGTCCGCATCGGGGTCATAACCGCGCGTCAAATCCGCATGCAACGGCAAGCCCTCCTGCACGTAATCGATAAATCCGCGGTCGCTGTCAAAATATTTATAAACCGGAGTACGCGCGGTATAAAGCGAACACCCCGCAAGGCTCAGCGCGCCGATAACAAACGCACACAAAACGGCAGTCAGGTTGCCCGCATAAGAAAGCTTAGCCGCCCTTGAAGCCGTATTAACGCTTTCGGCAATTTCAAGCTGTTCGCCGCTTTCCCCCGCACATATGGGCGAAGCAAGCGCCCTCCGCTCCGCACGTAAAATAAAAAACTGGAGCAAAATTATCGCAATAACAACAAACGCGTCTATTGCCCATCCCCAGGTTATGCCCGACAAAACGTCAAGCTCTTCAACAAAAAACGTAACGTCCGCAAGATAATGCAAAACCATGCTCGCAAGCACGGCAAGATAAAAACGGAAATTAAGAAAAGGCTTTTTGAATTTTGCAAAAGCCCAACATATCAATCCCGTCCACGGCGCGTGCGAAAACGCGCAAGACAGCCCCCGCCCGAGCGCCATCAAAATAACCCAGTGAAATCTTTGCCCGCCCGAATAGGCGTAAATATAGCCCAAATCCTCAAAAACGGAATATCCTGTTCCAACCGCAAAGCCTATCAAAAAGCAAGCAAACGGATTTTTCTTTTTCAACAGCGCAACTGCGGTAATTGCCGCCGCACCCTTGCAAAGCTCTTCCCAAAAACCCGTCCATAAGGTAGAAACCCAAGGCGACGCGTTCACGGGGTCGCTGTAAATGTATTCGTATCCAAGCGTTATAACCGCAACCGACAAAATTCCGCCCGCAAGCATAACCGATAAAAGCAATATCACGCTTATATCTCGTTTAGGGTAAAGCTCGTAAAAAAATATCAGCACGGGGATATTTACGCACAGCCCGCCCGCAACGATTACCGTCATATAATCCACAGCCCCGCGCGATAAACGGTAACCGAGCATAGCTATCGCAAACAGAATAAATCCGAACGCAAGCGCACGAAGCCAAAGCCACGGAACGCGGCAACCCGTGGTTTCCTCGTTTCCGCAGTCCGCACCCCGCCTCAAAGCGCCGCGCCTGAAAATTTCTTTGTAATCTTCTTTATTGCGCGGGCGCAAGGTTTCTTTTAAAAAGTATTTTAAATTTTCTTTAAACAAGCTCCGCAAGCGCACCGTCCTTATAGCTTTCCAAAAGCTTAACCTTATATTTACCGCCCGAAGCCGCGGAACAAGGCAGATATATTTTTATATAATTGCCGCTGTATCCCGTCCAATATCCGTTCTCCTCTTCTTCCGCGATAAAATCAAGCGTTTTGCCGATAAACCCCGCTATATACCGCGCCGAAGCCTCTTCGCCCGCCTTTAAAAGCGCGTGCAGTCTTTCCGATTTTACCGCGGGCGGAATATCCTTCATTTTAAACGCAGCCGTTCCCTCCCGCGGGGAAAATGCAAAAGCGTGAACGCGGGCAAAGCCCGCCTCTTTGATTATCGACAGGCTTTTTTCAAAGTCACCGTCCGTTTCGGTTGCAAACCCCGCGATTATATCCGTGGTTATAGCCGCGTCGGGGAAATAAGAATAAATGAGCGCGCACTTTTCAAGATACTCCTCACGCGTGTAATGCCTGTTCATTGCCTTTAACACGGCAGAAGAACCGCTTTGCAGCGACAAATGAAACTGCCGAGCAAAATCGGGCAAACGCTTCAATGCGGATAAAAATTCTTCGGTGATAATATTGCACTCCAACGAACCTAAGCGCAACCGCTTTTCAACGCCTTCAAGCCGCTTTATAAGGTCGGTCAACGTCAATCCGTCATAGCCGTAAGAAGAGATATTTATACCGTTCAAAACTATTTCGGGGCAGTCCGTTTTTGCGATTTCCCCGCATATATCCTCTATTTTGCGCGATTTTTCACGTCCGCGCAGATAAGGTATTATGCAATAAGAACAAAAATTATTACACCCGTCCTGTATCTTTACAAACGCGCGCGTTTTGGTTTGCTTGGGGAATAAAAGCCCGCAATCGGCAAGGCTGAATTTCCTTGCGACCGCCGCCGTTATTTCTTCTTTTTTACGCGCGCCGCAAACAAAAGCCGCGCCCTTGGCTTCATACGCTTTTTTATCCTTTTCGGAAGCGCAGCCGCAAACGAAGATTTCCGCGTCGGGGTTGAATTTGCGCGCCCTTGCAATAAGCTGGCGGCTCTTTTTTTCCGCCTCGCGCGTTACCGCGCACGTATTTAAAACGTATATATCCGCGGGGCAAAGCCTGTCAAAGGTCTCGAACCCCATATTTTCAAGCGAGGCCATTATGCTTGCGCTCTCCACCTCGTTCACCTTACAGCCGAGCGTAAAAACCGAAGCCTTCATTTAAGCTCCCCCAACGCAAAGGCGGCAAGCGCTACGACTGCTATCGCCGCCGTTTCCGCGCGCAAAATACGTTTGCCGAGCGAAATACCCGCAAAGCCCTCGCCCTGCGCCATTGCGTATTCCTTTTCGGAAAATCCGCCCTCGCTCCCGACTACAAGCGCAACGGAGCCGCTTATATCGGAAACGTCAGCCGCCGAGCCCTGCAGAAATTCACACGCAAAAAGCTTGTTTTCAAATCCCGCGGCAGATTTCAGCGCTTTTTCAAGGCTTGCAAAATATTCGATTTGCGGCGCGCATGAACGCAGGCATTGCTTTGCGGCTTCGCGCGCAACCTTTTTAAGCCGTTCCAATTTGTTTTCGTTCATATAAGCGGAACAGTATTCGGAAGAAAACACGCCTATTTTGCCCACTCCAAGCTCCGTAGCCTTTTGCACTACGAATTCGGTCTTATCTCCCTTCAACGCTCCGCATAAAAGATAAATAGGGGTTTTCGGCTCTTTATCACCCTCGTTTACCCCCGTGATATGTGCGGACAAACGGTGTTTTTCTATTTTTGCTACTATTGCGGAATATTCCTTTCCGCTGCCGTCAAGCAAAATTATTTCCGCGCCCTCTTCTATGCGCAAAACAGTTTTAGCGTGGACGAATTCTTCCCCTTCTATAACGGCTACGGTATCTTCGGGATATCTCAAACCGTTCACAAAAAATCTTTTGGGCGCGCTCATAATTTAAACGACAGCGCAAACCATTCGCCGTCCCTCACTGTTTTTTCAAGCCTTAGCCCCTGCGCCGAAAACGCGGATTTTACCATATCCAAACGGCTTTCTATAATTCCGCTTAAAATAAGCACGCCGCCCTCTTTCAGATTTTTGGGTATAGACGGAGCAAGTCCGCAAAGAATTTCCGCGGTAATGTTGGCAAGCATAATATCGCCCTTTATTTCCGCATTGTCCAAAAGGTTTGCGTGCGCAACCGTAACCTTATCGGAAACGCAGTTTATTTCGGAATTGTGCTTGGCGCTTTCCACAGCCACGTAATCTATATCGGTAAGATAGGCGTAATTTGCACCGAGCTTTACCGCCGATATTCCCAAAATACCGCTGCCGCAGCCTACGTCGATACAAACGCTCTCAGGAGTAAGATATTCCTGCAAAAGCTTTAAGCACATAGAAGTAGTTTCATGTTCGCCCGTGCCGAAAGCCATGTTGCTGTCAAGCTTTACCACCTCTTCTCCGGGTTGCTTTTCATATGCAATCCATTCGGGGCAAACAACAATGCGCCCGCCTATATGTAACGGGCGGAAATGCGCTTTCCAGATTCCTATCCAGTCGTCGCCCTCCACTTCGCGTTGAGAGGTTTCAAGCGTGCCGAGCGGAGTTATACCTTTGCAGTTTTCGGAAAGCTCCTCCAAATCCGCGCGGATAAGGGGCAGAGTTTTGCTTGTTTCGTCTTTTGAGATAAAAGCTTTTACAAGCACGTCGCTCCTGTTTTCCAAAAGGCTGCCGTCCATATAATCCCAATACAGCGCTTTGTTCTGCTGTAGGGCGATAACGTCTTTAACGTCGGAAATAGCCACGCCGTAATTGGTATAGCCCCAAAGAATATCGGCGATGAGCTCGCTCCCTTCGGTTGTGGTATGAATTGTAAGTTCCGTAAATTTCATAATTAAAGTTTATCATTAAAAACCGGTATTTGCAAGCAAAATTAAAAGCCGCCGCGGGCGTTGCCCGGCGGGGGGGTTAATTTAAAAATGTGGGGTATACAAATCAACGGGCCCACGCGAGAAAGGGGCAGGGGGTGGGGGCGGGGGGGGGTGGGATAAAA
>CAMWMZ010000023.1 GCA_947175485.1 uncultured Clostridia bacterium
ACGATATGATATATAACGGTAATTTTGGGTTTCCTTATCGTTATGTTGCAATAATTTATTATTCCGCTTCGGCAGCTGTTTCGGTTTCTGCATTGTTTGCGGTTTTATCTTTTTTTACGCTTTTCTTTTTAAACAAGCGCAGAATTTTATCGGTTACTTTTTGGTTGAACACAATAAATTTATCCCAGAAAAATTCCGTTATGAAATTAATCAAAAGCGAGATTATAGTTACCACTATACCCAAATCGTCGCCCCAAAGCTCAACGAGTTTATCTCCGCCGACTGCGAGAGGCACAACGATTATTAAGTTATAAATTATTACAAGCGCCATAGCCAGAGGAACGTTGTTTGCCGCTTTGAACGTAAATTTGCGGTTAAACGTAAAGTTCCAGATTACCGACAGCGTAAGACCTATTACGTATGCTATGTAGTAATAATTTATAAGCCAACCCGTCCACTGGTGAAGCGTGGTTGTGGTTAAAAGCTGTATCACCCCTGCCGAAGCGGAAAAGGCGGTGAATTTTAAAAACTGTAAAAACTGTTGCTTTTTATCGGGTTTTTGTTCTGCGGGCTGTTCCGCGTTGAGTTCTTTAGTGCTTTCTTCCATAATTATTCTCCGCAAGAAGTTTAGCACAGCCGCGCGAAAATAATCAAGCATATAAAACGGATTTTTCAAAAACGGAGCGCTTGCCTGAAAGCTAATCATAATTTATGAAAGCGCACTGACGAAAGACCGTTTTTTAATTTAAGCGGACGGTTTGTTTTTCTTTCTGACTATTTCTGCTATTAAAAGCGCCGCCGTGCGCAAGAGTAAAATTCCGATTAACGCAATTTGCGAAATAAAGAATACCGTACTTCTTGAAAACACGAACGAAAATATTATTTCGGCGATAAAGGTTATTAACGCACCATACAACAAATAATTACCTGCGATTTTAACAGTTCCGAAATATTTAGAGCCGAATTCTAATTTCAGCACCCGACAAATAACAAATATAACCAGCGACAATATAAGCAAAGCCGCTATCAAAATTAACACGAACTTACCCATATTCATAATATGGACAAGGAAATTGAAGCTTGTGCTTCCGGCAAAACATTTTTGAATAAAGCTATCCACGTTCGCCCGCATTTCGCTTTCGGTCAAATTATCTGCGGATATAACGCTATCGCCGACGCCGTTGTAGTAACTGCCAAAGTCAACGCTTAAACCGTTGTTAGTTTTAAATGAGCAGATACATAAATCATCAAGCAAAATAATATACTTGTCTAAGCCTTCGGTGAGCTGCGCCTGCATATAATATGTGCGCAGGGTGGGCGCGCCGCCGTAAATTTCCACGTTTGAATAATCGGGATAATACGATTTTGCATAAAGCGCGTAAATTTTGTTGGCGTACTCTTCCGCAGAAATTTCACCGACGTTTTTTTTGTGTTTAAGCTCGCTGTAAGCCGAAGCCGTTTCCGCGCTGTATTCTCCGCTCCCCTCGTCGGCAAGCCTATCGAGATAAGCGGTATACTCCGCTTGCTTTGCGGTTACGTCGAGCGTGTTGCCCGTATAGACGAACTTTACAGACCCGTTTTGCCTGCCCTGTTCTGGGAGCTTGCGGAATTCTTCGTAGCTAATCTCTTTTCCGTTTGCGTCTTTGCAGACAAGCGAAAAATCATCGAAAGCCGTTTCTGCGGGGCGGGTGTCTACAATAAGACGATAGCCGCCGCTTTGCCCGCCTTTAAACGTGTTTACACATTGACCGCCGTTAATCTGCGCTTCAAGCTTATCGTTTTTAAACGCGAGATTTATACGCGAATCAGCGGCTTCCGCAAAAGCCGAGTAAAGAAAACCACGAAAATCCTCCGCGTTTTTATAGTGCGTACCGAACGACGCGGCATATCCCGCGGTAATCCCCGCGCTAAGCAATAAAAAAGATAAAATAAAACTCAGCACCGTGTTAAAAAAACTGCGCGTTGAAGCTTCTACGCCGTATTTATCGTTGAAAAATCCCAAAAAATAAAATTTTAACCAATCTATCACTTTACACCCCTGCGAACGTTTTGATTATTATAACCTATTTTTACGGCATTTACAAAAAAATCACGCAAGTCCGCGTGATTTTTTATTTATTATATTATGCGGATATCCTGTTCGCGCCCGTATATTTTTACTTTTTCCAATTCGGGGACAAGCGTTACCTCGGTATCGTTGAAACCGGAGCCCACGGCGACGTAGATTTTTCTTTCTATGAAGGCTTCCGCTTCCTCTGCGGATTTTTTCTTTTTATCCGTGCGCGGGGCTGTAATTTCCCGCACGGTACATTCGGCGAACTTCTCATTACCGTAATCGAGTATATTCGTTACGTGCGCGGGAATACCCTCCGCCCCGCAATTCACGCAATACGGACTGAACCTAACGGCAAGCACACCGTTAAAAATCTTTTTACCGCAGTTTACTATCTTTTCCCCGACGGCTTCGGGGCAGACAAAGGATTTGCCGGATATTTCGAGGCTGTAAACCTTTTGCTTTACTTTTTTAACGGCGCCGTTTTCTGCGGTTATTTCCTTTTTCTGTTTGGAAATTAAGATTTTACCGCTGAGCTCGTTCTCCGCAGGGAGAGGGCTCACAGCTTCCGCGCCGTCCATGACAAACGAGCACTGCTTTAAATCTACCGCCACGCCTTTTGTTAGCACGGAGCTTTGGTCTGCGTACATAAACAGCATTTTTCCGCCTGCATTCATCTGCACAAGCCTTTGCCCGTTCACGTCTTCTTCTTTTACAAATTCCGCCTTAATGTTTCCGCCGAAAGAAAGCGCTGCCGTGGGAATATGTATCTCGTATTCGCCGTCTGCGGCGGATATTGCGGACGGCAGAACAAGCTGAGTGCCAAGCACGCTGAGTTTTCCGCCTTTAACCGTGCCATAGACAATAGCTTCTTCGGGTATTCTCGGAGCGATTGTCTTTTCCGTTTCCGCATCGAAAAGATGCAGGTGCGAAAGGTCCATGGAAACGTCTATTATTTCCCCTGCGCGGTAGAACGCGTTTTCGGGGGCTTTTATTATTACTTTGGTAGCGCTTTCCGTAATGGTGTCTTCACTGTTCAAATCGAAATCGGCGTAGACCTGACCGTCCACCCCGAGGTCCTCCACATATGAAACGCGGCACTTTGCCTTATAAGGATATTTTTCGGGGTCAACGGAAACGTGTTCGAGCCGTATGCCGAAAACAACGGGCTTTTCACCGTTGAGATATCTCACGTCCGCTTTTGCAAAATACTCGGCGGGGGCAAGCATATTTACTTCCGTATTGTCGAAAGTTACGCGCACGTTATCGCCTTCGGCTTTGAGCTTGCCTGTATAGAAGTTCATTTGCGGCGTGCCGATAAAGCCTGCAACGAATTTATTAACGGGGTATCTGTAAAGATTTCTCGGAGTGTCGATTTGCTGAACGAAGCCGTCCTTCATAACAACGATACGCGTTCCCATGGTCATTGCCTCTACCTGGTCGTGCGTGACGTATACGAATGTGGTTTGCAGCTTGTTATGCAGCTTGGAAATTTCGGAGCGCATCGTATTGCGCAGCTTTGCGTCGAGGTTGGACAGCGGTTCGTCAAGAAGGAACACCTTAGGTTCGCGCACGATAGCGCGCCCTAACGCTACGCGCTGCCTTTGCCCGCCGGACATTGCCGCAGGCTTTCTTTGCAGATACTCTGTAATGCCTAAAATTTCCGCCGCTTCGTTTACGCGCCTGTCTACTTCTTCTTTAGGCATCTTGCGGAGCTTAAGACCGAAAGCCATATTCTCGTATACGGTCATATGCGGATACAACGCGTAATTCTGGAACACCATAGCGATGTCCCTGTGCATGGGTTCGACGTCGTTGACAACCGAATCGCCGATCATAAGCTCGCCCGCGGTAATTTCTTCGAGCCCCGCTATCATGCGCAGGGTTGTGGACTTGCCGCAGCCCGACGGACCTACGAAAACGATAAACTCCTTGTCTTCTATATCCATACAAAAATCGTTTACCGCCTTAGCGCCGTTGGGGTACACCTTATAAATATGGTTTAATTTCAAACTTGCCATTTTATACTCTCCTCTTATCATAGAAAAACGGTTCGCCAGAAAGTTGGACCGCCCCTTTTTTTATAAGTATATAGTATAGTATGGCTTTTGTCAATGGGAAACTTAATATTTAGAAAAACGTTTTTTTAATTGTCATAAATTTTGTTTAAAACTATTTACAAATGAATTTTTATCATATATAATAAGAGAAAAACGGTTTTATGGAGGTAAAACTATGGAAAAACGTATAGTCCACCTCATTTCCGGCACTCACTGGGACAGAGAGTGGCGGCATACGGCAGAGCAGAGCAAGCTGCGCCTTGCCGACCTGATGGACAACATTATCAATTTGCTTGAAACTAAGCCGTCTTATGAATGCTTTTGTGTAGACGGCGGCACTATCGTGCTTGAGGACTACTTTTCTATCCGTCCCGAAAATAAGGAGCGCGTTGTCAAGCTTATCAAAGACAAGCGTATGTTTATCGTAAATTGGTATACTCTTCCGGAAACTAACACCGTTGCACCCGAAGCGCTTATAAGAAATCTGCTGTTAGGGCATAAAATGGCGGCAGAGCTTGGCGGAGGCATGAAGTCGGGCTATACGGCGACCTCTTACGGTCAGCCTTCGCAGCTTCCCCAGCTTTACAAGGGCTTCGGTATCGAAAACGCAATTTTCTACCGCGGCACAAACAAATACGTATTAACTCCGCTGTTTGATTGGGAAGCGCCCGACGGCAGTACGATAACCACATTGAGGACGTTTGACGAGGTTACGCGTACAAACTGGTTCTTCTACGTGCACGGACCGGCAGTGCTCGGCAAGGGGCTTAAAGATTTAAGCTATACATACAACCCCGAACAGTTGCCCGCGCATATGGCCGATATGAAGTCTTATGAAAAGGCGTTTACCCTTTTGCACGAGGATTTCGATTACATACACGACGCAAAGGTGCAGAAAAACTCGCTTGACAATCTTTTAAAGCAGGCGGAGCCTTACAAAATAGGCAACCATATTCTTGCCCTCAATATGGAGGACAACGACGAACCGTATAAATATCTGCCCGAGCTTATAGGCGATTTAAACAAAATTTACCCCGACCTTGAAATCGTGCAGGACAGCATGGACGATTACATGGCGGCAATTTCGTCCGATAAAAAGTATAAGCGCGCAAAGCATAAGGGCGAGTTGAGATATACCACTATGGAGTATAACAACTTCAACTCCCTCCTCGGCGCGACACACTCTTCCAGAATAAAAATTAAGCTTTACAACGACGACGTTGAAAACAACCTTATAAACCTTGCCGAGCCGCTCAGCTCTTATGCAAGCATATACGGCAAGCAGTATCCCGCCACCAACATTCAGCGCGCCTGGTCTGCGCTTTTGAAAAACCACGCACACGACAGTATCTGCGGCGCGGCGGTTGACAGGGCGCACGAAGATATGATGTACAACTTCTCAATAGCAAAAACCGTTGCAGAGGAGTGCACGAACCGTGCGGTTATCAGCCTGTTGGGCAACATTGACAGCATAAAAACTTATAACGTAAACGATTATACGCTTACTCTTTTCAACACTCTCCCTTACGAACGCGAAGAAGTTATCGAGCTTGTTCTGGATACTCCCCGCGTCAAGAAGGCGGCGGGCGATATCGGCGTAGGCGGCGCAAGTCAGCTTGAAGACTGCTATGACATAATCGACGAAAACGGCAACAAGCTGGAATACGTGGAGCTTTCCTGCGACGATATTTCCATAGGCGTTGAACGCGAGCTCGATACGAAAGCAATTAAATTCGACGCGAAAAGAAGGCATATTCTCGTAAAAGCAAAGCTGCCCCAGAACGGATATAAGACCTTTGCGGTGCGTATGCGCGAACCCGAGTACGCTTACCACCCCGAAATTATGGAAAACAGACCGCTTATTGCCCGCGGCAACGCTACGCTTGAAAACGAATATTTAAAGGTTACGATTCACCCCAACGGCACGTTTACCCTTCTTGACAAGGTTACGGGCAGGGTTATGGAAAACATGCACTATTTCACCGACTGCGGCGAGGTAGGCTCGGCACATATTTCCAACATACCCAAGCGCAACGCGGTTTATACCTCGCACGGGGCGCAGGCGACGATTACAATGCTCGAAAGCAACGTTTTGCGCGGAACTTACAGAATAGACCTTAAAATGGTATTGCCTGCGGCGGCGACGATCAAAGGCGACGACAGAACGCGCGAAATGAAAGAGCTGCCCATTACCACCACTATTACTTTGGAAAAGGGTTGCAGATATCTCAAGCTTCACACAAAGCTGACAAACGAAATACGCGACCACAAGCTGACGGTGCACTTCCCTTCAGGGATCAGCAACGCCGACTTCGCGGACAGCGAGAGCGCCTGGGACGTTGCTTCGCGCACAATTAAGTGGCGCGACCACAAGGACAATGCGGAGGGCTTCTTCCCCTTCCAGCCTATGCAGAACTTCGTAGACGTATCCGACGGCAAAAACGGACTTGCGATAATGACCAAGGGACTTAGAGAGTACGAAGTAGAGGATGATCAAGACAGAACGGTTAAAATTACTCTTATACGCACACAGCGCGCATATATGACCGCAAACGGAAATATGACCGTAGAGGAGCTTGATAAGTATACCGGTCAGCACAGCTTCGGAAAGCTCGAATACGAGTACGCGATTTATCCTCATACCGGCAAATGGAACGAAGCCGAAGTGCTTAATAAGGCTTATGAATTCAAAGTACCCGTAAAAGCCGTTCAGGGCGTGCCCCACAAGGGAACGTTGCCCGTAAGCGGAAGCTTCATAACGGTAAGCCCCGAAAAGAAAGTGCTTGTTTCCGCGTTGAAGCAGTCTGAAAACGGCGAGGGAATAATTCTCCGCGTATGGAACACGACGGGAGAAAAATTACCTTTGAATATTTCCACAATACTGCCCTTAGCTTCGGTTGACAGAGTCCGTCTTGACGAACAGCTTATCGAAGCCGTGAACGTTAAAAACGGCAAATTCTCAATGGAGTTAGGCGCGCATAAGATTGAGACGTTCCTCATTAAAACGAAGTAAATAGCTATGAAAAAGTTTACAATTCCCAATTTAGGCGTATTTGACGAAAGCTGCGGACTTAAAGACATAAAAAAGTGCAGCGACGGAGTATTCGAAGAAGGCGTAAACGGCGTAAAGGCAGTTTACGCTACGGGCGACAGAAAGGTGGAATTTATCTGCTTTGAAAACTCAACCCTGTGCTACGTGCTCTCGGCAATAGGCTACCCCGCCTATTATCCGCTCAGAAAGACCGAACTTAAAAAGCCCGTCAAGGCCGTACTTATGGATCTGGACGGAACGAGCGTGAAGAGCGAAGAATTCTGGATATGGATTATACAGAAATCGATAGCCTCGCTCACGGAAAACCCCGACTTTACTTTGGAAGCCGCCGATTTGCCGCACGTATCAGGACATTCGGTTTCGGAGCATTTGCAATATTGTATTAACAAATATTGCCCCGACAAAAAGCTGGAAGACGCGCGCGAATGGTACTTTAAGCATACCCATTACGAAATGAACGAAATAATGGAAGGCAGAGGTAAAAAAGGCGCGTTCACTCCTTCGGCAGGGCTGAAAGAATTTTTACTGAAACTGAAAGCCAACAACATTAAAATAGGGCTTGTAACGAGCGGACTGTATGAAAAAGCATGGCCGGAAATTCTTTCTGCTTTCCGTACCCTGGATATGGGCGACCCGAAAGATTTTTACGACGCATCCATTTCAGCCGGGTTCCCCCTGCGCAAGGGCTGTGTGGGAACGCTTGGAGAACTTTCACCCAAACCGCACCCCTGGCTTTACTCGGAAACGTGCGCGGTAGGACTGAACATACCCGTAAGCGAAAGCTGCCACGTAGTGGGCATCGAGGACAGCGGCGCGGGAGTTTGCAGCATTAAGCTTGCAGGATATCCCGCAATAGGTTTTGCCGGCGGAAACATAGAGAGCAGCGGAACCAAAGCCCTTTGCGATTTCTATGCGGAAACGTTTGACGAAATCTGGGATATAATCAAATAAACAAATATAAAAAGCCCGTTCCGGAATATCCGGAACGGGCTTTTTGATATGGAGAAAAAAATGAATATAATCTATACTTTTTGTTTATTCATGGCAAACCGAGCCGAGCCGTATACGCCCGCATCGTTGCCGAGAGTTGCGGTTAAGATTTTAACAGGCGCGTATTTCAATCCGCCGAAAACCGAGCGGGCGACCTTTCTTTTCAGCGGCTTTAAAAGCGTTTCTCCCTCTGCGCATATGCCGCCGCCGAGAATAACGGCGTCGGGGCGGAATATGTTGCATACGTCTGTTATCCCCTCAGCGAGATAGCCTATGTAGTTATTAACGACTTTCTTCGCCGCCGCGTCGTTTGCGCGCATACCGTCGAACGCGGTTTTGCCGTCCGCATTTTCGGCTACGCCCCCGCATATGCTCCACATAACGCTGTTATTGTTTTTTGCCATAGCGGTTCGGGTTTGCTTTATCAACGCGCTTGCCGAAGCGTACGCTTCCAGACATCCCCGCCTTCCGCAAGTACACTTTTCGCCGTTTTTACGCACGAGCATATGCCCTATTTCCGCGCCCGCCGAACGTCCGCCCTCATAAAGCTTTCCGTCGAGGACTATTCCTCCGCCGACGCCCGTGCCGAGCGTCATAAACACGATATTTTTGAAATCTTTGCCCGCGCCCGCATAGCTTTCTCCCAGCGCCGCCGCGTTTGCGTCGTTGGTAATGAACACAGGCAAATTCAATATTTCGCTGACAGCCTTGCCGAGGGGTACGTTTTCCCACTTAATATTATTACTGTAAACTATAACTCCGTTTGCACTGTCTACCGTACCGGGCGAACCGATTCCCGCCGCGGTAAGCTTAACCCCCGCTTTATCCGCAAGCGATAACGCAAGATTTGCCATATCTTTTGCAATTGCACCATACGGTCTTTCACTGCCGGTGGGGATTTTGTCTTTTATAATAAGCGCTCCGTCCTGACTGACGATTCCGCATTTTATAAAAGTTCCGCCAAGGTCTATTCCCGCATAATATTTCATACCGCGCCTCCGTCCGTAAGAATGATTTTTGCGTTGCCGTTTATGCTGTATTGCTCTCCGCAGGGAACAAAAAAGCTATCGCCTGCGGCAAATTTTTGCCCGTTGATTTCGCCGCCGCCTTCAAGAACATTTAATGCAACGAACGAATTTAACGCATTATCGGCGTATTCGCCTCGAAGAAGTAATTCGCGGCAACGAAAGTATTTACATTCAGTTAAAAGCCTGATTTTGCCGTTTCCGCAGTCTTGATATTCTCCGCTTGACGTGTTGTCGCAAAATGCAGAATAATTTATGACGTCAAGCGCTTTTTCAAGGTGAAGCTCGCGCAAGTTGCCGTAAGCGTCCTTGCGGTTGTAATCGTAAACGCGATACGTCACATTACTGCTTTGCTGTATTTCGCAAATAACGCAGCCTGCGCCTATCGCGTGAACCGTGCCCGCCTCTATCAGGTAGCAATCGCCCGGCTTTACAGGTATAAAATTCAAGAGCTGTTCGACCTCGCCGTTTTGCACCTTATCAACAAACTCTTCACGTGAAGTTTTGCGCTTAAAACCGCAATATATCCCCGAACCTTTATCGGCTTTAAGAATATACCACATTTCGGTTTTTCCGTTGTCGCCCTCTACCCTGCGGGCGTACCCGTCGTCGGGGTGCACCTGCACCGAAAGATTTTGCTTTGCGTCTATGTACTTGATTAAGACGGGAAAATGACCGCCTTGTTTATTTACGGCGCGGGGATTTTCGCGGAGATAATCCGAAAGAGTACCGCCGAGACAGCTGCTTAAACCATCCGCATGAACGGAAACCTCCCAGCTTTCCGAAATTTTTTTACCGCCGTTGTCACGGCCGAAAAGTTCTTTTAATCTGTAGCCGCCCCAAATATAGTCTTTTAAGACCGGTGATAATTTCAAAATGCTCATAATTTATAAAAAAACGGTTTTCTGAACTCTTTTAATAAGGGCGCAACGCATGCGTTGCGCCCGTTGTTTTTAGCCGCTTATCTGGACTGCGTAAGGCGGAAATAATCGAGATAGAAATCCTGACCCGCTCCGTTATCTTTACTGCTGTCCCTTACCTCGAATACGAACGTAACCTGTTTGCCTGCAAGCGAAGCGCCTGCAAGTTCTTCAAGATTATAAGACTTTTCGCCTACGAGGTGGCTGAACTGCCAATCGTAAATCACTATAGCTTTACCGTCTACATACATGGAAAGCTTGCTGTAAGCACTGCGCCCCGCACCGTCGCCGTCGCCTTCTACAAGGATAGAGAGGTTATCTCCGCCCTTTAAGGTTATATTTTTAGCGAACCACATATTCACGTTGGCGTTTCTCTTTTCGGAACCGCCTCCGTCGGAAGCGTCTACGTCCAGCTTGCCTTCGGGCTTGCCCGTCTTATGGCTTACCGCCGACCACGAATGGTATTGGCTAGTTTCGAATACGTCGCCGAGCAACCAATCTTCGGTGGAACCGTTTTCGAATTCGTTGGAATAGTAATCCTTTGTAGCAGGACCTGCGGTTAAAGGTCTTGACAAGACGGTAAACTGGTCGATTTTAATGGAAACCGAAGTGCTGACGGCAATCGATACCGTTGCCTGCTTTCCGTTATAATTTGCAAAATACTGCGCGAGAGGGAATGTGAAGGTCTGCCAGCCGTTACCGATGACGGTAGCCGTGCCCGTACCAGTAACGCCCGTTAATTCAGCGTCCGCGATAACCGTTTTGGTTTCTCCGCCTACGGTCATTTCCAGCTTGAATTTAGCCTTATCGGCAGGGTTGGTGCTGTTTGCGCGCGCATAGAAGGTTACCCATACGTTATCCTCATCGGGAAGCTTGAATTCCTTTTTAGTTGCGGAATTTCTTATTTCGAGATTGGTTTTGAATGAGCCGTACTGACCGCCCGCCGCATCGTCGCTGCTGTGGTGCTGTACGCCGTTGCCCGTCCAATCCTCTTCATACAGAAGAAAATCGTTGAAATAGGGGTTAACGGGGATAGCCGTAGGGTCTTGCTGCAGCATAGCGTCCGTAATGGTTTTTCCGCTGAGCTCGGGCACCTTGAACGCCGAGGAGTCCGCTTTATCCGCAACGTTTGCCGACATCATTGTTACAAGTCTGTCAATTGACACGACTTCGACGTTTTCGCTGAGCATGTTTACTATCGTGCGCATATCGTTATAATTGTGCGACCAGGGGTGTACGTTGATAACGGTATAAGCGTCGTTATTAGTAATGTCTTTACCTGTAGTTGACGCAGCATATTTGTTGATTCGCGCCGCTATATATGCGGGGGTAGTTTCCCAAAGCGAATCTCTGGGAACCATAAACGGCTTGCCGTTTTTCCAGTAAACGCCGCCCGAATACTGTCCTTCGAAATATCTTCCGCCGTTGAGAACAAGTCCGCCCTTAAGCGAGGGAACCTGCGCATATGCGTCCAACGTGCCGTAAATTCCGCCAGTATAATTTTCCGCGCCGAGTATCGTAGTTACACTCAAATCAGAACGCTGAAGATATACGTCGAGATTAGTCAGGAAATTGTTCATATATCCCGCGCCTGCATTGTAAAAATTGCCCGCGTTGATATATCCCTGACCCGAAACGGGAGCACAGAAATAATCGGTTTTATTTGCAAAATCGCTGTTGTAAGCCGTATCCATTACAAGCGGCATCATATCCGACAGCGAGGGAGTTATAGACCACGTTACGGGGAAGCTGTCTTTATCGCGACCGGCGGCGTTCATATAGCTGGTAGAGAATATCGCCGTGTTCTGCCAGTACTGCGCGTTATCGCCGTCTGATACGACGAAGGAAACGTAATGCTTACCCTGCTCCGCCGGCTTTGCTTTATCGCTGTTGGGCTGAGTAAATCCCTCTGCCTTGCGGAACGCGGAAGCGACGTGGAACGAAAGGTTCATCGAATAGTCGGTAGGAACTATAAACTGACCGTAACGGCTGAAAAGCGCAACGTCCCTGTCTTCACTGTAGGTATACCCGAAGATGGGAACATTCTTTTGAATATAAGAATGTATACGCTCTTTCAGCGTGTTGTTTATAGTGGTTTCGTCGTCATAGTAAGCGTGGAAATATTTGTTCATTACGCCGTAATCGCGCACATAGAAATTTGTCTGTCCGTTCAGGTCGTAATCCTGATGGATAAGCCCCGCGGTAGAAAGCTCGGACATGCAGGCGTCAAAGCACCATTTATAACCGAACAGCGCGTCGCTTGTTACGTCCATTTTTTCCACAAGCCCGAAAGCGTCGTATTTTGCGGTATCGTTCATGGATACGGGTAAAAATCCCGTAATGCCCGAAAGCGTGCTTGCAATATTTACGGAAATAGTAGCGGGGTCATAAACGATATAACCGGGAGTTGAATAGCCCGCGCCAGACGTTTCAGTAACCGCATTTGCCGCCGCGGAATATTTAAAACCGTCCGCAAGGCTGATTTTACTGCCCCACGTTCCCGCCGCGACCATTTCGGACCAGGCGTTCTTATACATAGTGACAGCAGCTTCGAGAGAAACGTTTTCAACGGTTAAACCATAGTTTTCCTTTGCCTCGTTTAAATAGTACTGGTCGGTATTTACGCCGTTTGACATGTATCTTCCGTCTATATAGAAGGTTACTTCTTTACGAGCGAACAAGCCCTGTATTGCAGAAGCCGTATTCAGTTCGTCCCTTGTAAGCGCGCCGTCCATATTTACGGCATACACCTTTTTATCTGCGCGAAGCTGGGTAGGCTTATAATATGAGAAGGTTTCGTCGCCGCCGCCTATATCGCCGCCGGAGGGGTCGGGCTCGCCGCATATTGTGCAAAATCCCCCCACATAGTTGTGCTCGCAGCCATCAGAAGGCGGATCGACTTTACAAGCCGCAGAGAAACCGAAAGCAAAGCAAAGCATTAAAATCAAAGGTAAAAGCTTAAATTTTTTCATCATTTTACTCCTTAAATTTTTATTTTATACCGGAAGTATTTCCTTGGTTGAGGATATATTTCTGGAATACGATATACATAATTATAATCGGTATGGTAATAAGAATCATTCCCGCAGAGCGCAGATACGTGTCTGCGTTTCCGCCCCACTTGGGATAGAAGTTCTGCATTGCAAGCTGTAAAGTATACAGCGATTCCGAACCCGAGGTAGAATAAAGTATCATCGGGAACAAATATTCGTTCCACGTGCCGATAAAGGTTATAATTACATAAGTCATAATTATCGGCTTAGCCATAGGGAATACTATGCGGAAAAGCTTTCTGAACTCACCGCACCCGTCTATAGACGCCGCTTCGAGCACGCTGTCGGGAATGTTCACCATATATTGGCTTACAAGAAATACGCCGAATACGTTTACAAGACCGGGGAGAATTATTCCCAAAGTGCTTGTGTTGATGCCGAAAGCTATAGTAAGTTTATAGTTTGCCGCAAGCATTACCTCGCCGGGAATCATCATTGTTGCCATAAGAATGGTTGTGACGATTTTTTTGCCGCGGAATCTCTTTTTTGACAATACGTATCCGAGAGCGACCACCACAAACATACTTAAAGCCGTAAAGCTCACGGTGTGCAGAAGGCTCACGCCCAAAGCCTGAAACAGCTTGCCGTATTCGATAACCGATTTAAAGTTCGAAAGGGTAAAATCGGTAAACCATACGTATATCTTACCCGGTTCGGGCAAGAAGTCGGGCGAATGGGTAGCGTCTACGAGCTTCAGCCAGAACGGCATACACTGGAAAAACGCTATTATGGTAAGAAAAATATAACAAAAAGCCTGAAATGTACGCTCTCGCCGCTTCATCGATATTTTTTTCTGCTTCTTCGGCTTAGCCGTATCGGCTTGTTTTACGTCAGTCTTATTCAATCGATGTTTCCTCCTTTCCGGCTATTTTCTTTTGGACAAGTGAAATGATAAATATGAATAAGAATAAAACAAACGCGTATGCACAGCCTTGCCCAACCTTAGAAGGCGCTTCGAACAGGGTTTTGTAAATTAACAGCATTACCGATTCGGTGCCCTCGCTCGGAATTAACTGCATAGGGCCTAAAATCTTAAAGCCTTCGATAATGGACAGCAAGGTGTTGAGCACTATTGCATTTTTCATAAGCGGAAGCGTGATTTTGAAGAAAACTTTTGATTTGCTGTTTGTTTCAAGACTTGCCGCTTCGAGATAGTTTTCGGGAATGGAAATTATGGACGAATAGTAAATAAGCAGTTTTTGGCAGAACCCGAAGAAAAATGATACGAACATCATTGCAAACAGCGCCGTATTCGGATTTTCGAGCCACGCAACAACGTTACCGCCGCAAGCCACTATAATCTGGTTAAAAATACCGCTTGTATCGTTTGCAAACAGCGTTTTGGTAATATCCGCGCTTACAACCGCGGAAACAAGCGACGGCCAGAACAGCAGAGCAAGAAAAACCTTGCCGCCCTTTTTAAGGCTTTTGATAAGGAACGCGCACAAAAGCCCCATAACGTTGTTGAGCACCGTCATTACCAACGTCCAGATAACGGTTACCTTCATTGCGTTCCAGAAGGAGTTCGCCTGCTGTGAGCCGGCTTTGAAAATATTGATGTAGTTATTGAAAGTATACGTTGTGGCGTACTCCCAACCGTAACCGCCGCGCATATCGGTGAAGCTTGCAAGAAACGCCCATATGAACGCAATTACGAAGAATATCACCCACCATATAAGCGGAATACCGATAATGGAATAGGCGGAAATTTCATTTTTAAACCTTCTGCGGAACTTTGTAAAAATGCTTTTGAAAAGTCCGTTTCCCGTTCTTTTCATTTCGCCGCTTGCCGTAGTATTCATTGCTCCTCCTTTTCGGTATTGCCGCCGTAAATATCGTCTAACGCTTCCTGAATTTGTGCGCTGTAAGCAATGCAGTTCATAGCCACGTCTTTTTCATTGCGGAATTTCTGCTGCACGAGCTTAGTTACGAAGTTACCGAGAGTGGATTCTATACTGGACCATACGGGAGAACCGGGGCGGGCAACTCCGTTGCGGAGCTGTTCAATATAAACCTGCCAGACCTCACCCGAATAAAAACTATCCTGCCCAGCAGTCTGCGTTGCGGGAATAAGATTTTGGGGGGTTGCGAACATAAGCTGATACTCGTCGTTTGTAGTGACGAACTTAGCAAAGTCCGCGGCAAGCGCCATTTTTTGCGGTTCACTTTGCTTGTTTGTAACCACAAGGTCGTAAAGCCCGATTGCCGCGCCTCTGTTACCTCCTTCAGTGAAAGGTAAAGCGGTAGTATATCCTACTTCCCAACCGTATCTTTGCGAATAGCTTTCATAATCGGCTATCTTCCAGGGTCCCATTTCGATAAAGCCTATCTTACCCTTTTCAAACACCGCCTCGCTGAACGACGCGGGGCAGTACTCGCCCAACTTAAAAATCTTCTGTGCCGCAGATATGCTTGCTTCGCCTTCAAGCAAACTCGTTTGCAGGTCGCCCGAAAGTATTCCCTCTCCCCCGCAGCGGTTTACATACCCGAGAAACGACATCGCCGCCATAGAGTTATTACCCGAACCCGACGGAAGCGTAAGTCCGTAATAGGGGTCGTTTTGGGTGGTTTCGTCGTTAAGGGCTGTTATCTGCCCGCAAAGCGTTACGAATTCGTCATAATTTTGGGGGAGACGGATATTATCGGTAGTTGTATTCTGCGCACGGGCTATCAAAGTCTTGTTATAAACGGTTGCAAGCACGTTTGCGCTCATAGGCAAGGCGTAGAGCTTTTCATTGTAAAACCCCGGCGTCCAAAGGGAAGGAACGAACAATTCTTCAAGGTCTTCATACCCTGCGCTTGTGAAATTGGCTATATATCCCTCGAATGCAAGCGCCTGCACGAAAACGTGGTCTATATATGCAATATCGGGAGCGCTGTTGCCTGCGCACGCAAGCGTATACGCGGAATAAAAGTCTGCGGTCTGCTGACCTATTACGTTAATAGTAACCTCGGGATATAGCGCAGTATAATCGCTTGCCGCCTTGTCTATCGCCTTTCTTTCCGTATCGGAACCAGGCCACCAGACGGTTATCGTGCCGCTTCTTTCCTCAAGGACGGGAATATCGTCCGCGCCCGAACGTTTGCCGAATTTGAAACTAGCTATAAACCCTGTAAGAACCAAAAATAAAGTTGCGGCAACTATAACCGACGCGGTCGCGATAAGTTTTCTTTTCATTATTGCCTCCTGAAAATTTTTAGTGAAAGGGTTAAGCGGTTAAAACTATACAACTGCGGCATAACGCCGCGGCTGTATAGTTTTTTGTTTAATAGTTAGCTGATTGTAATCTGCTGAATTACGAAGTGATAGCCCGTTTGGTTAGTCATGCGGATGGTTACCTCGCCCGTAATTCCCGACAAGTCGTAATAGAACGCCTGAGCGTTATCGTTTGCCGCGATTTCTTCAAGATAAGCGTTGCCGTCGAAGCCTACGGGTTTTATTACCGTGCCGTCTACCGTAACTTCCATGTATACGGTAGCTCCGTTTTGCTGACCTTTGAAGATACGTGCGTAAACTATGAGCGTATCCATATCAGAAACGTCTATCGTCTTTTCGATATAGCTGTTTTTACCCTGAATGTCCGCGCCTTCGCCTACGCCGCTGTTACCGTTTGTCATTGTCCAGGGGTCTTCGCCGCCAAGGATAGCGTCTTTTGAATTCTGGTTTGCCGTGCCCCAGTTGAGAACGGAGCCTTCCCTTACGGTAACCGTGAAGGTTATAGCCAAGGACTTAGCTTCCTCCGCATCGGGGGTTACGGTAACTTCAACGGTTCCAGCATATACGAAGTTGAGCTTGCCTTCCGCAATAGATACAACGTTGCTTGTTGCCGCCGCTTCTCCGCCGTTATCTTTATAAGTTACGGTATAAGTCTGTACGGACGCGCCCTCGGGTCCGAATACGAATTCGAGGTCAAGCGCGTTTGCGCCCTTCTTGGCGCTTATTTCCGCTCCGCTCAAATTATGCGAGCCGGATTTATCGGTATAAGAGCCCGAGAAATCCGTCACCTGAACATAACCCGTAACGGTAACGGTCAACGTCGCCTTAACCGAATTATCCGCTACGGAGGTTACGGTTACGGTATACACGCCCACGGGAGCGTCGGTTGCGATGGTAAGCTTACCGTTTTTATCTGCGGTGATTTTACCTTCGCCGCCCGCAACCTGCGTTGTTACGCTGTAAGTTACGCTGTCGTCTACAACCTTTGTGGGAACGGTATTGTAAATAATCTGATAAACGCTGCCCTGGGAAACTTCCGCAGAGGTTTCTTCAAGGGTAATTCCCGTAACGGGAACGGTTATCCACACGCCCTTGCACTGGAATTCACCGTTATTATTTGCCTTGGTAAGCCTAACTTCAATAACAACTGCTACCGTAGCGCCCTTGCACTCTTCAGGTATATCAAACGAAACGTTTTTACCGCCAAAGCTGTCCCAGTCACCCGAAACCGCATAGGACGTTCCGTCTTCTTTTACAAGAACTATGCGCCCGAGCGTGTAGCTGTCGCTGCCGTGGCTGCCGAAAATCGCTTCGAGCTTATCGGCGCCTGCCGGAATGGCCGCCTTTGTCCATGCAAGTGCAAGCGTATCGCTTGTTTTTGCGCCCGTGCTTGTATCGAGACGCGTTTCAATGTCAAACCCGTAAGGACGGTCTGCGCCGCCAAGCCAGAAAATTTTCTGGTTGCCGTCGTCGCCGTCGGGCTTGGAGGTAGTCTTGTTCATCGCAAAGTGCCACTGCCCGAGCAAGGCTTTAGCGGTAACGGTTGTGTCGTCGGCGTGGTCGTCAAACGCCCAATCGAGATTGGTTGCCGCCGTCACTCCGTTGAACGTGCTCTTTAAAATACCCGTATAGACGGTATCTTCCACAACAAGCTTGATTTTTACGCTTGCTTCACTCGCGCTGTTGGTTATTGTAACAATAGTTTCGCCTGCGCCCGTAACATTCCACGTGCCGTCCGGATTTGCATTAAAGATGTTCGCGTTGCCTTCTTCCGCGATAATCCAGTCTTTATCCGTAGCTTCTGCGGGCGATGCGGTTAACGAGAATACGTTGACGTTATGATAATACGAAACGTTGCCGTTTGCGGGTCTTTCGCCTGCGGGTTTACCCATTCCGCTTGTAAGTCTTCCCGCAACCTTATCCATATTCCAGTTTGTGCCCTTAGCGGTTCTTAAAATATAATCATATCCGTCCGTTGCGGGATCTGCCGCCGCCGTAAGTCCGTTTACGGCGATGCTTTCAAGCGCAACGTATTTTTCAACGGTAACCTTAACATAAACGACCAAATCGCCAGTCAGGGCTTCGCCCTTTATATAATAGACGTCGGAATCCTTATCTTCGGGAAGAACCGCGCTTGTAACGGTAAGAACCGCGCCGCTCTGCGTTGCGGTTACAACGTCCGCCTCGCTTGCGGTGAACGTTTCTTCCTCAACGGTACCGACAGTCCAAGTAAATCTGCTGTCTGCCGCCGCGGGCTGAACGGTCAAATTGTGGGTTGAGCTTTTGCCCCCCGCAAGAGTAACCGTGTAAGGGTCTGCAAGAGTACCGCTGCCCGTTTTTTCCGAAGCATCTTCCGTAAGGTTTGTCATAAACAGGCTTTCGGGTGCAACCACGGGAGCCGCCTTAACCGTTACGTTTAAAATAAGTTCGTTGGCTTTGCCCGATTTTTCCGAAAGAGTTACCTTTGCGGAACCCGCCTTAATTGCCTGTACCGAAAGCGCGCTCTGCGTAACCGACGCGGTAACAACGGAAGCGTCGGAGCTGTTTGCCTGAAGCTCGTAATCTTTGAGCGAGCCGACCACAACCGTAAACTGCTTGCTGTCTTTTTCGGTAAGCTCCGCAGAGTATTCGCCGGAAGCGTTTGCTGTCTGCCCGGCAAGCTTAAGGGTCACTTTTTCCGTGTCCCCGTTTGCGCAACCCGCAAGCCCGATTGAAAGCGTAACGCAGGCAACCGCCGCAAGAAAAGCAACCAACCACTTTTTGATTCGTTTCATAATCATTATATCCCCTTTATTTATTATTTTCAATACCAAATTTACAAACCGTAAAAAACCGTTTTTCTGTTTCCCAAAAAAAATAGCACGCATACCGCTTAAAAATATTTTAAGCTTTATTTAACTTAAAATATTTGCGGAAGTTTACGCAACTATTATGTTTTTTACTGTTTGGACGACTTTATCCCGACATAATACCTTGTTTTTTGTTAAGGTTTTTATATCAGAAAATCGTTTTTCTTGATTATATCACAGAAAAATGTAAATGTCAACCACCAAATGTAAAATTTCCTCAAAAATAATTCGAATACTGTTTTGCGCAACAAAAAAAGGAACCGTGAACAGGTTCCTTAAATCTTTAAATTTTTGCTTTTGCCGACGTTGTTATTATACTTATCCGAGTAATAAAAACTTACTTTCTGAGAATATTCTGCACGGCGAAATAATAATACGCCCTGTCGTACTCGTCTTCACGCTCCGACAACGCAGCTCTAAGTTTTTCAAAAAAACTTTTCACCTTTTAACCCTCCGCGAGGTAGTCAATCTCTTGATTGCGGTTGCAAGTATATCATTAGAATTTTTGTTAGTCAACAACATTTTTAAAAAAGTTTTTAATGGCTTTTTTGTTAACTGCTAACAGCGAAGAGTGGTAAAAGCTATAAATTTTTGTTAATTATTAAATTTTTTGTTAAATTGATAAAAAAATTAAATTTTAAAAATGAAAATTAACATTTTGTGTTAATTACATTTTTTTGCCGAAGCCGTAAAAATGGGTTTACTTTCGATTAAAACCGGCTCTTTTATACCGCCGTCGTTAATCTGATTTATTAACAACTCCACCGCCTTAGAGCCGATAACCCCGTAATCCTGCTCGGCGTAGCTTAACTGGGGCTTGAAAGAACCGTGTTGTTGCGAACGCCCAAGCGCGAAAACGGCGACGTCTTCTCCGATTTTAAGGCCCTTTTCCGCAGCCGCGCGGTATACCCCCGCCGCCAAAAAGCCGTTAGCCGTGATAAAGACGCTGTTTTTCTTTATTACTTTGCATGAAATCTCATAGCCGTCAGCTTCACAGCTTAATTTGCTTTCAAACATATGCTTGCCGAAATCTATTGAGTACTCGGCGCAAATATCCTTGAAGCTTTTTGCCCTGTCTCTTGAAATAGTAAGGCTGTAATCGCTGTTTATCAGATAAACGTCTTTACCGTATAAAGAAATGAGTTGGCTGCAAACGTCTTTAACAAGCTTGATATTGTCTATATCAACGTAATTAAAATCGATTTCGCCGTCGGGGCGGCCGATAATTACACAGTCGATACAGTCCGATTGTATTTGCGTCAACCGCTTATCGTCTACGCACGGGCTCATTATTATTGCCCCGTCAATTGGCGCCATGCCCTGCCTTAAAGTATTCAACAGTTTTTCATTATCGGAATTATAATAAATTAAAAGCGAATAACCTAATTTTGAAGCTTCTTTAAGACACGCAACTATAAGTTCCCTGTAAAAAGGTCTTTCTACGTCTTCGTTACTTTCGAGCAGCAGCGCGATTATATTCGATTTATGGCTGGAAAGCCCCGACGCGTAAAAGTTAGGGTGAAAATCCAATTCTTTGCAGGCGTCCATAACTTTTGCCTTAAGCTCGTCGCTTACGAACTTTCTGCCCGTAAGAACGTTTGAAACGGTGGATTTTGCCACCCCCGCCTTTTCGGCAACGTCGGTAATTTTAACTATTTTTTTCATTTTTTTCCTAAATTCTTTTTTATCATTCGGATAAGCTCGTCGGCATAGACTAATTCGACGTGTTCGCCGAATTGGGAAACGACGTAATCAAGACTTTCCATAGACATAGTCCAGGGGTGAACGTTCAAAACCGTATAGCCTTCTTCGCTGTAAGGCGAAACGGGCATTTCGTTAACACATTTGGCAACGCCGTCCAGCCATTCTTTTGTGACGCACTCGCTTTTGCCGCTCGGGTGCCACATAGTGAACCGAACTGAAACAAACGGCTTGCCGCACGCCCAGAATATTTTACCCTTTCCGCTGCCGTAACGGTCGGGGTCGAGCTCCCAAATACCGCCTTCTATATTATCATATTTTGCATAGCTTGACAACCTATCTTCAACAAAATCTGCGTTTTCGGTTAAAGAAATATTATCGAGCAGGCAGACGACCTGTAAATCGGAATCCTTCATGGTAACGGCGGTACGCTTTGTAAATTCGTCTAAATGTTCCCTGGGATAGGACAGGCAGTTTGCGTAGCCCACGCCTGAAACGCCGCTTATAAAGTAATCTTTTTTGCCGAAGGAATAAATCTTTTCCGCCGCATCCGGACAGAGCTCGGCAAGCGAAGGCGAAAAGGTCCAGTTAATCTTGTAATCGGCCGCGCTCTTCTGCCTTTGACCGAAAGTGCTTGTAGTGAAAAATTCACGTTCGAGCCACTGCACGTTATCTCCGTCGCTGACCACTATTGCTACATAGTGTTTATTTTCCGCAATAGGAGTGCGCGGAGTGTTCTGTTTTACGGTATGTATGTTCTGCCCGAAATAGCTGTGGTTAGACGACCAGTCTGTAGGAACGGCGTAATCTCCGAAGGTGGAAATATCCTTTATAAATGCAATTTCGTCGTCGTTCCACCCGTAAACGGGAACGTTGGTATCCAGCCACTTCAATATTTCATAGCGCAAAGCCCGGTCTTCTTCGCTTTCGCTCGTATAGACGCATACCCAGCGGTTGGCTATGGAAAAATCACGCAAAACAAGATGGAAATTGCCTTGCTTTACCACTTGATGCACAAGCGCGGTTTTATTGAGCTTATCCTTATACTCATTGAAAATCACCCGTTGCCTTTCCGCCCGGCTGCCTTTAATTTCGGCAAGGTCGCGAACCGTTTTAATTCCAAGAGCATTAATCTTTTTGATAATCGTTCTGGGTACGCCCAGCAAATCCGTTGCCGCAGAAATTATTGCCGCCATGTTTATTCCCACGTCGTTACAGTTGAGGTCATAGCAAACCGCGCCTGAAAATTCTGAAGAGGTGTTTTTGATGAGCTCCCACAAATCGACCTCTTTTGCTTCTTCTTTTAAAAACTGCTTATAATTATCGATATCAATAAAAATTTTGTATCCTTTTCTGTTTAAAACGCCCTGAACAAATTGCGCCAGAGCCTGTTCATCCTGATTCATATTTTTCCAAACAAGAATCTGCACCATATTTCACCTCGCAAAAAATCGGTTTTCTGTAAAATCATTTTAACACGGCGCTTTTTAAATTGCAACCCCAAAAATAAAAATTTGTAGAAAAATTTTAAGCTTGTAAAATCATGCCTTTTATTGTTTTAAAATCAAAACCGCGCATTACAAATATTTTGACAATATTTTATAATGATTTGCAATAAACGCCGCTTATATTAGTTTCGGTATGCTTTTATTAGCCCGTGTAAAAAATGCGGATGCTGTCTTGTATTGGTTATGCTTTGGTCTGGGATACGGAACATAAAGAAGTTGAAACCTTAAATTAAACCGTGGCTATACTACCCACTCCGACGATTTATATTTAAAGAGATTGAATTAGATAATTACAAGTTTTTAATATGCTTAAAACTATTAAATAACAAATTTTTTACGCCGTTCAGCCCCTTAAAGTCAGACGGTATATTTTTAAACAAAAACAGCACAAAACCGATAATAAATAATTGCAACAGAAATTTACTACAAAAAAGCAAAACCGGCGAGAAGTGTTAACACTTCTCACCGGTTTTTGGTGCTTGTGGCCGGACTTGAACCGGCACGGTATCTCTACCGAGGGATTTTAAGTCCCTTGCGTCTGCCTATTCCACCACACAAGCGTAAATATATATAAGAATAAATGCCTTGGCTGTGCCAAGGCATTTTTGGAGGCGCCACCCAGATTTGAACTGGGGAATCAGGGTTTTGCAGACCCTTGCCTTACCGCTTGGCTATGACGCCTTATAAAAAAA
>CAMWMZ010000024.1 GCA_947175485.1 uncultured Clostridia bacterium
CCTTTGTTTCACGTCCACCCTGACTTCACAGTAGCTTGGACTTAGTGTTGTGGTCTGGCTTATGTGTTGAAGATCCAGCTGTTACACCGGTTGGACCTGTTACACCTGTAGCCCCCGTAGCACCAGTAGGACCGGTTATGCTTAAACCCGTCGGACCAGTTGCACCCGTTATTCCCGTAGCGCCTGTCGGACCGGTCACCCCTGTCGCTCCGGTTGCACCTGTTGCGCCTGTTGCGCCTGTCGGACCTACTCCGGCAGGACCCGTTGCACCAGTAGGACCTGTCGGTCCGGTTATCCCTGTGAGCGTATTAATATAAATCCTTCTGACGGTTCCGTTACCGCAAGGGTTACACGGATTGCAGCCCGAATTACAATCCGAATTGCAAGCAAAAAATATGTTTTTAAAATAATTCACTTTATACCTCTTTTTTTAATTTATTTTCAAAATAACGTTTATTGTAAAGATAACTTTCACTGTGCGGCTTTATCGCGCCCGCCGCTTCATTATATGCGTTTGCCCGCTCGAAATCGCCGAGCTTATCATACAATACGCAAAGCTGAATATCGGGAATAAAACCGCCGTAATCCAAATTTACAAACCCGCCCTCTTTTTCCGCATTATTACAAGAAAGAGCGTTTTGGTACCAATATATGGCCGATTTAACGTCGTTTTGTTCCGCAAAATATTCGCCCAAAATACAGCAGGCTTCACTCCTCGGCGGTGCGAATAAAAACGACCTCAAAAGATAATCCATCGCATTTTTTTTATCACCGATAGCGGTATAAGCGCGATAAACGTTCAAACAAGCTTCCAGCTTATTTTCCGCCCAGCCGCCGCCGTTTAAAAAATGCTCCAAAACCGCTATACTTTCGCGGTACATACCTGCGTACAAAAGCTCTCTGCCGTAATAGAATTCCGACCGTTCGTCAAGGCATATCCCCTTAGCAATACGGCTTTGATAAATGCTGAGGTTGCGCAAAGGCTCTCCGTTCTTGACCTTTTTGTGGTATACGGCGGCATCCGAATAAACTATATTCCCTTCAGGCGCAACAGCCTCGTGAACCGCCCCGCTGAAGCGATAGTTTTTACTCCTTTTAAAAATTCTTTCCCTGTAATAAACAAAGGTTGGAGCGTCACCGTCAAAAGCGGCGGCGTACGGCAAGAACGCCATATCAAAATCCGCGCCTTCAACAAGCTCGCGGATTTTTTTACAATTTTCATCGGTAATCACGTCGTCTGCGTCCAACCACATAACGTAATCCCCTTCAGCCTTTTCCAAAGAAAAATTACGCGCAGCCGAAAAGTCGTCGCACCACCTGAAAAAACAAACGTTATCGGTAAACTTCTTAACCTCTTCCACGGTATTATCCGTCGAACCGGTATCCACAACGATAATTTCATCGGCAAACTTACAAACGCAGTTAAGGCATCGGCCTATTACCGCCTCTTCGTTTTTAACTATGAGACACACGCTTAAAGACATGAAAAAACCTCTTTGCAGTATTACATAATATGCAAAGAGGCTTAACGCTTGTTATATAAACTCTAAAATCCGCGGTCGGCAAGGTCGGAGCACAGTCTGATATAAAAGCCGTAAATTCGGCTGCGCTTTTTCTTTTTTACCATAAAATCCACTATTTCCGAATGGGAAATAGAGCCGTCTGCCGCCGCGCCCTTGTATTCGCCGAATTTTGAAGATTCCTCTGAAACCAATCCGTCCGATTTAGCGCTTTCAAGACGTTTCGTAATCATAAAAGGCACACTCATTATTAAGTCGTCGCGGCCGCGTTCCATTGCGGTTGAATAACTTTGGCAGTAAACGTTATCGCTAAATCCCGACGTATTCTCATTTGAATTATAAGCTTTAAGCTGATTACATACGGCAAGCGAATCGGGGTGCTTATCCCCGAAAATCCGATAACATAAATCCACCCAAAAAGCGATAAATTTTTTAACAGCCAAAGGCAAACGCAATATAAGCGAAGCAAGTTGCGCACCTTTATGCGGCGTACACAGGGTTGTCAGCGATGCAACTCTTTGCTCCATACCAAGGAATTTAATCATATATTTTGCATCTAGCCCGCCTTTTGAATGGGCGATAATATTCACTTTTTCCGCACCGTGCTTTATAAGAATTCTGGTAATTTGGGCTTTCAATTGAACGGCGTTATTTTCAACTGTGCCGAAGCCGTCTGTTTTACCGGTATAAACCGTATGCCCTTCGGCTTTTAACACGTTTTCAATTGCGCCGAACGCTCTCAAAAATCTGAAATCCTTTAAAGCTATTCCATGCACCAGAATAACGGGATATTTTGTCATTCTCCACCAACAAAAAATAGGTTTGTTTAGAGCAGTCTACCGCATTTTACGCATTTGACTATTTTAATAAAAAGCGCAAAGCGCCGTAGTTAAACTCCTTGCGCGAACCGCGGTTTTCTTTCGCCGATAAAAAATACAGCCCTTGCAATAGCAAAAGCTGTATTTGGAGCTACTGGCCGGATTCGAACCGGCGACCTGCTGATTACGAATCAGCTGCTCTACCAGCTGAGCCACAGTAGCACGGATATTAAACTTGCGCTTTTGCAAATTTCAACCACAAAAGCAAAGTATTTAATTGACTATATTATTATATCAAATAAAATAATTTTTGCAAGCGTTTTTAGCGATTATTTAAGTTTTAAATTTACGTCGGACAAAATATCTTATAATATGAGATTACGCGGTCAAAAGGTTTCGCCTTTCTTTATTTCTTTGACGGCGGTTTTAGCCGTAACCGCCGCCTTGATAATTCTTTCCGTATCCTGCACGGGGAACGTAATACGCTTTAAATCCGCGTTTTATTTCGTATGCTACGCCGTCAAAGACAACGCCGTTTCTGCGGGCTCCGTTTCAGACGCAGTTTCAAGCTTCGGCGGCGCGGGCTACGTTTTGGAATACGGAAACGCATACTATATAACGGTTTCATGCTATTATACCGAACAAGACGCGCAAACCGTTTGCAAAGGCCTGAAAAAAAGAAATCTCGACTGCGAAGTACTCGCTATCGAAAAAGACGAATATGCGTTACAATCGATAGGCGCAAAAAGCAAAACTCAGCTATATACGGGCAACCTGAACACTTTGCAATCCCTTTCCCATATGGCTTACGACTGCGCAAACGCGCTGGACACGGGAGAATATTCCCAAAACAATGCAAAAGCCGTGGTATTCAGCATAGAAAACACAATAAACGGACTTATGAAAGCAAATGCGGACAACTGCTTTTCCGAACATTTCAGGCGGTTGACAAAGGAGTGCGAAGCTTTAAAAAGCGGATATATTTATTCAAAGGATATGCGTAAATTGCAGATTGCCGTTGCCGACACTATTATAAACGTAAATCTTTATTAAAGATTGCATCCATAGCCCGCTGTTTTTGTATTAATTTGGAAATTCCGCGCAAAATACGGATATGAACAGAAATTTCACCGCGATATGCGCGGCGCTCTTGATGTGCGCAATTCTGATTGTTTTCGTCGGCGGCACGGCTTTCGGCAAAAGCGCGGTTTCGTTTGCAGACGACAGGTCCGGAAAAACAATATATCTTACTTTCGACGACGGTCCGAGCGACAGGGTTACGCCGAAAATTTTAGACGTTTTAAAAGAAGAAAACGTAAAAGCCACGTTTTTTATTATAGGTAAAAACGCGGAAACGCGCAAATATCTTATAGAACGCGAAATAAACGAAGGGCATACGGTAGCCGTTCACACCTATTCCCATGAATATAAAAATATTTACGCCTCGCCCGAAAAGCTTTTGGAAGATATAGATAAATGCAACGCGGTTATAAAAGAAATTTCGGGTAAAACCTCCACGCTTTACCGTTTCCCCGGTGGAAGCTACGGGCTTTCCACCTCGCTCATTAACGCGGTAACAGAACACGGCATGCGGTATATCGACTGGAACGCGTCCACGCGCGATGCGGAATTTATAAACCCGAAGCCGGCACAGCTTGTAAAAGCTTCGGTAACGACCCCGTCAAATTCCGATTTTATAGTGCTTTTGGCTCACGATTCAACAACAAAAACCGCCACCGCGGAAGCGCTTAAAGATATAATAAAATATTACCGAAATCTCGATTACACATTTTCCGCGTTTTGATTGCAAATAAAAAATCCCGCCGTAAAATAATACGGCGGGATTTTCAAATTTTTTTATTCGACTCCGTAAGCTTTACGGTATTCCTTCATTTTTTCAAGATATTCTCTGCCTTCTATAACTCCGCTTTCAATCGCGGCGATTATATCCGCCATAGTCACGATAGAATAAACCTTAACGCCGAATTCCTTAAATACTTCCTGCACGGCGGAAAGATTGCTTTCAAGTCCGCGCTCCATTCTATCAACGGAAATCACCATACCCGCAATTTCAACGTTTGCGCTTGCTTTGAGCTTAGGCAGAATTTCACGGAGCGCCTTGCCGGAGGTCATTACATCCTCGATAATAATTACCCTTTCGCCGTCCTCAAGCTGTTTACCTACGAAAAGTCCGCCCTCTCCGTGATCTTTAACCTCCTTTCTGTCAAAACAGTAATTAAGGTCAATACCGTGGTTTGTATATAGCGAAACCGCCGTAGTAACGGCAAGCGGAATACCCTTATAAGCAGGGCCGACAAGCGTTTGCGCCTCGATTTTGTTTTCCGCAATACAGTGCGCGTAATATTCGCCAAGCTTTGCAAGCTGCGCGCCCGATTTATAATTTCCGGTGTTGATGAAATAAGGCGCTTTTCTCCCGCTCTTTAAGGTAAATTCGCCGAATTTAAGCACGCCGTTCTGCACCATAAATTTAATAAACTGCTCTTTATAAGTCATAATTTTTCTCCTGATTTAAAAATTAACCCGCATATATGCCCGATTTACGCTATTAATTCATTATCACCGTATCGATGATTTCATTGATGCTTTTGATTTTACGGCTATCAAGCCAGTTGTTCATTTGCGCAATAATTTCAGGCATTGCGTTGGGATTTGCAAAGTTAGCCGTGCCAACCTGAACGGCCCTTGCGCCCGCCATCATAAACTCCAAAGCGTCCTCTCCGGTCATTATCCCGCCCATTCCGATTACGGGAATTTTCACGGCGTGAGCCGCCTCGTAAACCATCTTTACGGCTATCGGCTTTATGCCCGCTCCCGATACTCCGCCCGTGTTGTTGGCAATAACGGGTCTGCGTTTTTCAATATCGATAACCATTCCCGTAAAAGTATTTACAAGCGATACGCAATCCGCCCCGCCCTGTTCTGCGGACTGTGCGTTCACCGCGATGCTTTCTACGTTAGGGGAAAGCTTTACGATTAGCGGAGTTCTTTTAAGTCCGCCCTTTGCAACACGCGTTACTTCAAGTATACTTTGGGGTTTGATACCGAACGCCATTCCCCCCGCGCGCACGTTGGGGCAGGAAATATTCAGCTCCACCATGTCCACAAGTCCGTCAAGCTTTTTACATATTTCACCGTAGTCTTCAAGCGTTTTACCGGCAACGTTGGCGATAATAACCAAGCCCTTTTCCCTTAAAAAAGGCAAATCGTACTTAATAAAATGCTCCGCGCCGGGATTTTGCAAACCGACCGCGTTTAAAATAACGCTTGTGCCCTCTGCAATTCTGGGCACGGGGTTGCCAAGGCGGGGCTCCAACGTCATGCCCTTTGTGCTGATACCGCCTATCTGCGAAATATCGTAAAGTTCGTTATATTCCCGCCCGAATCCGTAAGTTCCGCTTGCGGCAATTACGGGGTTTTTAAATTTTACCCCGCATATATTCACTTGTAAATCAGCCATATATGTTGTTTCCTTTCTCTCTGTATTCGAGCATTAGTTGAATTAATCTGTCGTTTGCCTTTTTAACGTTTTCAATCCCGTTATAAATCTTTTCTTGCCGCCTACGAACACCGTGAGCGAGCCTGTATTGCCTACGCCCATAGAGATTATATTAAAAGCGGTATCGCTTCCGTAATCGACGGCAGACGTACATATCACGCTTTTAACTTCCTCTATTCTGCACGAAAACCCGTCAGAAAATTTAAGGATACCGTTTTGATAGGTTATTATCTTTTCGGGTATACGTTTGGTGCGGTAAATCGTCACCGCGGCAACGGCGGTTACCGCGCCGCCGATAAGGAAGCCCATAGATATAAAAAGCTTCAACTCCCTCGGTTTGAAATCGTTTAAAAAGGTAACCCGCCGACCGACAATCGGATATAAAATAAGCACGATTACGCAAAGAATTATTATGATAATCCCCACTGCCGGCATAAATTTGTCGGCTTTGGAAACGTATCTGTCTTTTTTTGCGATAACTTATTCCATTTTAATTTTAACCTTTGACCTGGCGTTCAAATTTTTTACGGCTTAGTTTTAAAAGCAAATTTTAAATACCGTTTTCAACGCTTGTCAGGTTTGTACGCAATCAAACTCCAAAAGGGTCGTTCGGATTTTCGGTCTTTTGCGCAGCTTCCGTATCTGCGTGCTTAGCCGCCGCTGCCTCTTCCGCCGCGCGCTGCTTCATTAAATTATCATAGCACTCTGCTTTTAAAGAGCCGAGCCTCTGTTGCACCGCCTCGACATAATCCACATAATTGAGCACGAACTTGCGTCCGTCGGTAAGAGTAATTTCAACCTTGCCCCATCTGTCTACGACGCCGTTTCTTCTCGTCACAATGATTTTACAGCCGGAAACGTCCAAAGGCGAACAAGCCGCCTTATTTCCGAGCTGAAGAATACCGTCACGGTATGTGATTATGTTTTTGGGCGATTTGTAAAATATAACCGCCTGCCATACGCCTACCGCGGCAATCAACAGCCCGACGGCAAGCCCGATAACAATTGCGCCAATCAAATCCTGGGCAATTCCAATCCCTACGCCGAAAGCACATAAAGCAAAGCCTATAACCGCAGCGCTGATATAGCCTACGCCCAAACTGTTCTTTCTTCTTGCAATAACTTCTTCCATATATTTCTCCTTTAAAATTATTATTAAAGCTCTACCGAATTAATTTCAAACACCGGCCCGTCCTTGCAGACGCGCGCGTTCTTTCCGTCGGACGTTTTGCAAACGCATACAAGGCACGCGCCCATTCCACAGCCCATACGTTCTTCCAAAGATACAAAACAAGGTTTTTTTATACCAAGCGATGCAAGCCCGCTCTTCAATGCTTTTAACATTACGGGGGGGCCGCATGAAATTATCGCGTCTATATTAAGTTTTTCCGCGTCCGCCAAAAACGACTGAACAGCATTACCTTTATCTCCGTAACTGCCGTCGTCCGTAGTCACTTTAAGCGAACGGCTTGCTTCGAGTTCGTTCAAAAGGCACACTGCGGATTTGTTTCTGAAGCCTATGTAAGAATAAAAATTTTTATCTTTGTTCTCGCGTATAGCGGCTATCAAGGGGAATACTCCCACGCCTCCGCCGACCACCGCGATATTTTTATATTCCGACAAATCGAAGTAATTGCCAAGCGGCAGTAAAACCTTTAATTCGTCCCCCGCCTTAGCTTCCGTCAGCTTTTTCGTGCCTTTACCCTTGACCTGATAGCAAAGGCTCAGCTCGTTCCCTTCCGCTATGCACACGCCGAGAGGGCGGCGCAAAAGAAGAGAATTGTCGCCCGTAGCCAAGTTAACGAACTGCCCGCCGTGCAACGCGCCCGCGCTTTCCGGCAAAGCCAAAGTTATCATATAAATATTTTCCGCAACAGCGCGGTTGGATTTAACAACGGATAATAAGTCTTTCATTTATTTTCCCATTTTACCTATAACCGAAGCAAGGTCCTGCTGCATATCGATACAAGCCGCGCGCGCCGCTTCTGCGTAATTCATTCCGCTGTAACGCGCGTCTTTATACGCACAGATAATCCCGCGTGAAGAGTTTACCACGCCGCCTAAGCCGTTTTTATCGAAGCAAACCTTAAGCATCTCCGCATTGCCGCCCTGGGCTCCGTACCCGGGGATTAAAAAGAATGTGTGCGGAAGCTGTTTTCTAAGCCTTTCGGCTTCTTCGGGGTGTGTTGCGCCTACAACCGCGCCCACGTCGGAATAGCCGTATTTACCTATCGTATCCTTACCCCATTCCGAAACAAGCTCGCCCATCTGCTCATAGATAAATTTGCCGTTTTCAAGCTTTAAATTTTGCAGTTCTCCGCTTGAAGGGTTGGAAGTTTTCACAAGCACGAAAATCGATTTATCGTATTTTTTAATATCTTCCGCAAAGGGCTTTATTCCGTCGAAGCCGAGATACCCATTGACTGTGAGCATATCCGCTTCAACAGCCCGCAAGCACTTGCCGTTTAAAGACGTTTTGCCGAGATACGCTTTTGAATAGCAGCCTGCCGTTGAACCGATATCGTTGCGTTTGCAATCGGCTATAACCACAAGCCCGCGTCCGCGCGCGTAATTCACCGTATACTCGAAAGCCTGCAAGCCCGCATGCCCGTACATTTCGTAATAAGCAATCTGAACTTTTACCGACGGAACGATATCGCAGACCTTGTCTATAATATTCATATTGAATTCCGCGATAGCCTCCGCCGCGCCCTCGAACGTAGAAATATCCTTCTTCATATCGTCGGGCAGATAATTGAAATCCGTATCGAGCCCTACGCAAGTCGGATTTTGCAATTCGATAATTTTTTCTATAAGCTTATCAACCATTTTTCTATCCTCTATATTTGATTTCGCCGTCAACAATCGTATATTTTACCGCCCCGAAAACCTCGAAGCCGTTGAACGGCGTATTTTTTCCCTTGGAAACAAATTTATTGCCGTCGATTACATATTTTTCTTTCAAATCGACGATAGTCAAATCCGCCGCGGCGCCCTCTCCGAGTCCGCCGCCTTCAAGCCCCAAAATTTTAGCAGGGTTGGCGCTCATCTTTTCGGAAAGCTCGCTTAAAGACATAAGACCCGTTTTTACAAGATACGTGTAGCTGAGCGCAAAGCTCGTTTCTATTCCGCTTATACCGAACGCGGCAAGATTGTATTCAACCTGCTTGTCCTTTAAAGAATGGGGCGCGTGGTCTGTTACAATGCAGTCGATAGTGCCGTCTTTAAGCGCGCTTATTATAGCCTGCCTGTCCTTTTCTTCCCTTACGGGCGGATTTACCTTAGTATTGGTATCATAAGAGGTTATGATATCGTCGGTCAAAATGAAATAGTGCGGGCATGTTTCGGCGGTTACTTTAACGCCGCGCTCCTTTGCGCTTTTTATTAAAGCCGCTCCGCTATAAGTGGATACGTGGCAAATGTGCACGGGAATATCCAGACTTTCCGAAAGCGCGATATCCCGCGCTATCATTATATCTTCGGCAGCGCGCAAGCTTCCTTTAAGTCCGCAAAGCGTGGAGTTATAACCCTCGTTTACAACCCCGCCGTCAACAAGATTTGCGTCCTCGCAATGGCAAAGGCATTTCAAGTTGAAATCGTTCGCGTATTCCATCGCAAGACGCATAACGGCGGAATTAGCAACCGACTTTCCGTCGTCGCTGATTGCAACAATCCCCGCGGACTTCATTTTACCGATATCAGAAAGACTTTCACCGTTCTGTCCCTTGGTAATAGCTCCTATAGGATTTACTTTGCAAAGGTTTACCTCTTCGGCGCGATGCTTAATATAAGTAACAACTACGGCGTTGTCACATACGGGATTTGTGTTCGGCATACAGCAAACCTGCGTAACGCCGCCCTTTACCGCCGCCTTGCAGCCGCTTTCCACGTCCTCTTTGCCCTCGAATCCCGGCTCGCGCAGATGAACGTGCATATCGATAATTCCGGCAAGAACGTGCTTGCCTTTTGCGTCAATCGTTTCGCATTTCTCGTTGATTGCGGGGGCAATCCTTTCTATAACTTTGCCGTTAACAAGCAAATCGGCTTTAATTTCACCGTCTGCCGTAACCAAAGTTCCGTTTTTAATCAATAATTTCATAAGTTCGCCTCCCTGTAATCGGCAAGAAGCTTCAAAAGCGCCATTCTCACCGCCACGCCGTTTGTAACCTGCTCTAAAATCAGGCTCTTTTCACCGTCGATAAGCCCGGGAGTAAGCTCCACGCCTCTGTTTACCGGACCGGGGTGAAGAACAACCGCGTTCTTTTTTGCGTATTTCATAACGGCGTCGTTTACGCCGTAAAATTTCGAATATTCCGAAAGCGAAGGGAACAGCCCTCCGTGCTGACGCTCGAGCTGAATTCTCAGCCCCATTACAGCGTCCGCTCCTTCAACCGCCTCTTCTCGCGATTTACATACGCGCGCGCCGAGCTTTTCTATTTCTTTAGGTATCATTGTCGCGGGAGCGTACATAAAGACCTCCGCGCCGAGCTTTTTAAGCCCGAAAAGGTTACTCATCGCTACACGGCTGTGCTTTATATCGCCGAGTATCGCAACCTTAAGCCCCTTGATTTTTCCAAAGGCTTCGCGCATGGTGAACATATCCAAAAGCGCCTGCGTGGGGTGCTCGTGCATACCGTCTCCGCCGTTGAGTACGCTTGCCTTGACGTGTTCCGCCAAAAGCTTGGGTGCTCCCGCCATCGGATGGCGGATAACTACGTAATCTATCTGCATTGCGTCAAGCGTTTCGCCCGTATCGATAAGCGTTTCGCCCTTTTGAACGGAGCTTGTAGCAACGGAAATGTTCACTTCGCTTGCGCCGAGGTATTTTGCGGCAAGCTCGAAAGATGAGCGGGTTCTCGTGCTGTTTTCGTAAAAAAGCGTTACGAGCGCCTTCCCCTTGAGCATGTCCGACTGTTTACAATCCGATTTCAATAGCTTTTTCATCTGTACGGCGGCGTCTAAAATTTCATAAATTTCTTCCGCGGTACAGTCTTTTAACCCGAGTAAATCTTTATTTTTAAGCATTTCGTTTTCCTTAAAATTATTTTACAGAAAAAAAGCGGAAATAACGCCGTTTAAAACAGCGTCAGTCCGCCTGAAAGTTTTATTAAACCAATCAAATTACAATTAAAACCCATCGTTGCAATCTGCCTTTTTGTCTGTAAGGGATTATATCACAAACAATCGATAAAGTAAAGCGTTTTACAAAATTCTTTGCAGAGTAAAACCTACTTTATCGCAAGAAGTCAAAACGTATTCCGTTCCGTTTTTCTCCGTTCTGAAAGGAAAGTAAACGGCGCCGTGAATATGCCCGAAAACCACTTTGTCGGCACGGTGCTTTTCAAACATTTCCGTAAAATAAGTATCGGGCGCTTTCGGGGAAAAGGGCGGATAATGTATCATAACGATAAGCTTGTCGCCCTCCTGCCTTATCTTTTCAACCTCGTTAAAACAAAGCTTAAATCTTTCCGCCTCGCGCCTGTACAGCCTTTCGTCGTTTTCCGTATAGTCCGCGCTGCCGGGGCAAGTCCACCCGCGCGAACCGCAAACGATGACGTCACCGAATTTCACGCAATCGTTTTGAAGAAAATAAAAGCTTTCGTCAGGGGCGGCGCGGCGCAGCTTGGTTATGCCGTTCCACCAAAAATCGTGGTTGCCGCGGATAAAAATTTTTTTGCCCTTCAGCCCCTTTAAAGACTGCAAATCGAACAGCCCCTCTTCAAGCGCAGTGCCCCAGCTGACGTCACCCGCAACCAGAACAAGGTCGCCGTCGGAAACTCTGTTTTGCCAGTCCTCTTTTATTTTTTCAAAGTGATTTTCCCACCCCGCGCCGAACACGTCCATAGGCTTATCCGACATTCCCGAAAGGTGCAAATCGCTTATAGCGAAAATTTTCATATATCTTTATTTTAGCACCTTTTTCATTGAAATTAAAGCGTTTTAACACAAAAAACCACTGATTATGCGTGACATAGTACCTCTTAAACCCCGCAAAATTAAACGTTCCCCTCAAAATCCGAGGGGAACGAAAGAAAAATTTAAAAAACTTACTTGTTTGTACAAGACTTAGCCTGAGGGTACAGCGGCAATTCAAAGAAGCCCGCGCACACCTCCTGCGAGTAATCCTGTGCGGGGGGAATTGCGCAATAGCCGTAACTCGGAACAAGAATTTCCACGTCTATGGCAATCTTTAAAATCACCGTAATGCAAGCGTTTACGCTGAAAGTTCCGCCTTCCACAAAGCGCCCCTCCGCGCAGACCGCGGATACCTCGCTCGTTGCTTTATAGGGCATAATCGAGGGAGCGGGAACGTATAAAAGTACGTCCTCCGATACGCTTATGGTAGACTGGGCAACGCCCTCCACTCCGTTCGCGTCGGTATAAAGAACCTCTACGGGAATACTTATCGTCGCCTGCACTCTTGCACAGTTGGGCTTATCGGGAAGGCGTTCTATATTGAGCGCGGTGATGTTGCCCGTGGACGAGGTTGACCTGGCGCTGATAAAAGTTAAGGGGTATGTAGGATTTGAGGGCACGGGGTCGGTGAGCGTGAGCGAATAGTTTTCTATCTGGATTTGCTTTATACAGGCGTCGAAAATTTTCTGCGCCTGGATACAAACTTTCTCACACATTCCGTTTAAGGGATTGCCGCTTATCGTGCCGGGGCATTTATCCGATTGAAAGTTTGAAAAAAATGACATTTTAACCTCCGTTATTTGGGTTTATTTTATTATATGCTCACGCGACGGTTTTTGCACGGCACGTAAAGCCGGCACGTCGGATACAGGGGCTTTGAAAGGTTTATCCTTTTAAGCTCTTCTTCCGCCAAACCGAATTTTTCCGCAAGCGATTTGTAGCTTTCCAGCGGCTTGACCGTGTAAGGAACAAGGGGCTGCCCCCTTTCTATAATTTTCCCCGCAAACACGTCTGAAACGGGCAAAGACAAAGCCCGCTCCACCTCGCCGCCGCTTTGTCCGTGTTTTACTTTAAAAAATCTGCTTTGGTCGGTAACGAGCGTAAACATTTCTATATCATACGCAAATAAAAAATTTTTCGTTCATAAAATAAGTTCGTAATTTGTAGAATATTGTAAATGAAAAATAATATTTACAAATCCGCGGCGCAGGTCACGGTATTTTCAACCGTTGAAAAGGGGCTCAGCTTTTTTTACAGAATTATTTTAACTCGCATAATCGGCGCGGAAGGAATCGGCATTTACCAGATTTGTCTTACCGTTTTCGCCGTATTTTTAACCGCGGCTTCAAGCGGGGTGCCCGTCACCGTATCCCGCCTGATGGCGAAAAGCGGAGCCGTAAACGATATACGCGGCAAACATTCCGCCGTCACGGCGGGAATTTTATGCACCCTTGCCGTAACCGTTCCTGCGGCTATCGTTTTATTTTTCGGGCGGAACGCGTTCGGATTTTTATTTTCGGACGAGCGGTGCATAGATATTTTCGTTATTCTCCTTCCGGGGCTTATCATTACGTCCGTTTATGCGGTAATCCGCGGGTCGTTCTGGGGCAATAAACAATTTTTGCCCTATTCGGTAATCGAACTTCTGGAAGACGCAGTAATGGTATTTGCGGGAATCTGGTTGATTTTCGGCGTTTCCGATCCGGTTATAGGTGCGCGCAACGCAACCATTGCCGTGCTTATTTCATATGTTTTTTCGTTTATAGTTTCGATTTTCTGGTATTTAAAAAAGGGCGGACGCTTCGTCAACCCCAAACAACAGTTAAAGCCTCTTATTTCCGCCGCCGCACCCATTACAGCCATGCGCACCTCCACTTCGCTTCTGAATTCCGCGGTCGCCGTAATTTTGCCCGCGCTGCTCATAAACGTTTGCGGATACACAAGCTCAGAAGCAATCGCGCTTTACGGCGTCGTTTTGGGCATGGCAGTGCCTATGCTGTTCACCCCTAACGCGCTTATCGGCTCCATCGCCGTTGTGGTCGCCCCCGAACTCAGCGAAAATTACTATAAAAAGAAAGAAAACGCCGTTCGTTACGACGTGGAAAAAACGGTTAAAGCCGCAATTTTCATCGCCACGCTTTTAATACCCGTACTGTTTGTGCTCGGCGGAGCTATCAGCGAATTTTTATACGATAACGAGCTTTGCGGAAAAATCGTGCGCGTAAGCTCGTTTATAGTGCTTCCTATGTGCATAATGATGATAACGAACACGATTTTAAACAGTATGAACTGCGAAAAGCGCACGCTTATTTACTTTTTTATAAGCGCGGCGGCTATGCTGATATCCATACTTGCATTAACCAAATTCATCGGGGTATACGCCTACATTCTCGGGCTGGGGCTAAGCCACACGATTTGCGCCGCGCTGAATTTACGGCTTTTAAAGAAAAAGTGCAGCGGAATAAGCTATCTGAAATACGCTTTGCACGGAATTGCAGTCGTTATCGCGGCTTGTCTTTTCGGGTGGCTTTTAAACGGAATTGTTTCCCGTTATTTAGCTCCCATATGGCAAATCGCGGTTTGCGCGCCGCTCATTCTCGGCTTCACCGCAGGCGCGCTCTATTGCCTTGAAATGTTTACCGCGCGCCCCTTCAAAAAGCTGTTCGCAAGAAAAAAATAATTACTTTTTCTTTGCGGTTAGTCTTACCGAAAGCAATCCTTTCACCGCAAGCAAAATCAAAAACGCACCGAAAAGCTTTTTTAAAACTTCAGCGGGCAAAAGCGCCGCAACAAGTCCGCTCAAAACGGAAATTATCACTGCGGGAATAACTATCCCCGCAATCCCTTCCGTTTTCAAAAGACCGCGCTCTTTGTGAACCTTCAACGAAAACGCCGCCATAGGCAAAAAAGCAATCAGATTGGCAGCTTGCGCAACGTGCTGTTCCACCCCGAGAAGTATGGTCAGCGCCGGAATAAGCACCGTGCCGCCGCCCATACCCATTCCGCCCAGCAATCCCGCGGCGAAACCCGCGATAAGGTATAATATAAAACTCATATAATCATCCTTATCCCCGCGGCAAGCATAACGGCAATAAATACCGCGTTGACTATAAATTCGGGGAACTTATTTAAAGCCATCGCACCCAAAAATCCGCCCGCAACCGAACCTATGGCTGCGGGTATTACTACGCCCGCGTTGAAATACCCGTTAACAATATAAGCAACCGCGCTTGCGGCACATACCGGGGCGATTACAAGTATTGCCGTAGCATGCGCGCGTTTTTCTTCGTATCCCAGCATATTTTTCAAAAGCGGCACCACAACCATACCGCCGCCGCCTCCGAAAAGCCCGTTGACAGCCCCTGTAAGAAGTCCGCAAATTATGCCTTTGAAATTCTTTTTTCCCGTTTTCATATCCGTTTTAAGTTAGTTTTTGCAAAATCACGCAAAATAATAAATTTTTTTCGCTGTTTCCGCCGTAAACGCTTGCGTAAAAAAGGCAATTATATTAAAATAGAGAAGTACGATTTTATATAATTAAGAAATGCGGCGCCGATTTCCGCCGCAGAAATCACAGGAGTTTTATGGCAAAAAATTACTCTAAGTTAAAATTCACAAGAAAGTCGCTCATCGCCGCGCTCTGCGCGCTGTCGGTAACGTGCACGGGGCTTGCCGCGGCTTGCGCCCCCGCAGACGACGAAGACAATACCTCCAAGCCGTCCAGGGAGGATTCCGCTCTTCTTAAAAACGGCAGCTTCGAATATTTCGATATTCCCGACGATGCGGTTTATCTCATTAAAAACGTTAAGGACTGGACTCTCGGCGGAGACGGCTCGGTTAAATCGGGCATTATCGGCACGTCGGAAAAGGACTGGAACGCTCTCGTTGCCGAAGATTTGGCGGACAAGCTTGAATACAACTACGATTTGGGCTCTTCGCACGACGACTATATCGACTACAACTCGATGCGCAAGCGCGACGTTCTCTATAAAGACCCCTACGCCGCTTTGCTTGAAAAAGACGACGTAAAGGACAGCCTGATTTCCCATCAGGGGTATGAAAATTACTTCGGCATAAAAGACGGAAAATACAACGGAAAAACCGTTTACAAAAACGAAGACGAAGGCGAATACTATTTCGACGAAGAATTCACGAAAAATATCCGTCACGAAGTTATCTCCAACCCCGAAACGCACTACGGCAAATACGAGGAAAAAGACGGAAAATTCTACCTCGGCACAACCGAAGTTTTTAAAGACGACGACGGCAACCTCTTCTCCGACAAGGAAAAGAAAAACCCCGCCGGCAACGTTCTTATGGTGCACAACTATTCCACCGACGGTAAATATAACGGAATTCAGCAATATTACAATTCCGCTTCGATAAACCTCGAAGCAAACACCGCCGCGGAAATTTCTCTTTGGGTAAAAACTTCCGATTTGAAATTCGACAAGGGCTACGACGCGCTTGACGAGCAGGATAAGGGCGCTTTTATCGAAGTTGTTCAAACGGTTGGCGGAAATTCCGTAGACACGTTTGCAATCAAGAACATAAACACTGAAAAAATAATAAAATACGCGTCCGCGGACAGCAAAACCGTCACCGAGAGCAACGGTTGGTTAAATTACAAAATTTACGTCAACGCGTGCGACTTTGCTTCCAGCACTATTCAGCTGAGGCTCGGGCTCGGCAGGGACGGCGACGCGGAAAAATGTACGGGATACGCGTTCTTCGACGACGTCACGGTAACCAAATACCGCGATTTACAGGATATCGATTCCTATAAAGAAAACGTTTCCAAGCTTGAAAACACCACCTGCACCCTTACTAGCGAAAAAGAAGAAAAAATCTTCAACGCGGATAAGGAAATGCGCGAACCCGCCGGCAATACAACCGATTTCAACCATGCGTACGATTTCCATTACGCAATCGACCTTGCTTCCGAAACGGACAAAAACAACGGATACAGCGCAGTTAAATTTGACCAAAGCAATATTAAAGCGGCTTTGACCTCCGAAAAAGCGGACGGAAAGGTTTACGCAACTTCAGAAAGCAACTCCGCTCAGCTTATAGGCGTTACCGCGGCAGACCAGTCGGGCAAATACGACCTTGTTAAGAAAAAGGAAAACCGCCCCACCGAAAACGATATTATAGGAACGTTCGGGGCAAACGCGGATTTCGCGCTTTTCAACGGCAAAGACAAAGATTATTCCAAGCTTTTAAAAGACGCGCTTACTGGCGATAAGGGCATTACCCATCTTCCCAAATACAACGAAACGAACAGCAATATGCTGGTTATGCTTTCTTCTTACGGCGCGGCGTACACCTCCACTATCTGCGACGTTCCCGCGTTCGACCTTTCCAAATCGGCAACAAACAAATCAGACAGATATCTTGTAGTTTCGTTCTGGATTAAAACGAGCGATATGAACGGAAAATCCGCCGCAACGTTAAAAATTTACGATATAGCGGATACGGATAAAGAAAACGCGCAAACGCTCACGATAGATACAACCGGCGTAACAACCAACTTTGAAAACGAAAAAGACATTTATAACGGCTGGACGCAGTGCTTCTTCTTTGTAAAGAACAGCACGAAGTATTCGGACAATGCTTCCGAAAACGAAAAGAAGTTCAACATAGATTTCAGTTTCGGCAATACCGATATTCAGAATGCAACATCTTACGACGGCGGCTGGGCGGCGATATCCAATCTTCAGACGCTTGAAATCGACGAGGAAATTTACAAGCTTGCAAGCGCGGGCACCTATACCGCACTTTTCTCCTTCGACAGCGAAGACGACGACAAGAGCGGAAACAAGCTCGACGAGGCGAACTCCACCTCCGACATTAAAACGGGAATTGCCACCCCCTCTACCTATAACGGTTTGAACGGTGCGAATTCCGCTGTTTCAAAAGCAGACAGCAACCCCGCATACGACGCTTACAACACACACTCTCTTGCGGGATTAATCAATAAAGATTATGAAAGCAATTACGGAAGCCTTTGGAGCGAAATCGCAACAAGCTTTGATAAAGCGGGTCAAAACTGGTCTAACGTTTTCGGCGAGGACTGCTATCAGCCCCTTATCATAATAAATAATCTGAGAAAATACGCCGATAACGTAACCGCAACCGAAGAAACTTACGAGTTATATTATATCGAAGCGGCAGACGATTATAGCGGCGCCGTTGTTGAAGTAGACGGAAAAAGATACCAAAGCGCAAAGGGCACCGACTGGGACGAAAACCAAACTTATTACAACATAAATAAAGTATGCAATTACGGTTTTGCGGGCGAAAACAAAACCGCCTCTACAGACAGCTACGTTACCGTAAGCGTAAAGGTTATGGTTGCCAAAGGCGCAAAAGCTTATATCTACCTTGTAGACAGCGACAACCCTCAAAACGTTTTGAGCTACACCACCCCCGCTTACACCTTCTGGTATGACAAAGAGGGCAACGTTTTAGACGAAGAGTTCGACGAAGACTGGAAGGAATCCGAACACCGCAAGCACATTGTTTATACTTTGCGTAACGACGGGCTTTATGACGGCAAAGACGGAAAGGTTTATGCAAACCTGCACAACCTTATTAAATCTTACAGAAACTATAAGTTCGAGCATAACACCTTCTACGACGAGCAAGGCAAAGCAGTTTCCTTCGATAATCTCGTAAACGGCGAAACCTATTATGCAAACGCTGAAAAGACGGTCGTAGCCGACCATTATCTCGTAAATTCGGATAATAAGCGTATTTACGAATGTGTAGACGGCAAATATTATTATCTCGAAGAAGGAAAGAAAACCACCGAAGTAACCAACTTCGATGAAGAAGCTTACGCAAGATACGACCATGAAACGCTTGATAAACCCTACGTTGTTGAAGTAACCGATACCAACGGCGAATGGAAAACGGTTAATTTCAACATCCATACAGGCAGCAAATCTTTAAATTACCGCCTTGAGCTTTGGAGCGGCGCGCGCGGAGAAACGGGCGTTAACGAAGAGGACGAAAGCTTTGCTTCCGGCGCGGTAGCGTTCGATTACAGCGCATACTCGCTTAGCGCGGACACTTATTCCGGCGTTATCTCCAAATACGAAACGGACGTTATCAATAATTATAAAGAGCTTTTGAAAGACCATACCGACGTATGGGCGAACAAAAACATTGCCTATTACGAAGAACAAGCGCAAAAGCTTGTTGACGACGGAAAGCTTAATCAAGCGGATTTGGACGCATTAAAAGCTACCTACGGTGCGAATTATTACACCTACACCCTTTACGATTCCGAATCCTACGTGCCTTTCAATGCAAATACGGCTAAAGACGGAGAAACGGGTTATGAATATAACTCTTCCGACTTCGGCGAAGTACTCGCTTACTTCACTTGTGAAGACAAAGAACAGAATTCGGTAAACGTATTCGCAGATTACTCGGCTGTTGATCAGAATATCAGCTTGAGCACCGCGCCCGACGACGGCGACGAAGACGACGATGATGACGGCAATATTTCGGGCGACGTTTGGCTTTATGTTTCTTCAATAATATTGGTTGTTGTCTTGCTTGCAACTCTGGCGGCAATTCTTATTAAAGATATATTGAAGAAAAAGCGTTTGAGCAAAGGCGCTAAACAGAGAAACAAAAACGTTTACCGTCAGCGCGACCGTTATATCAAAAAACTTCACCTTGTTAAAAACGAAGAAGAACCCGAAACGGAAGAAGCCGAAGTAAACGGCGAAATTCCCGAAGAACAATCTCAACCCGAAGAAACCGCGAAAGAAGCTGAAATACAATCCTCAGACAATGCGGTTGAACCCGAAGTTGAAAACGTTCCTTCCGAGCAACCGGAAGAGCCCTCCGCCCCCGCGGAAGCTCCCGCCGAAGAAAACACGGAAGATAACGGAAACGAATAATCAAAAATAAAATCTCCCGCCCTTGATAAAGGGCGGGAGATTTCTTATTTAGCAAACGTGTATAAAGCTTATTTAATTTATATTCTCAAACCTTTAGGCAAATGGTTTTTCGCCGCTCCGTCGGAAACCTTACACCAACCGAGGGGATAACCTTTATAAGCTACCAAATTCCAGCCTTTTTGCGCTTTTTCCGCGTTAAACGTAAGTCCGCGCAAATAACTTAATGCAGTATCTTCGTCAACGTCTACGCTCTTTGCCTCTTCCGCCTTTAAAATCATTGCAAGGCGGTGGGAAGGCTCGAACCTTTTTCCGTCGGAGCTGTATCTGCCTAAAAACAACCCCGAACCGCCGAACACCTTTTGCTTTGCCCAGCCTTCACTGTCGGGCGCGCCGTTGCAAAATAACAGAATATTTTGCCCGTTGTCGCAATAAACGTTTTCCAAACGCATATTAAGCGTTTGACTTTCCCATTCACGGTATATTTTAAGCTTTTCACTCTGTTTACCGCACGCATCATTTTTAAGCTTTAAATCGTTGCGAACGCCGTCGTTTTTTTGCAATACCGCACAAAAATGCCCCTCTCCGCACGCCTCGTGCGGCATTAATTTTTTCATGCGGAGCAGTTCGAAATTTTTGCCGCTGTTTAAAAACCGTTCAATCTGTTCTTCGTCCTCTTCGTTTGCAAAAGTGCAAGTAGAATAAACGAGCCTGCCGCCCGCCGCAAGCATTTTATCGGCACAGCAAAGTATCCGCGCCTGCCTTTCCGCGCATATTTTTATATTTTCAACACTCCATTCGGGGATAGCGTTAGGCTCTTTTTTGAACATACCTTCACCGGAGCAAGGCGCGTCAACAAGAATTTTATCGAAGTATCCGCCAAAAACGTCCGCCAGAGCTTCGGGCGAGGCACAAGTAACAACAGCGTTTTTTACGCCGAGCCTTTCAACGTTGCTTTTCAGAATTTCACAACGCTCCCTGTTGATTTCGTTTAAAACAAGCACTCCTTTTCCGTTCATATATTGCGCCAGCTGCGTTCCTTTCCCTCCCGGAGCGGAACACAAATCGAGCACCCTTTCTCCCGCTTTTACTTCAAGCTCGGGCGCGGCACACATTGCCGAAGGCTCCTGAACATAATAAAGCCCCGCCGCATGCGCAACCGTTTTGCCCAGTCCTTCTGCCGAAGTATAAAACCCGCAGCGTTCCCACGGCACGTTTTCGCCAAGCGGCAAAGGCGAAATTTTTTTGAAATCGTCGGGAGATATTTTAAGCGTGTTCACCCTTATAGCGCGGGACGGCGGCGCATCGTAACTATTTAAAAAGGCGGCAAATCCGTTACCGAGCCGCTCTTTCATTCTTTTTATAAATTCTACGGGTAAATCAATCATTCAAAAGCTCCGTAAGTTCTTCCAGGCTTATAACCGATTTATTAGCTTTTAAAGCCTTTTTAGTGCGGTCGGTCGCGTCATTTTCAGGGCAAACATAAACCGTACATTCTTCAACGTGCTGAGTATATTTTCCGCCCTGCGCATATATTTTATCAACGAGCGCAACGGAAGTTTCAATATTATCTTCTACCGCACGTGAAAAGTTGAATGTTTTTCCATCGAGCCTTCCGCCTTTTTTATAACGTTTGCGCGTTAAATTATTATAAAACTTAACTCTGGCACGGCTGCGAGCTTCCTTTACCGCGCGCTTGTCTGACTTATACTTTTTAAATCCGCCAGACTGCGGACGGGTCACGAAATAATTTTCCGTTTTTCCGTTTGAAAAGTTTAAAAGCCTTATAAGCTCGTCGTAACCGCAATTATGCGCCCTGCACATTGCTTCCGTGATACGCATTGTCGCATAAGCGTCGTCAACCGCGCGGTGCGGAGTAAACTCAACGCCAAGCTCTTCGGCAATATGCTCCAAACCGTATTGATGGGAAAAATCGTTTTTAAACGACATAAACAAAAGCTGACTGTCCGCAAAAGAATATTTAAGCGCAGGCAGTCTGAAGCGCTTACATTCAAGGTTCAGATATTTTACGTCGTTTAAAACGGCGTGCCCGAGAACGCGCGTATCCTCGTCCTCAATCAGCTCCTTTATACGTGAATAAACCTTCGGGAAAGCGGGTTGTTTTTTGAATTCGGCGTACTCGTAGGGCAAAACGATACCCTTTTCGCCCTTTCTGTCGGTAAGCTCGAACTTGCCGCGCGGATTTATAAGGATATCTTCTTTTTCCAAAATATTGAACTTTTCGTCGCACAGAACATAGCCGAATACGCAGATTTTTGCGTAGGTTTTATGTACTCCCGCGCACTCGATATCAAAAAACAACAATTTCATTACATTTCCGATTATAACACACCAAAGCCCAAATATCAATCGCTGTATTGACTTTTACAAGCGTTTATAATATAATTTTGTTACCTATGAAAAAAGTTTTTACTTTAATCACCCACGACGCGGCTGACACCGCGGATACGGAGATTCCGGAAGAAATAGAGCTGTTCGGAACAGACGGCGGAAAATCTTTATACGAAATACTAAAACAGGCAAAAGGTAAATACACGGTAATTGCCGAAGGAGATTTGACTTGCGAGCTTTCTCCCGAGTTTTACACCGAATTAGACGGCGTAAACGCAGATATTTTATTGTTTAACGGCGGCTATTGTTTAAAGACATCTGTTTTAAAATCCGTTCAGCAAAAATTATGCACGGATAAATTTACCGCTCAGGCGTACGCCTCTCTTTCGGCAAAAAGCATTATAAAGCTTGATAAATTTAAGCCTTTTGAATTTTCTCCGATAAAAGCAGAGTATTCCGAAACCGACGAAGCAAATCTTTACAACGTTTTGGAAGAATTTAAAAAAGCCAAATCAAGACTTACCAAAGACGTTTATTCCTTTACGCTTGATTTGATTTGCACAAAGCTTGTAAGCTTTTACACAGGCGCTATGCTTGCCATACATGCCGGCGGATTATCTTGCGATACGCTAAAGCAATTCGATGAAAAGCTAAAGGAAAACATAGTTTTATATTTGACTTTGGATAAACGGTTTACCGCCGCGGATTTACCGAAGCTGAGAAAGAACAATTTCAAATTCGGATTTTTCACTTACAACAAATTAAAAAAAGCACAAAAATAATATAAAAGTTTGCCGCCGCACGGTAAAAGTG